>NZ_JBDQQT010000019.1:0-82131 GCF_039888625.1 Pseudomonas sp. CAU 1711
GGGTCTGCTTGCGCTTGCCGGCGTACTCGGCATCGGCGAAGGTCATCTGCTTCATCGGGAAACTCGGGCAACGGGATCGGCGTATTTCACCAGATTCGGGAAGTCTTCTTCAGAATTTCCTTAAGTCGCACCTTTGATTTATGCTGGCGATAGGTGATGCTCATGGATTCAGATTTTTAAATCTACCATTTGCAAATGAGTGGTATTGAGTTTTACATGTGGATTTAATTGGAGAGGTGAAGTATTCAATGCTTTCTTCAGAGTCAATATGCTGATAGATCTGTACGTACTGCTCACATACAGAAAGCATGTTGCCAATTAGTTTTCTAGATGTTCTCTCGATGGCCTGCTCTTCATAAGATAGAACGCTTGCCAAGGGGAGTTTGTCAATGATGGTGCCGGACTTGTCGTAGGTTGATACTGTCAAAACAAGTCCATGAGAGTCATCGCCTAGAACAACTTGATGTAAGTGAAAAATTAACTTCCAGGAAATTCCATTACATTCCCCTTTGCTAAGTAGCAGGTGATTTTCTGATGATGCTTTGTTGAGTTTTATTTTTAAATTCTCAAAAGCCAGTTCTGGGGTTGGCTCAATATTGTAAATGTCTATATAGTGATCTATGGAAAAGTCTTCTCCTTTGCTACTTTTGAATATTTCATCTGTGATCTCGCAGGCTAGAGAAGTCTGGAAGGCTAGAAGAAAGACAATAGAGTATAGTGCTCTCATGGTATTACGCGATCACTAAGTGTACGGAGAGTAATTATGGTGAGATTGGGCGGAGTGAGTTATCTAGAATATTATAATTACGGCTGATTAAAAATAAATCACTCAGGGTCTGTCCCTGAGTGATTCCAGTCGCCGTGCTTCGTAATTCAGGGGCTAATTCTCTCATTTGTCTGAGAGAGCTGTTTTTTAAGAGCCCATCCTTCTATAGTTTCACCATCTTCTCTAAAGTACATTATTGATAGGAACTCATTAAATTCGGTGTAAGCCTGTACCTTGTCATTCTCAATGAGAAATATGTTTTCACCATATGAGCATTTTCTATTTGGAGCGCTGTAGAGGTAGAGCTTATCAGGCCCAGTGACTCGATATATTTGCCCTGGTGGAGTTAAGTAAGTTTCGTCTCTATACGTTGTTTCATTGACTTTGTCGCAAAAGTCGCTTGCGTAAGAGGTGGTGGAAGTTATTAAAATTGCCAGGGCTAGGGAAAGTTTGATTAAAGGTCCCATGATTTTATTATGCCTTTGAGTTTTTTTGCATACTGGCTGTCAGTGGCATAGCCTCTCTTTTGTAGCTCATCAGCCCAGAAATTTGAGTCTTTACTAGATAAGAGGTCATGATATCGTTTGTTTTGCACAAAGAAATCGGTTCTGCCTTTAATGCTGTCGTCAAATGATTGGTAAGCCATGAACTTGTCCAGTATCTTAATCCTCTTTCCATTGACTTCCTCGTGTGTCCATATCTCGACAAAGTCAGGATTTCCATGTGCTTTGATTCCAAAGAGATTGTAGCTATATTTTTTCGTATTCACATCTGTCGGTACATGTCTTCCGTAGCCAGTCTCTAGTATTGCTTGCGCTGTTGTTATCGCTGCGGGAACGCCAGAGCGCTCTTCTTCTCTTAATGCCGACTCATGTACAAGGCTGACGAAATCTTTTTTCGAGAGATTTTTTCCAATTTTTGTGGCAACCTTGTTAGTGGTTGGTCGTAAGTTGGTTATAAATGTAATAGGGTGAAAGTGGTACACCTGCTTAGGTAAGGTGACTTGCATAGCCCCTTCAAGCTCATTCCAAAATACCAAGTTATCAATTCGCTCCTTTTCATGACGAAATAGTTCGCGGGTAGAATTGAGTAAGTTGTTAATCAGTTGGATGTTTGAGTTTCCAGACTGCTTCTTAATGGTCTCATAGTTTTCTTTAAGCAAATCCTCCAGCACGTGCCATTTAGGCTCGTTGGATTTTGCCTGCCACTCGGTCGGATGGTACGCGATCAGTTTTGACCAACGCTCTCTTAGGGCTGGATCACGGAGAGCCGACTGTAGTTCTATTGGGGTGACTTTTCCATTTTTGTCACCCAATTTATCGATTTCTCTATAAAGTTCTTGAAAGAACTCTGGCATATCCTCCGGGTCCAAGAATCCGTCCGCATCTGGATTGTTTTCTTGTACAACTCGGAAGCCCAATTTTTTCCAGTCATGCTGGGTTATAACTTCTGGGCTACTCGGAGTAGATGAGTTTGGTTTTTTAACCAGACCGGATATAGTTTGAGCATTATCGTAGACCGTAACCGAATACCACTCTTGACCTTTTTCATCTTTCTGTATGGGGCATTTGTTGAGCTCAACTGCATGCTCGCGTTCTAGCCTACTAGCAGTAGAGGCTGGAAGCAGTTGATTGCTAGTTAGAATGTTCTTGTTGTGGACTTCAGTGCCTTGCGGCAGAAGAAGGTATTGTTTGCCATCTTTGATATCTGCTTCATTGCGCAGAAATTTATCCAAATTCCTATCGTCGGTGAAAATCTCAAAGTGTACTTGATGGTTGCTATTCTTACCGCCATTTATACTTGCAGGGGTTTCATATAACCCAAGATAGCTAATTGGATCGCCTGCTTTAATAGGGGTGGATACGCTGACAACTTTGTCGAACTCAGTAGGCTGAGCGGTGCTAAGTTCTAGTGTTGTGTCATCAATACAAATCCACACAAAGGCAGGGCATAGTTGACGATCCCACAAGCCTCCACTAGCGATTGAGCACTTGGCCATTGTCTTTTCCTGGCCAGCACGAACTACTTTTTTTAGTGAGTCGGTGTGGTACTCGAGGGTGCTATTCTCCGCAACAAGCCCTATTCGCTTAGACTCTTCATCGTTTGGGTTTTGAAATGCAGCGATCCGCGCCTTGGTACGAGCGATAACTTTACCTTTCCAGTAGCGCGGGCGCGTTAGCGCATGTTTAGGTATTTCATCGACGAATGACTTAGTTGGCTTATTCTCTTCGGTCATACTGAGGGCTAGCCATATAGTGTCTCCAGTACCGGCGGTTTGTTTTCCTGCCTTCCTAACAGAGCCACTGATAATTTTGGCTTGTGCGAGCTCGTAGACTGTAGCGTCTTCAGGCGTTTTTCGATGTACGGGATCTGCCGTAATTACCTCTAGAATAGATCCAGTTGAGATGTGCCCAAGTGGCTCTGAAGAGAGATTATCGCTAGATCGCACATTAAGGCCATGAGCTTTAACTTTTACCCGTCTCTTAAATGCACCTTCAGTTTCTGGGAACGCCTCAAATGGCAAGAGATGCATATAAAGACTATAAAAGGTGAGCTTGTTTCTTTCTGGCTTAACATGAGCAGATGCTTTTTGCTCGACAGGGGTAGGATTCAGAATCTTGAATATTTCATTGTTATTCTTGTCTTTAACAGGGTTTCCGTTCTTGTCGAGTGCGGCAAACCAGATAGTCTCCCCGGTAGCCCGCGTGGAAGCATGGCCATCTCTATTTGTACCTATCAACTCACCACTGATAATTTTGGCGCTGGCAAAACGATAACCACTGCGGGCTGAGTCCTGGATCTCTAAGATCTGTAATTCAGTTGCCGCGGGCATCAGCGCCTCAAAATTGCCGCTTTCTCCGAGCTTCACATCGGCGATATCACGTCCATAACGAGCGCAAGACAAGCTGATGTGGCTACCTGCCAAATTTACCTTCGGTTTCTCTTTTTTTTCTGGTGCGCGCTTGGGGGATTCATAAGTATGGCGAACTAGACAAAAAGATGTTGAATATTGCAGGTTTGTACTTTGGGTCAGCCCTTTAAACTCAGATTGCAGATAGCGTCTATTTAGGCGGTAAGCAATCACTTCTCCGTCCGCAATACAGCGTACAGGCTGATCAACTCTGCAATGAGGGACGCTTTTTTCACTGAAATGAACTCCGCCATGCCAGAAATCATGATTCCCCAATAAATAATGCCCAGTCGTTTCTTGCTCTAAAACTTTAAACAGCTCTTCGGTTTGAAAACTATTACCATCAGCCTTGCGCACGGGAAATTGATAGAGCTGATCATTGTTGCCTTCTGCCAAACCTTCTCCTGGAATGATCGCTCCAGTGGCAATATCGGATATGTAGCGGATGAACTGGTCTTTTTCCAGTTCGACGTGCACGTGAATCGCATATGTAACGGTTCCAGCAGCACCTGTTCCAGACTGAATGCCTATTGGCTGGCCGTACTCGACATAGTCGCCGTTCTTGACCTTGAAGTTTGTGCTCAGGTGAAGCACCTGCCCGATCAGCTTGCCGCCTGGGGTGTCATAGATCGATACCGTGCCATAAGCAGATTTGGTTTTTACATATCCAGAGATGGGGCAAGGAACAGGAATGTTCGCATTGCTTCCATTCACCAGTAATACGAAGTCTTTTTTTATTAAAATGCGACCGTCGGAGGTCTTGCGAATTTCCTCAAGATCGCCGTCTATGGTTTCGTAGTCCCGACCAGCTTCCTGCCCAGAAGATGGATGGTGCTTCTCTAGGTCATCGAAAGTAGTGACCGTTTGTATTGCACTGCCGACGCTCTCGACAATGCTGTATCGACTGGCTGACATAACTCTTCCTTGAATATCTCAAGCGACCAATGTGGCTGGCATTGCAATTAAATTCCGCAGCGATTTCCGAAGGTTTTAAGCTGTTGCTTCCCGGATGGTGTCTCCACCCAGAAGTCCACATGGCGGTCGTCCGACTCTCGATACTCGGAAAAATTAAACTGTTTGATGATTGAGTAGCCGGCTTGGGCCGTAGTGACCTCACTCGCAAAGCGAGCTGACTTCTCATCCGCTTCCGTTTGAATGAGCTCTATGAGCTTTCCACTCAGTTTCAGATACAGAACATCGTCGATGACAATGGCAATCGGTTTGGCAGTAGCGGTCGCTTCGTAATGGTCATTCGCGATCTGGTGTATGCAACGGTAGATTTCATCGCGTCCTGCGTGATGGTAGGCCTGCAGTGCTTCCTCATAAGAAAGTGCTTCCAGTTGGAGAGTGACCTCCTGTGCGCTGCAAGCGCTGCTGAGCAAAATGAAGGGAAACGAGGCCAAGAGAGCGCAGATGCTTGGTTTCATGTGAGGTTCCAAAATCATTCGGAGAACAGAAAGAAGGCCTGAGGGGCGCTCTCGGTGTTTGGCAGATTGTTGAGCAAGGCCTGATCCAGCAAATTCCCCGTCTTGTCCTTGTCAGCCATCCCCGGCTGCAACGGCTGTTTGAGGGCGATACCACTGCCCGAACCCGGTGCGCCGCCGGCGTTGAGTTTGGCCAGGGGGCCGACCAGGGTGATGCCGCCGGGGTCGAGTTTGATGAAGCTGCCGCCGGCCTTGAGGGTGAGTTCGACGCCGGCCTCAATGACCATCTTTTGCCCGGCCTTGAGGTGGATCTCGCGGCCGGCCTTGGTCAGCTGGGCGGTGCCGAGCTTGATGTGCTGGTTCTGGGCGATGGTCAGGTGGTCTTCGGCCTTGACCTCCACCTTGCGCTCGGCATGGGTGGTGTGGTGTTCCTCGGCCCTGAGCTCGGTGTAGCTGTTGGCCTCGACGGTGTCGTGGCGCTCGTGGCCGATGCGGATCTTCTGGTCGTGCTCGACGTTCTCGTCCCAGTCCTTCTGGGCGTGGATATAGATCTGTTCCTGGCCTTTCCTGTCTTCGATGCGCAGCTCGTTGTAGCCGCCACCGCCCGGGCTGCTCAGGGTCTTGAATACCGTGCGGGTCTTGTTTGCCGGCAGGTCGTAGGGGACCAGGTGTTCGGCGTGGTATAGGCAGCCGGTAACCAGCGGCTGGTCGGGGTCGCCTTCGAGGAAGGTGACCAGCACTTCCATGCCCACGCGCGGAATGGCGATGCCGCCGTAGCGGTCGCCGGCCCAGCTGGAGGACACGCGCAGCCAGCAGCTGGTGGTGTCGTCGGCCTGGCCCTCGCGGTCCCAGTGGAACTGCACCTTGACCCGGCCGTACTGGTCGCAGTGGATTTCTTCGCCCTTGGGGCCGGTGACCACGGCGCTCTGGCTGCCCAGCACCTTGGGTTTAGGGTGGCGCAGGGCGGGGCGGTGGAGGACATCCCAGGGGGTGGCGGTGAAGCGGTTGCGGTAGCCCTGGTGGAAGTTGTCCGAGTGGCCTGTCGCACCCTCACCCCCGGCCCCTCTCCCGGGGGGAGAGGGGAGTTGGCCGCCGCGGAAGTTGGTCACCGATTCTTCCAGCACCTGCGGTTGTTTGCCTTCGTGCAGCACTTCCTGCAGCAGCCACAGGTCGTTCCATTCGTGGCGCGGGTGTTCGGAGATTTCCAGCAGGTGGCCGGTGACCAGGCGCGGTTGGTCGCTTTCGCCCTGGGCCAGGCGGTAGTCGGCGCGGTGGCGTTCCAGGCTGCGTTGGCTGAGGTGCTTGCCGCGTGCACGCTCGGTGAAGCGGCCGGGGTAGTCGTAGTCTTCCAGGCGGGGCTCGAACTCGGCCTTGGCGCCGCACTCCATGAGCAGGCGCGGCTGCTCGAAGTCGTAGTCGCGGCGGCTGACCTGGTTGGTGCGGGTGGCCAGGCGCAGGGCGAAGCGCTTGATCACCGGTTCGTCGGCGACCATGCCGCTGTCCTGCACATAGGCGGTGGGCTGGCCGAGCTTGGGGAAGCCGGTCTGGTCGTCGCCGAACACCAGCACATGGGCCTCGGGGCCGTGCTCGAAGTGGTAGTGGATGCCTTCCTCCTCGCACAGGCGCTGGATGAAGTGCAGATCGGTCTCGTCGTACTGCACGCAGTAGTCGCGCTCGGGGTAGAGGGTCGGGCCGAGCTG
This sequence comes from Pseudomonas sp. CAU 1711, assembly GCF_039888625.1. Taxonomy (NCBI): domain Bacteria; kingdom Pseudomonadati; phylum Pseudomonadota; class Gammaproteobacteria; order Pseudomonadales; family Pseudomonadaceae; genus Pseudomonas; species Pseudomonas sp. CAU 1711. The sequence continues at coordinate 6,802 of NZ_JBDQQT010000019.1, forward strand.
GAAGCGGTAGGCGCCGCCGAGGATGCCGTGCTCCTCCAGCACCTGCGCGATGATCTGCGGCACCGTCAGGTGCTGGAAGATGCGCTGGTTGCTGCGATAGCCGAGCCAGGTCAGCTTCGGGCTAAGCGTCAGGCGGTAGCGGGTCAGGCGTTTGCCGGACTCGCCCTGACCGGCGTCGTGGATCAGGCCGTGGATGCCGCTGCCGTCCGGTGCGAAGGCGAGGAAGGCCGGCTTGCCGAGTAGCTCGGCGAGATCCAGGTCGGGGCGCTCGCTGACCAGTTCGACCTCGAAGCGGTAGGGCTGGTCGAGGGCCTCGCGGCCGCTGAACTCGAGCACCTGCAGGTCGTGTTCGACGCCGTCGAGGGTCAGGCTGAAATGGGTCTGGTTGGCGGGGTTGAACATCTGATCGTCCTTGTCGAGGTGCCGGTTCAGGCCAGGCGGTGCAGCAGGCGTGCGAGCAGCGAGGCACTCGGTTGTTGGGCACGGAAGGCGTGCAGCAACTCGGCCAGGCTGCCGCGCTGTTCGGGGTCGAAGGCCAGGGCGCGGCGCAGGGCCGGCCACAGGTTGCGCGGCAGGTCGGCGGGTGCTTCCAGCGGCAGTTCCATTGCCTGTGCCTGTTTAGCACTTTGCCGGCGGAAGGGATGTTTGCCGCTGCACAGTTCGTAGATCACGCAGGCCACCGAGTAGAGGTCGGCGCCGGCGCTGAGGGCGGCGCCGTCGAGCAGTTCGGGGGCGGCGTAGCGTGGCGTCCAGGCGGCGAAGCGGCTGCGTGCCAGGCGCGGCAGGCCCTTGAGGAAACCCTCGCGGGCCTGGCCGAGGCCGAAGTCGAACAGGCGGATGTCGTCGCCGAGCATCAGGTTGCTCGGCTTCAGGTCGCCGTGCAGCACGCCCTGGTCGTGGGCGTAGTGCAGCGCTTCCAGCAGGTCGACGGCGATGCGCTGCGCCTCGGCCCAGGGCAGGCCGCTGGGATACTGGTGCAGCACATGGTCGAGGGTATTGCCGGCGAGCAGCTCCATGGTGATGAAGGCGCGCTGGCAGGCCGGGTCCACCTCGAAGCTGTAGAAGCGCACCAGGCTGCGCTGGCTGAGCCGCGCGGTGAGGGCGAACTCGCTGTAGAGCAGGGCGCTGGCGTCCGGGTACTCGGCGAAGTCCTCGCTGAGGGTCTTCAGCGCCACCCAGGGTTGCGGCTCGCCGAACTGCTCGCGCAGCAGGTCGCGGGCGCGGTACACGGCGCCCATGCCGCCGACGCCGAGCAGGCGCTCGATCCGGTAGCGGCCGCCGAGCACCTCCGGCAGGCCTTCTGGCAGCGGGCGCGAGGCGCGCTTCGGGCTGGCCCCTGCCATCAGGGTCAGGTCGGCGCTGCAGGCCTTGGCTTCGGCGTTCATCGGTTGATCACCACGGCGCTGAGGTTGTCGCGGGCCGGGCCCAGCAGGGCCAGTTCGAACAGGCGCTGCAGGGCCAGTTGCGGGCTGGGACGCAGCAGGGCGGCGGTGAGCAGATCGTGGTCGAGGTCCTGGTAGAGGCCGTCGCTGCACAGCAGGAACACGTCGCCGGGCAGGCTCTCCAGTTCCAGGGTATCCAGCTGCAGCTCCTCGGCCGCGCCGATGGCGCGGGTCAGGGCGTGGGCGCCGGGCTGGCGCGCGGCCTCTTCCGGGCTCATGCCGCGCTCGTCGACCAGTTGCTGCAGCAGCGAGTGATCGCGGCTCAGCTGGAACAGCTGGCGCCCGCGCAGCAGGTAGGCGCGGCTGTCGCCGGCCCACAGGCAGGCGACCCGGCTGCCCTCGGCGAGCAACGCCACCACGGTGCTGCCGACCAGTAGGTCCTGGGTCTCGCCGGTCAGGGTCAGGCCCAGGCTGAGGTGGCGGTTGATGCGCTGCAGGCAGTCGCGTACGGCATCCAGGCGGTCTTCGAAGTCCAGGCCGGCGGGCAGCTCGGCCAGGCTCTCGACGATCAGGCGGCTGGCCAGGTCGCCGGCCTGGTGGCCGCCCATGCCGTCGGCGACCACCCACAGGCCCTGCTGCGGCTGGTCGAGAAAGGCGTCCTCGTTGCGCGCGCGCACCTTGCCGGTGTCGCTGCGCCCGGCGCTGCTCCAGAGGCGTTGGGCGACCTTCATCAGAGGGTCGCCGGCAGCTTGAAATGGCGCAGCAGGCTGGCATCGAAGGGGTTCGGCGAGCGCTGGCTGTGCAGCAGGTACTTGGCCTGCAGGCCGCCGAGGTTGGCTTTCACCAGCAGCACGTCGCGGCCGCTGTGCTGCTCCACCTGCATCATGTCGAGCAGGCGGAACAGTGCCCAGGGCCCGCTGTTCTTCTCGATGCCGACGCGGCGTCCACCCTGTTCCTCCAGCACCAGGCTGCTGCGCTCGCTGGCGCCCTCGGCCGGCCAGCGGAAGGCGCTGGCGACGATCGGACCGTGGCGGTATTCCAGCTGCTGGCCGCCGAACTTGAAGTCGGCGCGGTTGAGGCTGTAGTCGAGGGCGAAGGGTTCCAGCTTGAACAGCACCAGCGGCTCGGCCGGGTTCTCGGCGAAGAAGCTGCGGCGGATCACCTGGGTGCGGTTCATCTGCGCGAGGAACACCGGCGACAACGGCAGGCCCTGGCCGTCCATGCGGCGCAGCTGATACTTGCCGTCGCTGTCGCTGACGAAGGCCTTGAGGTAGCGGTCGACGAAGGCATCGGCCACGCCATCGGCCTTGAAGAACTCGCGGAAGTCGGCGATGGCCACGTCGCTCTCGCTCTTGGCGCTGAACGGATAGCGCTTGAGCAGCGACTCCTTGTAGAAGCCGTACAGCTCGTGGCGGTAGCGCTTGTTCAGGTAGCCGTAGGCGTCGTTCAGCACCAGCTGCCAGCTGTCGTCGGCCACCAGGGTCAGCCAGTTGGCCACCGGTTGCGGCAGGCGGGCGGCGCTGCCGCGCACCTGGTTGATCGCATCCGGGCGGCCCTGCATGCGCGCCTTGGCCATCTCGAAGGCGGCCTGTTCCGACGAGCTGGCGTGGGCCAGGCTGCTCAGCTGCAGCTGCAGGGCGTCCAGCGCCTGCAGGGTGGCGGCCAGTTCGGGGCCGGCGCCGCTGTTACTGTCGAGCAGTCGGTGCAGCGGTTCGAAGCGGCGTTGCAGGGCTTTGCGCGCGGTGTCCGGCAGGCTCTTGGCGACGGCATCCAGGCCCTTGCCGGCGGCCGCGGCTGCCAGCTTGCCCTTCTTGCCGAGCTTGGCCTGGGCGGCCAGGTCGTCCACCTGGTCGGCGGCGGCCGGCAGGTCGAAGCGGGTGTTGTCGCGCACTTCCACCAGCACCTGCAGCAGCGGCGAGTTGGCCGCGGTCAGCGCGGTGAGGGTGACGATGCCCTGGGCGGTATTGCCGATCGGCTCCAGGCCCAGGCGGGCCACGGCCTCGCCCCAGTAGTTGGCGTAGTCGCGGAAGTACAGCTGCTCCAGCTCGACCATCAGGCGGCCGAGGTCGCGCTCGCTGAGCTGGTTGCCCTCGCCCAGCACCCAGTTGTCTTCGAGGATGTCGCGCACCAGGCCGAGGCCCTGGGCGACGAAGTACTGTTGGTAGCCCTTCTGCGTGTACAGGCCGGGGATCGCGTAGTCGCTGCCCAGCAGCAGCGGCGCCTGGGCGCCGAGGGCCTGGGCGATGCGGTACTCGGGCAGGTTGCGCGCCTGGTCGCGAAGCATGCGGTAGACCACCTGGGCCAGCGACTCGCTGCGCAGGATCTGCCGCGCCTCGGCCACCAGGTTGTCGTTCAGCGGGTAGGCGGCGAACGGCTCGGCCAGCAGGCGCTTGAAGTGCGCGTTCAGCTGCTTCTGGGTCGGCTCGTCGCCGGCGTAGCGCAACGACCAGTCGGCGGCCAGCCAGTCCTGCAGGAAGGCCGGCTCGCGGCGTTGCTCCAGGTTGAGCATCAGGTAGGCGCGCAGGCTGCCGAGCAGCAGCTCGCGGTCGTCGCGGTTGGCGCGGATCTGGCCTTCCAGCTGACGGGCCACGCGCGGCAGCAGCTGGCTTTCCAGCTGGCGGCGGTAGGCGGCATGCACCTCGGGCTGCACGGCCGGGCCCTGGTACAGGCCGCCGCGTTCCAGCAGGCGGGCGTCGGCGGGGAACACCTGGGTGGCGGCGTAGCCGCCGCCCAGCAGCGGCAGGGCCTGCTTGGCCTCGTCCTGGGCGCTCAGGCTGTCGCCGTCGCGACCCAGCTGCAGGGCCAGTTCGCGCAGCTGTTCCAGGCGGCCGTGGTTGGCCGAGTAGCTGGCGCCCCAGAACAGGCCGAACAGCAGCAGGCAGCAGGCGGCGCCGGCGTACAGGGCGCGCTGGCGCCAGTCGATGCGGCGGATTTCCTTGTCGTCCAGGCCGGCCAGCTCGGCCTCGGGGAAGATCACCCGGCTGAGCAGCTGATGAATGAAGCGCGCGCGGCCGCTGCGGTAGGTCGGCAGGCTGCTGCCGGCCAGGCCGAGGTTGCGGCCGATACCGGTGGTGCTCGGGTCGAGCAGCTCCTGCAGCTGCGGCGCGCTGGTCAGGTAGAAGCCGCGCAGGTGGCTGGCGCGCTGGTAGCGGTTGCCGCTGAAGGCCAGTTCCACCAGCAGGCACAGACGCTCGCCGAGCTGGCCGAGCTGGTGCGGGAAGTCGAGGATATGGCCGCGGCGCTGGGTGTCGCGCTCCTGGTGCAGGCGCATGATCACCTGGCTGTTGAGGCGGCGCAGCAGTTCCTCGAACTCCTGGCGTACCACGTTGGCGTCGGTGGCCACCTGGCCCTTGCGGAAGCTGGCGCCGAGCACCTGGTCGCTTTCCTCGCGGCTCAGCTGGTCGAAGAACTCGTCGAAGCCCATGACCTTGTCGGCCTTGCTCAGCACCAGGTACACCGGCACCTCGGCGCGCAGTTCGGCGTGCAGCTCATGCAGGCGCTGGCGCAGCTGGCGGGCGAAGTTCTCCAGCTCCAGCTCGCTGGCGTAGAGCAGGGTGTCGACCGGCACGGCGACCAGCACGCCGTTGAGCGGGCGCGCGCGGCGCTTGCGCAGCAGGCTGAGCAGGGTGTGCCAGGCGCGGCTGTCCACGGCCACGTCGGGCTGGGTCAGGTAGCGGCCGGCGGTATCCAGCAGCACGGCGTGGTCGGCGAAGTACCAGTCGCAGTAGCGGGTACCGCCGACATCCTTGGTCAGGCGGCGCTCGTCGCCCTTGTTCAGCGGGAAGTCCAGGCCGGAGAACTCCAGCAGGCTGGTCTTGCCGCTGCCTTCGGCGCCGAGCAGCAGGTACCAGGGCAGCTCGTTGCGCCACTTGTCGCTGCGGCCGCGGTACAGGCTGGAGGTCTTCAGGGTGTGCAGGGCCTGCTTGAAGCGGCTCTTCAGCTCGACCTGCTCCTCGCTGATCAGGCCCTCGCGGCGCAGGCGCTCCTGGGCGTCGACGTCTTCCGCCTCGGCCTTCTTGCGCAGGTTGGCGCGCCAGCTGATGAACACGATGAACAGGCCCCAGGCGAGGAACAGCAGGCTGATGCTGACCAGGCGGCTGGCCGCCGACTCCCAGAACTTGGAGTCGGCCACCGCCAGCAGCGGGCCGACGAACCAGATCAGCAGGGCCAGCACCAGGACCAGGCACAGGCTCCAGACCCAGGTCTTGCGGAACAACGCCGCGGTTTTCTTGAGAAAGTCCTTCATCTCAGATCATCCCTGATTGCTTTGTACGGGGGCCGGGGCAAGCTCGGCCGCCTGATAGGGTTGCAGCACGGTGCCGCGCTGCTCGTGCAGCACCCAGCTGAAGCCTGCATAGAGCAGCGCCAGGCCGGCGACGGTGGCCACCGCCACCAGCCAGCCGGGGACGATGCGCACCAGCCGGCGACGGCCTTCCTTGAGGCCTTCCCAGTGCGGCGACAGCTCGCGCGGGATGTCGCCGCGCAGCTGGCGGATCTGCCGGTACAGGCTGTCGCGGATCGCCTCCAGTTCGAGCATGCCGCGCGGCAGCACGCGGTACTTGCCCTCGAAGCCGAGCGACAGGCAGATGTACATCAACTCGAGCATGGCCAGGTGCTTGACCGGGTTGCGCGACAGGTGTTCGAGCAGCTGGAAGAACTTCTCGCCGCCGAAGGTCTCGTTGTGGAAGGTCGACAGCAGGCTCATCTGCGACCAGGCGCTCTCGTTGCCCCAGGGCGTGGTCACCACCGCCTCGTCGACCACGGTGCACAGCACGTAGCGCGCGGCCATCACCTGGCCGCCGTCGACGCCTTCCTGCAGGGCGCGGTGTTCGAACAGCTTGATCGCCACGTTGAGGCGCTCGTTGAGCGCGTCGAAGTTTTCCGGGTTGGCGTTGGTCTTCAGCCGCACCACTTCCGAGAGCAGCAGCGCGCTGGCCGCCACCAGCGGGTTGAAGCTGATATTGAAGACTTCCGCCGGGCGCATGCGCGCGGCGTAGACCATGCGCTCTTCGAGCTGCTCGAAGCGCGGCGTGTTGAAGTCGGTGAGCGGGCCGCGCGGGGCGGCGCCTTCTCCCTGGCGGCTGAGGACGACGGTGGTGTCCTGTGCTTCCCTGATCATGTTCAGCTCCTGATCGCCCAGAATTTCAGTTCAAGCCCGGCGAAGTCGCCGGACACGTGGAAGGCAAAGCCGCCGGAGCTTTCCAGTTGCGCCAGTTCCTCGGCGCTGAACTCCAGGGCGAAGTAGGTCTTGCCGGCGTGGAAGGGAATCTGCCGCGGCGCCACCGGCAGCGGTTTGACCTTGATCCCCGGCAGGTGCAGGTTGACCAACTGGCGGATGCGCTCCACGGCGCCGATCTTCAGGTGCGCCGGCAGGCGCTTGCGCAGCTCCTCGGACTCGCACTGGGCATTGGCGGCGAGGATGAAGGTGGCGCTGCCGAGCAGCTTGTGGTCCTGCAGCGGCGAGACCTGGATGCCGTACTGGCGCTGCTGCAGCGGCAGCTCGATGGCGTGCTGCTCCAGCACCATGGACAGCACCTGGCGCAGCGCCTCCATCAGCTTGCGGAAGCTGCCGGCCTGGTCGTTGTGCAGGTAGCGGCCGTCCAGGCGCGGGCGCTTGTGGTCGGCGGCGAAGGTGGCCAGCTCGCCGTGCAGGCCGACCAGCTCGCGGTACAGCAGCTCCGGGTGCATCTGCTCCAGCGACAGGTAGTGGCGCAGCTGCGGCTCGTAGCGGTTGACCAGCTGCAGCATCAGGAAGTCGCCGACTTCGGTATTGCCCAGCTTGCCGGCGGCGCGCACCCGCTCGGCGAGGATGTCGCCACGGTGGCCGAGCAGGCTGATCACTTCCTTGAGGCAGGACAGCAGGTAGCTGGAGGCCTGGGTATGCAGAAAGGTCGGCGTGAAATCTTGATCGAGGCTGATCACTCCGTCCGGGCTGGTGTCGAAGATTTCCGCGACCTTGAGGCTGACGAAGGCCTGGCCGCTCTGCTGCTCGCCGAGCAGCAGGCGGAAGTCCGGGCGGCCGCAGCTGACCTGGCTGACGGTGGCGTCGCCGGCGTTGGAGTCGGCCACTTCCAGGTCATGGGCGCGGTAGCGCGCCAGCACGTCCTGCTGCTCGCTGCGGCGGCTCTCGATATGGTTGCCGGTGACCAGCGGCAGGGCCAGGTACACCGGGGTGGCCGCGGTGTTCGGCGGCACGTCGAGGGCCAGCGGTTCGCGGCTGGCGTCCAGCTCGAACAGGCTGCCGTCCGGCAGCACGCCGCTGGCCTGGCTGAGCACCAGCTTGCCCATGCCGAGGAACTGGCGGTCGATCTCCAGGCTGAAGAAGCCCCAGGGATAGATGTCCTGCAGGCGCGAGCGTGACTTGAGCTGGTGCTCGAAGTAGCGATCGTTCTGCTGGAAGTGCTGCGGGCGCAGGAGCATCCCTTCCTGCCAGACAACCTTGAGCATTTCCATTGCTCAGTCCTCTTGCTTGAGCGGCGCGATGCCGTGTTTTTCCAGGCGCACACCGGCCCGGTTGATTTCCTGCTCCTGCAGGCTGACGACGAAGCGCCAGCTGGCTTCCGGCAGGTCGCGGTAGGCGGCGATGACGCCGACGTAGCGGCTGCCCGGCTGCACCGAGAGCTTCAGTTCGCGCTCCTCGCCGGGGCGCACTTCCAGCTCCTCGAAGCTGACCAGGTCCGGCATCAGCGATTCCTTCGGGCGCTGGTAGAGGGAGAAGAAGTCGCTGTTGCTGAACGACGAGGGGTTCTTCAGTTCCAGCAGGCGCACGACGATCGGTGAGGGCCGGCCGTGCAGGTCCGGGTTGAGGTCTTCGCTGGCCTGCAATTTCAGGTCGAGCTTGGTCACGTCGGAGTAGGGCGACAGGCTGGAGCAGCCGCCGAGTGCGGCGAGCAGACTGAGCAGGCTAAGGCTGATAAGACGGCGCATGGCATTCATCCTTGCTTCTTAGGAAGGCTGGTAATCGGTGTTGAGGGTGGCGATCAGGCGTACCTGTTCTTCGTAGGTCTTGGCGAAGTCGCGGGCGAACAGGCGCTGGCTCCAGTCGTCGTCCTTCTCCAGCGCGCGGAAGTGGCGCTGGTAGGCGCGCCAGCGGCTGCCCGCGGTGGCGATTAGCGGCTTGCGATCCTGCTCGAAGCGCAGGGCGAGCTGCTCCGGGGCGAACTGCTCGAACAGGCCCTGCACCGCCGTGCGGCTGGCGGCATACAGCGCCACCTGGTGCGCCTGCAGGTCGCGGAAGGCGCGGCCGACAGCCTGTTCGGCCGGCAGCTGGCCGGGCTTGTTGCCGCGCAGCAGGGCGCCGAGGGTCTCGCCGGCGTCGCCGACCTGCTTGAGCGGGTTGTTGCCGGCGCTCTGCACTGTGGTTAGGGCCAGGCGCAGTTCGTTCTTCAGCTCGCTGCGGGTGCGCAGGCTCTGCTGCAGGCCGGCCACGCTCTGCTTGAGCAGGCGTGCGGCTTGCACCGCCAGGGCCTCGCGGGCCTCGGCATCGAGGTCGTCGACTTTCACCCCCAGGGCCTCGCCGAAGCGTTGCCAGAAGCCCTCGGCCAGCGGCTCGGCAGGCGGCGCGGCCGGGCGCGGTTGCGGGCGGGGCGCAATCACCGGCTCGGGCTCGACGTCCTGCACCAGCTCGGGCACCAGCAGGCTTTCCATGTCGATGCGCGCGTACTGGGTGCGCGCCTGCTCTTCCTCGGGCGCCTGCACCAGGCCGGCGAACTCGTCCAGCTGGCTGTAGCCGCGCTGACGCTGCTCCAGGGCGGCGATGGGGTCGAGGTCGAGGAAGGCGTCGTCGGGGATGATGCTGCCGGCGTGCTGGCGCTGGCCGATGCTGTCCTCGAACTGCGCCGGGTCCTGCAGCACGCGGGCGCGGATCTCCAGCTCGCCGAGGCAGTACACGCTGCCGTGCTCGATGCGTTGCGGCTCGCCCTTGGGCAGGCGCGCGCCGCTGTCCTTGAGGGTCACGCCGTTGCTGCTGGTGTCGGTCAGGTAGAAGTGACCGTCGGCGTAGCTGACCTGGGCGTGGCGGTTGGAGAGGATGCGCTTGCTGTCCGGGATGGCCCAGTCGCAGTCCTCGCCACGGCCGATCACGCCGCCGGCCTTGAGGAAGCTCTTGCTGGTCAGCAGGCCCGGGGCGTACTGCTGGGCGCTGACGATGTCGAATACCAGTTCCATGGTAGGGGCTCCTTGCGCTCAGTCGTCGCGCTGTTGCACTTGCGAGTCGCCCAGCGGGCGGTAGTCGTCGTCGCTGGACTTGTAGTTGCCGTTGCAGCCGGCCAGGCCGAGCAGGGCGGCGAGCAGGGTGAGGGTCAGTAGGCGGTGGGACATCGCGGGTTCTCCACGGGCGGTGACGGATGGGAAATTCATGGTGGCCTCAGACATCGGCCTGGCTGATCTGCAGCCGGCTCATGCGGTACAGCAGGGTGCGGCGCGGCAGGCCCAGTTCGCGGGCGGCCTGGCTCTGGTTGCCGCGGTTCTTGCGCAGGCAGTCGAGCAGCAGGTTGCGTTCGACCTGCTCCATGCGTTCGCGCAGGTTCATCGCGCTGTCGGTGTCGCCGAGGCCGGCCGGGTGCAGGTTGAAGTGCTCGGGCAGCAGTTCGCCGCCTTCGCACAGCAGCACGGCACGCTCTACTAACCCCTTCAACTCGCGCACATTGCCGGGGAAGGCGTAGCCGGCCAGGTGGTCCAGCGCCGCCTCGGACCAGCGGCACGGCTGGCGCTGCAGGAAGGCGCTGGCCTGCTCGGCGAAGTGCCGGGCCAGCTGCAGGATGTCCTCGGCGCGGGCGCGCAGCGGCGGCAGCTCGATGGGGAAGTGCGACAGGCGATAGAACAGGTCTTCGCGAAAGCGCCCTTCCTCGACCAGGGCGCGCAGATCGCGGTGAGTGGCGGCGACGATGCGCACGTCGACTTTGTGCGTCTGCGTGCTGCCCAGCGGGCGTACCTCGCCCTCCTGCAGCACGCGCAGCAGCTTGGCCTGCAGGGCCAGGGGCATGTCGCCGATCTCGTCGAGGAACAGGGTGCCGCCGTCGGCGGCGTCGAACAGGCCCTTGCGGTCGCGCTCGGCGCCGGTGAAGGCGCCCTTGCGGTAGCCGAACAGCTCGCTCTCCAGCAGGTTCTCCGGCAGCGAGGCGCAGTTCTGCACGATGAAGGCCTGGCTGCGGCGGAAGCCGCAGTCGTGGATGGCACGGGCGACCAGTTCCTTGCCGGTGCCGGTCTCGCCGGTCAGCAGCACGCTGGTGGGGTTGTGCAGCACCTTGCCGATCAGCTGATACACGCCGCGCATGGCCGGGCTGGTGCCGATCAGGCCGTAGTCGCTGGGCAGTGCCGGGCTGATCGGCTCGGGCAGGCTGGCCCGGGGCGCGCGTAGGCGCTGCAGCAGCTGGTGCTGGGCCAGGGCGAAGGTGCCCAGGCTGGCCAGCGAGGCGGCGAAGCCTTCCAGGTCGCGGGTGCCGCTGGCGGCCACCAGCAGCAGGCCGGCGACCCGCGCCTGCTCGTCCTGCAGCGGCAGGCACAGCAGGCTGCGCCAGGGCTTGTCGATCACCGGCAGGAAGCTGGTCTCGTGCAGGCTGGGGTCGAGGCTGGCCAGGCTCAGCGGGCGGTTCTGGCACAGGCAGTACTGCAGCAGCTGCTCGCCGTCGTAGTCGCTGGGCAGGCTGGCCTCGTGCTCGGCGAGCTGGCCGTCCAGCCACTCGGCGGCCAGGGTCAGGCACGTGTGGGTGCTGTCCAGCAGGTACAGCTGGGCCAAACGGCAGCCGCTCAGCTGCGCCGCCGCTTCGGCCAGGGCCGCCGGCAGGCGTTCGGCGCCGGCCAGCCGGGCCAGGTGGGTGAACTGCTGCAGCAGCTGCTCGGCATAGGCCAGCGGCTGGGCGATCTGCCCCAGCAGTGGCGCGGCCTCGGGGATGCGCTCAGGCAAACTCACAGCTCAGCGCTCCTTCGCCGTCCAGGGTGGCGTGCACGCGGGTGATGTGGCTGCCGCTGGCCATGGCATCCAGCAGGCGGTCGGCGATCTGCGGCAGCAGGCTCTGCTCCAGCAGCTGGTCGATCAGCCGCGCGCCGCTGTCGCTGCGGGTGCAGCGCTCGGCCAAGTGCTCGATCAGCGCCGGGCTGTGGCTGAACTCCAGACGGCGTTTGCCCAGGCGCTGGCCGAGGCGCTGCAGCTTGAGCTCGATCAGCTCGCGCAGCACGCTGCCTGCCACCGGGTAGTAGGGCACCACGCGCATGCGCGCCAGCAGCGCCGGCTTGAAGTGGCGGCTGAGGGTCGGGCGGATCGCCTCTTCCAGCTGCTCCACCGGCGGCCGTTGCTCGCCCGCGCAGTGCGCCTCGATCTGCTCGCTGGCCAGGTTGGAGGTGAGCAGGATCAGGCAGTTGCGGAAGTTGATCTCGCGGCCTTCGCCGTCGTTGGCCACGCCCTTGTCGAAGATCTGGTAGAAGACGTTCATCACGTCCGGGTCGGCCTTCTCCACCTCGTCGAGGAGGATCACCGAGTAGGGCTTCTGCCGCACCGCCTCGGTGAGCATGCCGCCTTCGCCGTAGCCGACGTAGCCGGGCGGCGCGCCGATCAGGCGGGAGACGGTGTGCTTCTCCTGGAACTCGGACATGTTGATGGTGGTGAGGAAGCGCTCGCCGCCGTACAGCAGATCGGCCAGGGCCAGGGCGGTCTCGGTCTTGCCCACGCCGCTGGGACCGACCAGGAGAAACACCCCGGCCGGCGCGTCTTCCTTGTTCAGCCCGGCGGCGCTGGCGCGCATGGCGCGGTCGAGCACCTGCACCGCCTGCTCCTGGCCGCGCACGCGGGCGCGCAGGTCGCTGGCGAAGCTGGCTACCTTGGCATTGTGCTCGCGGGCCAGCTGGCTCAGCGGCACGCCGGTCCAGTGGCTGATCACCTCGGCCACCAGGCGCGGGCAGACTTCGAAGCTGACCAGGCGCTCGGCGGCCTGGGCATCGCCGAGTTCGGCCTGCACATCGCGCAGCTGGCCTTCCAGCGCGGCCAGTTCGTCCTGATTGTCGCTCGCGCGTGCTTCGGCGCACTGCTGGCGCAGTTCCAGTAAGCGCTCGGCCAGCTGGCGCTGGGCGCTCCAGCGCGCCTCGATCTGCTCCAGCTCCATGGCGGCTTCGGTCAGGCGCTGTTCCAGGGCGGCCAGGGCCGCTTCGTCGATGCCCAGGCCGGCCTGCAGGTCGCGGCGCAGGGCCAGGCGCTGGCGCTCGCCTTCGGCCAGCTCGCCGCGCAGGCGCTCCAGAGCCTGCGGCGCGGCGGCCAGGCTGATGCGTACGCGGGCGCAGGCGGTGTCGAGCACATCCACCGCCTTGTCCGGCAGCTGACGGCCGGCCAGGTAGCGGGCGGACAGCTCGGCGGCGGCCACCACCGCGTCGTCGCGCAGGTAGATGCCGTGGCTCTTCTCGTACACCGGGGCCAGGCCGCGGAGGATGGTCACCGCCTCCTCGACCGTCGGCTCGTGCAGCTGCACCGGCTGGAAGCGCCGGGCCAGGGCCGGGTCCTTCTCGAAGTACTTCTTGTATTCGCTCCAGGTGGTGGCGGCGATGGTGCGCAGCTCGCCACGGGCCAGGGCCGGCTTGAGCAGGTTGGCGGCGTCCGAGCCGCCGGCCTGGGCGCCGGCGCCGATCAGGGTGTGCGCCTCGTCGATAAACAGGATGGTCGGCTTGGCCGCGCCCTTCACCTCGTCGATCACCCCCTGCAGGCGCCGCTCGAACTCGCCCTTGACGCTGGCGCCGGCCTGCAGCAGGCCCATGTCCAGGCACAGTAGCTCGACGCCCTTGAGCACGTCCGGCACTTCGCCGGCGGCGATGCGCAGGGCCAGGCCCTCGACTATGGCGCTCTTGCCGACACCGGCCTCGCCGACCACGATCGGGTTGTTCTTCCGCCGCCGGGCGAGGATGTCGATCATCTGGCGGATGGCGTCGTCGCGGCACAGCACCGGGTCGAGCTTGCCGTCGCGGGCGCGCTGGGTGAAGTTGTGGGTGAAGCGCTGCAGGTTGGATTCGCCCGGCGCCACCGGCTTGCCGGCGGCGGCCTGCGGCTGCTGGCTCAGGGCGAAGTCGCGCAGGCGCTCGGCGTCGATCCTGGCCAGCAGCGGCTGGTAGCGCGTGCCGGCGTAGCGCATGGGGTTGCGCAGCAGGGCCAGGAGCAGTGCGGCCTGCTCGATCTGGCTCTGGCCCAGTTCCAGGTTGGCCACCAGCAGGGCGTCCTGCAGCCACTGCACCAGTTCGGCGGAGAACACCGGGTTGCGCGACTCGCTGGCCTCGCCGCGTGGCTGCAGGGTGGCGGCCAGCTCGCCGGCGTCCACCTCGGCGTCCTGCAGGGCGCGGGCCAGCAGGCCGCCCTGGCGCTCCAGCAGGCCGAGCAGCAGGTCTTCGACCAGGATCTTGCTGCCGCCACGCTGCAGGCAGCGTTCGGCGGCGGCTTCCAGTTCGCGGCGGGTCTCGGCGTCCAGTGCCTGGACCAGCTGTTGAAGGTCGACGTTGATCATCGTTCTCTCTTTCCCTAGTGAGTCTTGCTGCCGATGGTGACCACACCGTCGGCCTGTTCGTGGCCCAGCCAACTGGTCCAGCCCAGGTGGCAGGGGTTGTCTGCGCCGATGCGCAGCTCGCGGATTTCCTCGTGGCGCAGGGCCAGACGGATGTCGTAGTCGAGCGGGTCGCGCAGGGTGAAGCGCACCAGCGCGCAGAGCGGCTGGTAGCCGCTGCCGATCGGCAGGAATTCGTGGAAGCGTTCCCAGCTCAGCTGGCGGATATGGATGCGGAACTTGCCGCCGCGGTCGCGCACCGCCTCGCCCAGCACCAGGCTCTCGCCCAGCTGGCTGTTGGCCAGGCCGAGGCGGTTGCGTTGCTCACTGATGATCTCGACGCGGCGCTCGACGCACTGCTCGATGCGCAGGTCGGCATGCTTGAAGTAGTAGCGCAGCACCGCCTCGATCAGCGCCGCCGAGTGGGCGCGCAGGCTGAGCAGGCCGAGGTAGGGCAGCAGGCGGCGCCAGTTGAGGTCCTCACTGGCGCGCAGGCGCTCGCCGCCGAGGCCGATCAGGGCGAACAGGCGTGCCGAGAACAGGTCGCGGGCACCGCTTTCGTAGTGCGCGTAGTAGCGGTACTTGCGCCAGATCGGCAGCAGCAGGCGCTGCAGGCGGTCGTTGAACAGGTCGAGGAAGTCGCGGGTGGTGTTGCCGTCCGGGCCGTCGCCCAGCGCCTGTTCGCTGTAGAAGGCCGGCAGCGGCGAGCCGGCGCCGAACAGGCCGACCAGATTAATGCGCAGGCGCGCGCGCAGCTCGCCCCGTTCCTCGAAGAACTCCAAGCGATCCGTGTCGCTGCCGGGGAAGCCCAGGCTGGGGTTGGCCTGGAATTCCAGGCGCTCGTACAGCGCCTCCTCATCCAGCTCGGGATGGGCGGTGCGCAGGCGTTCCAGCACCCGCAGCACACCCTGGAACAGGCTGTATTCGCGGATGCCCCGGCTGAGTCGGTTAAGAGCATGCTCAAAGTCTGCTGCGCGTCGGCCAGGCGGCGTTGAAGTCGAACTCAGAATGCTCATTTACACCTCGTAAACTGCGCTTCTTCGTCCGACTTCGCCTTGCCTGGCTCTAGCTCGCATGCCTTTGAACATGGTCTTAGAGCAGGGGCTGTTGCCCCATGCGCGGCGTCCATTGGTACACCTCTCCCTGTGTGCTCCTGACGCGCAGCTCGTGGTAGCTGTTGAGGCTGGCGTAGAGGGCGAAAAATTCATTGAGCACCGAGGCGAACAGGAACAGATCCCCTTCGCCCAGGTAGCCGTCCTGGTCCATGGTCAGTTCGGTGCGCACGCCGCGAATCGGCAGACCGCGATGCAGGCGGTCGACGTGCTGGTGGGCAATCTTCTTCAGGCCGCCGAGCATGCGCTGGCTGACCTTGAGCGCGTGCTGGTCGTAGTGGCGTGGCAGGTCGTAGGTCTCCAGGATCACCTTGAGCGCCTCGACGTCGGCCAGCGACAGGTAGTTCAGCGACATGTTGGAGATCAGCTTCCACAGGTAGTCGCGGTGCAGCGGCGGCGCGTAGCTCGGCGTCACCGCGCCGATATTGCGGAAGGTGAGGAACTCCGGCGTGTCCTCGCTGGGCAGGCAGATATCGCCGGGCTTGAGCTGGCGCGCCAGGCTCTGGTTGGTGCAGGTCAGCTCGATGGACAGGGTCTCCTGCGCTTCGCCGTTGCGCGCGCCGAAGCTCAGCCAGGTCTCCAGGCCGTCGCCGAGCAGCGAGGGTTGCTGGCGCACGCTGTAGTGCGCGCGTGCGCGTGGCTGGTCGAAACTGGTGTCGTGCTCGAACGACTCGAACGGCACGTACTCCTCGTAGCCCATGCCGCCCGGTTTCCAGCCGGTCACCCGGTCCACCGAGAACACCCCGCAGTGCCGTGGGTCGAGCTCGGCCGGCAGCAGCAGGTACTGGTCCTGCTTGCCGTCCAGGCGAATCGGGATGGCGTCGTGGGCGAACAGGTTGACCACCGGGGTGCAGTACAGGCGCACGTTGTCCAGGGTCGGGCGGATGCGCTGCAGGCCGGTCTTGCGGATATCGAAGCGCAGCTCCAGACCTCGGGCGCGCTCCAGCACCTGTTCCGGCTGGCGGGCGATGGCGTCCAGGCCCTTGAGGTCGACGAACAGGAACTTGTCCTGGAAGGCGAAGTATTCCTGCAGGTGGCGGTAGCCGCGGAAGGTGTTGTGCGGGTAGGGGATCAGCGCCTGTTCCTCGTTGAAGCCGACCGCCTCCACCTGATTGGCCGCCAGGCCGATGCTCGGCAGCGGCAGGCCGTAATCGTCGGTCAGCGCCTGGCCCTGTTCGTCCAGCAACACCAGCTGGATGCCACTGAGGTGACGCAGCAGGCCGAGATAGAGCAGCTGGGCGATATAGCGCTCGCCGGCCAGGTGCAGGCGCAGGCTGCTCAGGCCGATCTCGCCCAGGTGGCCGTCGGCGCTCATCGCCAGGCGCAGGCTGAGCAGGGCGCCGTCACCCTTCACCGAGTAGTCCAGCCCGCTCAGCGCCAGCGGCAGCACCTCGCTGGCATAGGCGGTGCGGAAGCTGCAGGTCACGCCCTCGACGGCCTTGGCCTCCACCGGCGTATGCCGTGGCACCTGCAGCGCCGGGCCGGGGCGCTTGAGCGGGTCGAACTGCAGCATGCTGAACGCCGGCAGCGGGCGCATGTAGTTGGGCCACAGCAGGTGCATGAGCGAATGGGTCAGCTCCGGCAGCTCGTCGTCGAGCTTCTGCCGCAGGCGTCCGGTGAGAAAGGCGAAGCCTTCCAGCAAGCGCTCCACATCCGGATCGCGCCCGGCCTGGCCGAGAAACGGCGCCAGCGCCGGGCTGCGCTCGGAGAAGCGCTTGCCCAGCTGGCGCAGGGCGGAGAGTTCGCTTTGGTAGTGGTGGTTGAAGGACATCAGATTTGGTCCCCGTCGATGCCATTGAACGCGCACTGAAGGCGAACGTATTCGCGCCAGTCTTCCGGGTGCCGGGTGTCAGCAAGCCATTCGGCGCGCTGTTGCGGACCGAGGCTGAGCCAGTAGGGCCACCAGCATTGCTGCCACCAGTGTTCGAGGTTGCCCTGCAGGCTGCCGAGCCCTCCGGCGTCAACTTCCGGGAATACTTCCCAAGGGTTCGGCGGTATTTGGTCGTGAGGATTGAAGGGCATTAGTGGGCCTGCTCCTTGGCCGATTCGATGCAGCGCCAGAGACCCTCTGTGGAGTCTTCTTGCGAGATTGCGATGTGCTTCGGCTGCAGCGTGATGGGCGGCAGTTTGATTGGCGTCGAGGAGCACCAATGCATGTTCATCCAGATGCAGTGGCGCGTTTGGTAGCCGGGGGCGCTGATCGACAGCGTGGTGCCGCAGCGCGGTGTATCGGCCAGCAGGGTGAACAGGCGATAGTCGTTGTGCTCGACGAAGGCGAACCGCCCCTCTGAGTCGCTGAGAGTTTCGTAGCGCCAGGATTCGTCGCTGCCGATATCCAGTTCCACCCTGGCGCCCGCCACTGCCCGACCCGTTTCGGCGGACAGCACCCGGCCCTCGATGGCCGGGTTGCGGGTGACCGAGTGGGGGGTAGGGCACGCAGGCACCAAGGGTCGATAGCGCTACAAGCAGAAGGGGCACGCCCATCTTCCCCTGTCTAGGCAATTCGAGCTGACTGTGCTGGTTGAAGGTCATGGCGTCAGTTCTCGATGACCCGGTAAGGGGTATTGCTGATGAACAGGTTCAACCAGCTGTCTTGCCACTCCGGCACGCCGATCTCGAAGGTCCGCTGCTGCTTGTCGAAGTCGAACCAAACAATGCCTACGGTGCTGTCATCTTCGTGCGAGCGCATGTCCGTGTAGTGCTTGTCGTAAAGCGGCGAGCGGAAGCTGGAAGCCGGTGCCTGGGTGTCGATGACACGGATGTATGCGAGGTCGCTCCAAGGGGCGAGCGAGACGTTTTGCACAATGAATCTGCCGCTAGGGCTGTACACCGAGACTTTCGATTCGCGATGGAGAGCGGCTTGAACTGCGCCGACACAGGCGACCAGCACTGCAGCCAGCAGCAGCGCTGGAGCGATCCGGTCGGGAGTCTGCACTTGGGAGCGGGTGCTCATTGGACTCGATGAAACTTCCATGTTCATGGGCATAGTTGAGTTGAAGATATCTTCCAGATATCGACGGTATTTCCTGGGTTGCCAATCGTTGTTTCTTCAAGAGCGGCGATAAATTCTGATTTTTTTAGTGTTATCTTTCTTTGATTTGCGGATATTTCCAGTTTATAAGTATCAGGAAAGCTATTTATCAAGTCATCGCTAAAGGAAATATAAGAAAGCACCTCTGTGGTTTCGCCTGGCTGCAGTGTTTTGACAAGATGCAGAGGTGTCTTGGCATTCGAATATTCGTTAACGTCAATACCAATCGCGTATGAGCATTTATTATGGAAATCTACGATATGCACGTACCAGTCTTGGCTTGTACAGCCCGTCATCAGCATCGTCGCTAATATTCCAAGTAGTCTATTCATTGCTGTAAGAGCCGATAACCACGTATTAGGCTGGAGCCTGGTTAAGAAAATAAGTACCGATGGCATGTAGCGTTGGAACAATGCACAGCCCGAAAAATGCCATCACTCTATAGGTCAGAGTATTTCTGGGTTTATCGAAAAGCCCAACTATGGCGACGATGAGGCAATAAATAGCCAGCAGGCCAAACAAGTCGCTGTCCGCAACAACAGCTAAATATCCAGAAATATTCACGTTTGATTGAATTCCATAAAATTCCAGCGATAGAGCTGGAAGATTTTTAGAAAGTCTTCTCGGCTTGATCCGGTCGTTAGGTTTCTGTAGTTCCAGTTTGAGCCATTTAGATTGTAAACACCGTTTTCTATGGGCATTCCCGCATAGCCATCATTTTGCGGGTCGGCCATATTTGATCCCAGTAATCGCTGTACTGTTGTGAAAGGGCGGACGCTGATACCGCTGGTATTACCTTGTTTTATTTCGATCTGATCAGTGCTTACGCTCATTGCAACCTGCACATGGTGGGCGACGTTACCCGGACGATCGTGGGCTTGAGCCAATATGTCGCCAGGCATAAGCTCGGCTGGCGTCTGCAGTGCGGTTACATTTTCTCCAACGCGCTGCATGTCTGGTGCGCCATATGTCAGCATGACCATCTCAGCAAAACCGTACATGTGACTCAGATAGCGGTCATGCTCGGCAGGCTGATAGATCTCCATGTTTCTATACGTCCTGACGCCGGTCTTAAGTTTTACTGGAAGCTGTCGAGATGAGGCGAACTCGCACAAAATACGTATAGCAAAATCTTCACATGTAAATTTGTTGTTTTTGATACTGCCGTTTTTATCCCAGTACTGTTCGTGTACTAGGCGCTCGGCGATGGCAGGGGCTGTGTTGTGGTACTCCTTGATCGCAGCCTCAGTCCAGAAGTTGGTCGTTTTCCAGAACACTTTGAGCTTTATTTTTTTGACTGCTTTCTGTTCCTGGCTCGCCAGAGCGATGGAGCGGCTTGTCAGAGAGTTAAGGACCTCGGCAGTCATATGAGATTTACCTGCACAGCGGCAAAGAAGTCGATTGAATCCCCTGCATTTCCCTGCACTTTTTGGCTTAAGCCTGCCGCATCGGTATGTCCGTCTATCCACTGACCCTGAGGCGTACGCAGCTTATATGGGATGCCATGTAGCGGATTACCGTCTTGATCTTCGATCAATATGCATTGGCTGTAGCTGGCATTAGCAATGCTGAGCGGTTGAGGGCTAGTGAACGCCGCTCCACCCCCACTAGTCCCAATCAACACCGTCCCCGACCCCGCGACCACCACATTGCCGTGGCTACCCACGGTGCCGATGGTGGTCGCCGGCTTGCCGTTGATCAGCACGGTCGGGATCACGTTGCCGCTCAATGCGCCGCCGCAGGCGGAGGGATCACCCTGGCGGGCCGCCGGCAGGCTGTCGAACAGCACGTTGGGCGAGCCGGCGGCAATGGGGTTGGTGCCGTGGCCGGGAACCGGGCAGGCGGTGGGGTCGCCCAGGCGGGCGGCGGGTTTACCGGACATCCATGCTCTCCTTTGAACAGGCCCTTACCTGACCTTCACTTGCCCGCTGCCATCCAGCTGCGCGGCAAAACTGACCTGACGCTTGATGCCCTCGACCTGCAGCAGCCCTTCGATGGCGAAGTTGAGGCTGAGCGGGTCGTGCTCGCGCGGCAGGGAAATGACCCGCACCTGTTTCAGGCGCGGCTCGTATTGTTCGATGAAGCGTTCGATCGCCATGCGCGCCTGCTGCAACGCGTCGTGCAGCGACAGGCGCATGTCGTTGAGATCGGGCAACCCGTAGTCGGGCAGCGTCTGCACGCTGCCCGCACGGGTGCTGAGCATCTTGGCCAGATGGGCAGCCACCGAGGCCATCACGCTCGCCTCGTGGTCGAGGCGGGCGCGGCCGGCGGTGTCGCCGCCGAGGCGCTCGAACAGGCTGCCGTATCCAGTCATCTCAGGTTCTGCCCACGAACAAAACACGGTGGCGGCGCTGGGCGTTTTCGCGCAGTGCAAGGAAGGCCGGACGCAGTGGGCTGCCTGCCCACAAGTTCGGCATGACACCGCAATGCGCGAAAACGCACGCGCCCCGGAGGGCTGCGCCCGAAAGCGCGCCAGCCGGTGTTGCTCGTCCCTTATTTGGGATCGCCAAACTGCGGGACTCGCGCCTTGTCTGGCGCGCTTTCGGGCGGCAGCGCCGGTGTGTTTTGTTCATGGGCAGAACCTCACTCCTTGTCCAGCTTGCCGACCAGCGACAGGGTGAAGTCGGCACCCATGTACTTGAAGTGCGGGCGCACGTTGAGGCTGACGCGGTACCAGCCCGGCTCGCCTTCCACATCGCTGACGATCACCTGTGCGGCGCGCAGCGGACGACGGCTGCGGACTTCCGAGCTGGGGTTTTCCTGGTCGGCGACGAACTGGCGGATCCACTTGTTCAGTTCCAGCTCGAGGTCGGTGCGCTCCTTCCAGGCGCCGATCTGCTCGCGCTGCAGCACTTTCAGGTAGTGCGCCAGGCGGTTGACGATGAACAGGTAGGGCAGCTGGGTGCCGAGCTTGTAGTTCAGTTCGGCGGTCTTGCCTTCCTCGCTGATGCCGAAGAACTTCGGCTTCTGCGTGGAGTTGGCGGAGAAGAACGCGGCGTTGTCGCTGCCCTTGCGCATGGTCAGGGCGATAAAGCCTTCTTCCGCGAGCTCATACTCGCGACGGTCGGAGACCAGCACCTCGGTGGGGATCTTGGTCTCGATCTCGCCCATGCTCTCGAAGTGGTGCAGCGGCAGGTCTTCCACCGCACCACCGCTCTGCGGGCCGATGATGTTCGGGCACCAGCGGAACTTGGCGAAGCTGTCGGTCAGCTTGGAGGCGAAGGTGTAGGCGGTGTTGCCCCACAGGTAATGCTCGTGGCTGGCGGACACGCTCTCCTTGTAGACGAAGGTCTTCACCGGGTTCTCTTCCGGATCGTAGGGATTGCGCAGCAGGAAGCGCGGCAGGGTAAGGCCGACGTAGCGCGCGTCTTCACGCTCGCGGAAGCTCTGCCACTTGGCGAACTGCGGACCCTCGAAGTGATCCTTGAGGTCCTTCAGGTTGGGCAGGCCGGTGAAGCTCTCCAGGCCGAAGAATTTCGGGCCGGCGGCGGCGATGAAGGGCGCGTGCGACATGCAGGCGACGGAGGCCACGTGCTGCATGCACTTGATGTCCGGCGAGCTGGGGTCGAAGAAGTAGTTGGCGACGATGGCGCCGACCGGCTGGCCGCCGAACTGGCCGTACTCGGCGGTGTAGATGTGCTTGTACAGGCCGGACTGGGTGATTTCCGGGCTGTCCTCGAAGTCGTCCAGCAGGTCCTGCTTGGAGGCGTTGAGGATTTCCAGCTTGGTGTTCTCGCGGAAATCGGTGCGGTCGACCAGCAGCTTGAGGCCGCGCCAGGCCGATTCCAGGGACTGGAACTGCGGGTTGTGCAGGATCTCGTCCATCTGCCGGCTGAGCTTGGCGTCGATCTCCGCGATCATGCGGTCGACCATGGCCTTCTTCACCGGCTCGTTCTGGTTGTGCGGCTTCAGCAGCTCTTCGATAAAGGCGGACACGCCGCGCTTGGCGATGTCATAGGCCTCGTCGTCCGGGGTCAGGCGGGTTTCCGCGATGATGCGGTCGAGAATGCCGGCTTCGGCGACATTCCGGGTACTTTCCACTACTGCACTGGTGCTCATGCTCGGGCTTCCTTGTCGAGAAATCAGGCGTCTTGCGGGGCTTGGGCGGCGAGGCCCAGTTCACCCAGCACGCGGTCGCGGGAGTCGTCGTCGGAGAGGACGCTTTCGATGGCCTTGCGGAAGGCCGGGGCGTTGCCCAGCGGGCCCTTGAGGGCGACCAGGGCGTCGCGCAGTTCCATCAGCTTCTTCAGCTCCGGCACCTGCTCGACCACGGCGGCCGGGTTGAAGTCCTTCAGCGAGTTGATCTTCAGCTCGACCGGCAGCTCGTCGTCGGTTTCTTCGTCCTGCAGGCGGTTGGGCACGGCGAAGGTCAGGCTCAGCTCCTGCTTGCCCAGCACTTCGTCGAAGTTGTTCTTGTCGATGCTGATCGGCTTGCGATCCTCGATCTTGCGCTCGTCGGCGCGTTGGGTGAAATCGCCCAGCACCATCAGTTTCAGCGGCAGTTCGATCTCTTCCTGAGCGTTGCCTGTCGCCGGTTTGAAGGTGACGTTGATGCGTTCCTTGGGGGCTACCGAGCCTTCTTTGGCCATGGGTGTATCTCCTTTACGGTACGGGTACGGTTCGGGTTCGTTGCGGGCCTCGCGGCCTCAATCCAGCACCACTTCGAGGTCGAGGTGGCACAGCCTGCGGTGGATCTCTTCCTTGCGCTCGCGGATCGCGTGGTTCTGCGGCAGCAGCTCGTAGCAGTTGTGCAGCAGACGCAGCACTTCCAGGGCGAGATCGGGTTCCCACTCGCCGAGGCCGGAGGCCTGCAGCGTCTGGTCGAGGGATTCGAGTTGGGTCTTGGCCAGTTCGTGCTTCTTCGCCGCGCTGCACAGGCGTGCCAGGGCCAGCTGCCAGAAGAACCGCGCGCGGCCGCCCTGGGCCTGGGCCATGCCCTGCTTGAGCTGCTGCACGGCGGGTTTCAGGCCGTCCTTGCGCAGGCGCGGCAGGGCGGCCTGCAGGGCGACTTCCCAGGCCGGCAGCTCGCCGCCTGCGCCGGCCTGCACCGCCGGTTCGGCGCTGGGCGCCTGCAGGTGCGGCATGACATGGCCGCCAATCCAGGCGCGGGTCTCGGCATCGGCGAAGGGCGCGCCGTCGTGGAAGCGCAGCTCCTCCAGGCCCGGCACGCGCTGGAGGAACAGCGCCAGCTGCATCTCCACTTCGACCATGGCGGCCTCGGCGCCCAGTTCCTGCAGGCATTCCCAGGCCAGGCGCTGGCCGTCCAGCCAGAACGGCGCGCGGGCGATGCTGGCCTCCAGCTCCACCAGCAGGTCGGCGTATTGGCCGGCGGCGAAGCGCTCGGAGAAGCTGGCCAGCTTGTCCGCCGGCAGGCCGCGCAGGCTGGTGATCTGTTCGGCGCTGGCCTGCGGCAGGCCGTCGATCGGCAGCCACAGCAGGGTACGGGACAGGCGCAGGGCGCGCAGGTCGCTGGCCTTCTGCTTCAGCCACCAGGCGCACAGCGGTCGGGCGCCGTCCTGCAGGGCGCGCAGCGACTTGTGCGCGTCGCGTTCGTTGTCCAGCGGGGTGGCCGGGTTGAATACCTGGGCGGCGGCCTGCTTGACCTGGGCGAGGGCGGCGCCGACCGCGCCGGGCTCGGCCTGGCCCTGGGCGGCGCGGGCGATCTGCTCGTCGAGGCGCCGGCACAGCGGCAGCAGCAGTGGGGCGTCTTCGCCGAGGCGCGCGGCCAGGCAGGTTTCCAGGCCGCGCAGCAGTTCGGCCAGGCTGCGGAACAGCGGCAGTTGCGCGGCGACCGGGATGTCTTCGCCGAGCACCTTCTCCAGGCGCGGGGTGAGCCAGGTCAGGGCGGCGGCGCGGGTGCGCTCCTTGCGCGGGTGCAGTTCGTCCCAGCGCTGCTGGCACAGCTCCAGCAGCAGGCCGAGGCCGGCCTGCAGACCGTTCAGGCCCTCGCGCTGGTGCAGGCTCCAGACCAGCCAGCAGGCGGCGCGCAGATCCTTGGACTGGTGGCGCAGCAGCGCCTCGCTCAGGTCGCGGACTTTCTGCCAGTCGATGGCCTCGGTCTGGTGCAGTGCGCCGGCCTTTTCCAGCTCGCCTTCGAGGGCTTCGTATTCGCTGGAATAGCGCATATCGGCACCGGCGAAGTCGCCCTCGTTAATGGGGCTGCGTGCCAGCTGAAGATAATGCTCGGCCAGGGGTGAAAGTGCAGTCATTCCTTTGACTCTATATAAGCTTTAAGCAACTTGTCGGCTTTACACATATATATGTAAAGCAAGCAATTGCTTGGTTGGTGTGTGCAACTTCTTGCGCAGCTTTTTGCGCAACAACTTGCACAGGGTCCTTATGGGGTGGGCATCCTAGCCCCAGGAAGAGGTAGAAACTGTGAAATGCGTTGCATCGGCAAAGATTGGCGCACATATTCCGCCATCAGATGGTCAGCTATTTTTGGCGCCAATAAAGATGCGCTGAAAGTTATGCTGTAAGTGCCTGCTTAGTTGTAAGTTAATACTTACCCTCAAATTAGCGCTGGTTCACGTTTGTCGGGGCTCGGACAATCTCGCTTGTGACTCCCGTCGGATTTTCGCCGCTGCCCAGGCCTGGATCTGTGACTCCGAAACGGCCCCGAAGCGGCCGTCGCGCCTTTGCTACCATGCCGAGCTCCCCGCACTCGGCGCGCCGTGCATGACTCTCTTTCCCTACCGCGTTCGTATCCTGTCGGTGCTGCTGGTGCTCGCCGGCCTGCTGTTCAGCGCCTGGCTGGCCGGCTTGCTGGCCGAGCGCCGGGCCTGGAGCCAGCGCAGCGACGAGGCCGCGGCGCAGCTGGAGCTCTATGCCCAGGCCATCCACACCCTGGTCGAGCGCTATCGCTCGGTGCCGGCGCTGCTGGCCCAGGACGGCGATATCCGCGATCTGCTGCGCGCGCCCGCCGACCCGCTGCTGCGCCAGGCGCTGAACCGGCGCCTGGAGTCGCTCAACGCCGCCGCCGGCTCGGCCGTGCTCTACCTGCTGGACAGCCGCGGCGAGGCCATCGCCGCCAGCAACTGGCGCGAGTGGAGCAGCTTCGTCGGCAACAACTACGCTTTCCGCCCCTATTTCCAGGATGCCGTGCGCGAGGACTCCGGGCGTTACTTCGCGGTCGGCGTCACCACCGGGGTGCCCGGCTACTTCCTCTCCCATGCGGTGAAGGACGCCGCCGGCCGGGTGCTCGGCGTGCTGGTGGTCAAGCTCGAGCTGGAGGAGCTGCAGCGCGACTGGTCCGGGCAGAACGACGTGCTGCTGGTCGCCGATCGCCATGGCGTGGTGATCCTCAGCAACCGCCCGGCCTGGCGCTTCCGCCACCTGGGACCGCTCGACGAGGCGCAGCGCCGGGAGCTGGAGCAGGCGCGCAAGTTCGCCCGGCAGATCCTCCAGCCGCTGCCCAGCCGACTCCTCGGCGAGGTCGGCGAGCTGGCCGAGCGGCGCCGGGTGGACGGCCCCGACGGGCTGCGCGACTACCTCTGGCAGCGCCGCGCCCTGCGCGACGAGGACTGGACCCTGCACCTGCTGGTCGAGCCCGGCGCCATCGCCGGCACGGTGCGCAGCTATCGCCTGGCCGCCGCCGGGCTGTGGACCAGCGCGGTGTTCCTGCTGCTGTGGCTGGCCCAGCGGCGCAAGACCCGGCGCCTGCAGCAGCGCAGCCGCGAGGAGCTGGAGCGCCTGGTGGCCGAGCGCACGGCGGCGCTGCGCACGGCCCAGGACGAGCTGGTGCAGGCGGCCAAGCTGGCGGCCCTGGGGCAGATGTCGGCGGCGCTGGCGCATGAGATCAACCAGCCGCTGACCGCCATGCAGATGCAGCTCGGCAGCCTGCGCCTGCTGCTCGACCAGGGCCGGCTGGACGACCTCGGCAGCGGCCTGCAGCGGGTCGACGGCCTGCTGCAGCGCATGGCCGCGCTGACCGGGCATCTCAAGACCTTCGCGCGCAAGAGCCCCGGCGGCCTGCGCGAGCGCCTCGACCTGGCCCAGGTGCTGGAGCAGGCCCTGCAGCTGCTGGCGCCGCGCATCCGCGCCGAGGGCGTCGAGCTGGTCCGCGAGGGGGGCGGACCGGCCTGGGTGCTGGGCGATGCCATCCGCCTGGAGCAGGTGCTGCTCAACCTGTTGCACAACGCCCTGGATGCCATGGCCAGCGCCGAACGGCGTCGGCTGACCCTGCGCATCCAGCGCCGGGGCCAGGAGTGGCGCCTGGAGGTGGACGACAGCGGTGCCGGCATCGCCGAGCAGCACCTGGAGCACCTGTTCGAGCCCTTCTTCACCACCAAGCCGGTGGGCGAGGGCCTCGGCCTGGGCCTGGCGGTGTCCTATGGCATCATCCACGAACTGGGCGGCCGCCTGCAGGCGGCCAACATCGAAGGCGGCGCGCGCTTCGGCTTCGGCCTGCCGGCGGCGCCATGACGACGGGGTAGGGCATGGACCTGCAGGTGATCTTTGTCGACGACGAGGCGGCGATCCGCGAGGCGGTGCAGCAGTGGCTGGAGCTGTCCGGCCTGGCCGTGCGCACCTGCGCCTCGGCCGAGGCGGCGCTGGCGCTGGTCGACGCCGACTTCCCCGGCGTGCTGGTCAGCGACGTGCGCATGCCCGGCATGGACGGCCTGCAGCTGCTCGAGGCGCTGCTGCAGCGCGACCGCGACCTGCCGGTGATCATGGTCACCGGCCACGGCGACGTGCCGATGGCGGTGCAGGCGCTGCGCCAGGGCGCCTACGACTTCATCGAGAAGCCCTTCACCCCGGAGCGCCTGCTGGACAGCCTGCGCCGCGCCCTGGACAAGCGTCGCCTGGTGCTGGAGAACCGCCGCCTGCGGGCCCGGGTGAGCGGCGCCGAGCGCATCGAGAACCAGCTGCTCGGCGTGTCGCCGGTCATGGAGCGCCTGCGCCGCCAGGTGTTGGAGCTGGCGCAGACCTCGGTCAATGTGCTGATCCGCGGCGACACCGGCAGCGGCAAGGAGCGCGTGGCGCGCTGCCTGCACCAGTTCGGTCCGCGCGCGGCCAAGCCCTTCGTTGCGCTGAACTGCGCGGCGATTCCCGAGAGCATCTTCGAGAGCGAGCTGTTCGGCCACGAGAGCGGCGCCTTCACCGGTGCCCAGGGCAAGCGCATCGGCCGTATCGAGCATGCCGACGGAGGCTCGCTGTTCCTCGACGAGATCGAGAGCATGCCGCTGGCGCAGCAGGTCAAGCTGCTGCGGGTGATCCAGGAACGCAGCCTGGAGCGGCTCGGCTCGAACCGCAGCATCGCCGTCGACCTGCGGGTGATCAGCGCCGCCAAGCCCGACCTGCGGGACGAGGTGCGCGGCGGGCGCTTCCGCGAGGACCTGCTGTATCGCCTCAACGTCGCCGAGCTGCATATCCCACCACTGCGCGAGCGGCGCGAGGACATTCCCCTGCTGTTCGAGCATTTCGCCGCCGAGGCCGCCCTGCGTCACGGCCGCGAGGCGCCGCCGGCGAGCCCCGCCGAGCTGGCGCGGCTGCAGGCGCACGACTGGCCGGGCAACGTGCGCGAGCTGATCAATGCCGCCGAGCGGCATGCCCTGGGCCTGTCGTCGGCCTCGGCCGCGGCGCCCGCCGGGCAGTCGCTGGCCGAGCAGATGGAGGCCTTCGAGGCGCAGTGCCTGCGTCAGGCCCTGCAGCGCTGCCAGGGCAATATCGCCGAGGTCATGGCCCAGCTGCAGCTGCCGCGGCGCACGCTGAACGAGAAGATGCAGCGCCACGGGCTGAGCCGTGCGCAGTTCCTCGGCGAGGGCGAGGAATAGGCGGATTCTTGCCGATGGCGCCTCCTTGATCGGCGGATTTCCGCTTATCGCCGCCCCTGATTTCGGGGAAGACCCTTCTAGATCGGGCCTTTCGGCCGCTGGCACGCCGGCTGCTATGGTTTCCCGCATGCCCGCGAAGGGCGACAACAAGAACGATCGAGACTGCACTGCCTGCCGGGAGTCCGCGGACCCCTGAGCCAGCCCGGCCCGCCGGGCGGCGCTCGCCGTTCTTGTTGCCGGGTCGCCAGCGACCCACCGACAACAACAATGGAGAAACCCGCATGACCCTGACCAAGCGTCTCAGCCTGTTCGCCGCCGCCGTGGCCTTCACCGCCAGCACCGCGGCCGTCGCCGCACCGACCTTCATCAACATCCTCACCGGCGGCACCAGCGGCGTGTACTACCCGATCGGCGTCGGCCTGTCGCAGCTGTACGGCAACGGCATCGAGGGCTCCAAGACTTCGGTGCAGGCCACCAAGGCCTCGGTGGAGAACCTCAACCTGCTGCAGGCCGGTCGTGGCGAGCTGGCCTTCGCCCTCGGCGACTCTGTGGCCGATGCCTGGAACGGCGTGGAGGACGCCGGCTTCAAGGCGCCGCTGAAGAAGCTGCGCGCCATCGCCGGCACCTACCCGAACTACATCCAGATAGTCGCCAACGCCGACGCCGGCATCCATACCCTGGCCGACCTCAAGGGCAAGCGCATCTCCGTCGGCGCGCCGAAGTCCGGCACCGAGCTCAACGCCCGCGCCATCTTCGCCGCCGCCGGCCTGAGCTACGAGGACATGGGCGAGGTGCAGTTCCTGCCCTATGCCGAGTCGGTCGAGCTGATCAAGAACCGCCAGCTGGACGCCACCCTGCAGTCCTCCGGCCTGGGCATGGCCGCCATCCGTGACCTGGCCTCGACCATGAAGGTCAGCTTCGTCGCCATCCCCGCCGAGGTGGTGGGCAAGATCGGCAACGCCGCCTACCAGCCGGCGACCATTCCGGCCAAGACCTACGACGGCCAGGACGCCGAGGTGCCGACCGTGGCCATCACCAATATCCTGGTCAGCCATGAGGGCGTCTCCGACGAGGTGGCCTACCAGATGACCAAGCTGATGTTCGGCAACCTCGACAAGCTGGCCACCGCCCACTCCGCGGCCAAGGACATCGCCCTGGAAGGCGCGGCCAAGGGCCTGCCGATCCCGCTGCACCCGGGTGCCGAGCGTTTCTACAAGGAAGCCGGCGCGCTCTAGGTCGTGGGCGCAGTGCAGCCCGACAGGCTTCTCGCCGGGTTTCGCTGCGCTCTACCCAGCCTACAAGTGGGGTCACTGTAGGCTGGGTCAGCCGCCCGGCGGCGTAACCCGGCGAATCATCCATTCCATTTAGAGACACCGGCAAAGGTTGAACCCGCGTTTGCCCTTTGCTGGCAGCTCTGCTCCCACGGTTATCGAGGTACTAGGTTCATGAGCGAGCACCACGACGGGCTGGCGGCCAACCCGCGCGACTGGCCCAAGGCGCTGTTCTGCGTCGCCCTGCTGTTCACCGTCTTCCAGATCGTCACCGCCGCCTTCCACCCGGTTTCCACCCAGGTGCTGCGCGCGGTGCACGCCGGCTTCCTGCTGTTGATCGTGTTCCTCTGCTACCCCGGCGTTGGCCAGGGCCGGCCGTGGCAGCCGCTGGCCTGGCTGCTGGGCCTGGCCGGCATGGCCACGGCGGCCTACCAGTGGCTGTTCGAGGCCGACCTGATCCAGCGCTCGGGCGACCTGACCCAGGCCGACATGCTGATCGGCCTCACGCTGATCGTGTTGGTGTTCGAGGCGGCGCGCCGGGTGATGGGCATCGCCCTGCCGATCATCTGCGGCCTGTTCCTCGCCTATGGCCTGCTCGGCGAGTACCTGCCGGGCGACCTGGCCCATCGCGGCTATGGCCTGGACCAGATCGTCAACCAGCTGTCGTTCGGCACCGAGGGCCTGTACGGCACGCCGACCTACGTGTCGGCCACCTACATCTTCCTGTTCATCCTGTTCGGCGCCTTCCTCGAACAGGCCGGCATGATCAGGCTGTTCACCGACTTCGCCCTGGGCTTCTTCGGCCACAAGCTCGGCGGCCCGGCCAAGGTCTCGGTGGTGTCCTCGGCGCTGATGGGCACCATCACCGGTTCCGGCGTGGCCAACGTGGTCACCACCGGACAGTTCACCATCCCGCTGATGAAGCGCTTCGGCTACCAGCCGGCCTTCGCCGGTGGGGTCGAGGCCACCTCCAGCATGGGCAGCCAGATCATGCCGCCGGTGATGGGCGCGGTGGCCTTCATCATGGCCGAGACCATCAACGTGCCTTTCGTCGAGGTGGCCAAGGCGGCGTTGCTGCCGGCGCTGCTGTACTTCGGCTCGGTGTTCTGGATGGTCCATCTGGAAGCCAAGCGTGCCGGCCTCAAGGGCCTGCCCAAGGAGCAGTGTCCGAACCCCTGGACGGCGGTCAAGCAGCGCTGGTTCCTGCTGATTCCGCTGGGCGTGCTGATCTGGCTGCTGTTCTCCGGACGCACCCCGCTGTTCTCCGGCACCGTCGGCCTGGCGCTGACCGCCATCGTCATCCTCGGCTCGGCGATCATCCTGCGGGTCTCCAGCTTCGGCCTGCGCGTGGCCTTCTGGATTGCCCTGGGCGTGCTCTGCGCCGGCTTCTTCCAGCTCGGCATCGGCGTGGTGTTCGGCGTCATCGGCCTGCTGGTGGCGGCCTGCTGGTTCATCAAGGGCGGCCGCGAGACCCTGACCGTATGCCTGCACGCGCTGGTCGAGGGCGCGCGCCACGCGGTGCCGGTGGGCATCGCCTGCGTGCTGGTCGGGGTGATCATCGGCATCGTCTCGCTGACCGGGGTGGCCACCACCTTCGCCGGCTATATCCTGGCCATCGGCAAGGACAACCTGTTCCTCTCGCTGGTGCTGACCATGTTCACCTGCCTGGTGCTGGGCATGGGCATCCCGAGCATCCCCAACTACATCATCACCAGCTCGATCGCCGCGCCGGCCCTGCTGGAGCTGGGGGTGCCGCTGATCGTCTCGCACATGTTCGTGTTCTACTTCGGCATCCTCGCCGACCTCACCCCGCCGGTGG
Organism: Pseudomonas sp. CAU 1711; assembly: GCF_039888625.1. NCBI lineage: Bacteria > Pseudomonadati > Pseudomonadota > Gammaproteobacteria > Pseudomonadales > Pseudomonadaceae > Pseudomonas > Pseudomonas sp. CAU 1711. The sequence goes on from NZ_JBDQQT010000019.1 coordinate 37,705, forward strand.
CGCTGGCCTGCTTCGCCGCGGCGCCGATCGCCAAGGAGACCGGGCTGAAGATCAGCCTGTGGGCCATCCGCATCGCCGTGGCCGGGTTCATCGTGCCCTATATGGCGGTGTACAACCCGTCGCTGATGCTGCAGGGCGACAGCCTGTGGATGACCGCCTACATGCTGTTCAAGGCGGCCGTGGCCATCGGCCTGTGGGGCATCGCCTCGATAGGTTTCCTCCAGGGTCGCCTGGCGCTGTGGGAGCGAGTGCTGGCCTTCGCCGCCGGTGCGGCGCTGATCCTGGCGCTGCCGATCACCGACGAGCTGGGCTTCGCCCTCGCCGCCGTGCTGCTCGGCCAGCACCTGTGGCGCCATCGGCATAGCCGGGCAGTGGCGGCGTGATCGGCTTGTGCATGGGCCTGGCCGGTGCGGTCTGGGCCCAGGTGGCGGTGCCAGATTCAGGCTTCACCCTGGCCTGGACCCACACGATCGAGAAGATCCGCTGGGAAGAGGACTACCGCGTCAGCGCCGAGGGGCTTTTGCTCGGCGAGGCGCGGGTGCGTGGCAACGGCGCCGGCATGGAGATCCCGGACGGCGCCGAACTGCGCGACGGCAGCTGGCACTACCGCCGGCGGGTGCCGCCGCTGCAACCGCTGCGCCTCGGGCGTACGCCCGAGGCCGGCGATTACCAACTTTGTTTCGACCAGCGCTGCCATGCCCTTGGCGAGTGGCTGGGCCCGCCACGAGCGGACCGGCCGGCGCTGGAACTCTGGAGCTGCGCGCTCCAACGCTGATCCCGGCGCCACAAGCGCCAGGATGGACCCGACCCCCGCAGGTTCGCCTCCGGGGGTTTTGTTCGTCTGCGGATGGCGCCCCTCTGCCGCCTGCGGGAGAGGGGCCGGGGGAGAGGGGAGAGGGAATCAGCGGCTAAGCTGCTAGAACCCTGCCCGGAGGAAAACCACCATGCGCGCCCTCGTCGCCCTGCTGTTCGCCCTGCCCCTTGTCGCCAGCGCCGAGCCGCGCGCCGGCCTGTGGGAGTTCACCAGCCAGATGGAAAGCGGCGGCCAGGCCATGCCGGACATGCAGCAGATGCTCGGCCAGTTGCAGAACCTGCCGCCCGAGCAGCGCCAGATGATGGAGCAGATGCTCGCCCAGCAGGGGGTGAAGCTGGGCGGCGCCGGGGTGCAGCTGTGCCTCAGCGAGGAGCGCCTCAGGGCCGGCGACATCCCGATGCAGGACGCCGAGTCCGGCTGCACCCAGGAGGTCACCGAGCGCGGCGCGGAGCTGTGGAAGTTCCGCTTCAAGTGCCCCAACGGCGAGGGCGAAGGCGAGACCCGCTTCCAGGGCGATACGGCCTTCACCACCACCATCAACGGCGTCTACGACGGCAAGCCGAGCAGCATGCACAGCCAGGCGAAGTGGCTCGGCGCCGACTGTGGCGGGCTGCCTAGCCAGTGACCGCGCGCCTATCGGCTGCGGCCTCGGTGCCAGTTCCAGTCGCTACGGGCCACGGCGTCATGGGCGTGCAGGCTCTCGGCATGCACCACTTCCAGGCGGAAGCCGAGCAGGCCGTCCTGTTCGCGCAGGCACTGGTGCAGGCGCCGCGCGGCGTCTTCGCAGAACATCAGGTTCTGCCCGTTGGCCAGGGCGAAGGCCTGCTCGTCGGCGCGCTTGACCGCGGTCTGCAGCGCCGTGCCCAGGGCGGCTTCGGCGCCGTCCAGCAACTGGCGCACTGGCAGGCGCTGCAGGTCGGGGTCCAGGCGTAGCTGCAGGCGGGCTTCGCTGCGCTGGCTGTGCGGGGTGGCGAGAATGCCGCTGGAGCTGCCTATCCACGCGAGGATGTCGGCATGATCGAGCTTTTTATCCGCAAAGTCCGCCACGAATTGCTGCTGGATCAGCTGCCGCGCCAGCGCCGCCGAGCAGGGGCAGGTGGAGGAGTAGCCGAGGGTCAGCTGCAGTTCCACGTGAAACCCATGGCCATCCAGGCGGGTGTTCAGGGCCAGCGGGTAAGCCTTCCAGCCGGCCAGCGGGCTGACCAGCGCCGGGCGTTTGAGCAGCAGCTCGCCGCGCAGGTTGAGGTGGGCCTGGCGCGACAGCCCCTCGTGGCTGTCGAGAAACCGGGCTAGCACCGCCTGCACGGCGGGCAGGCTCAGCTCCTGCTGCTCCAGGGCCTCCAGCGCCAGGTACAGGCGCGACATATGGATGCCCCGTGCGCCGGGGTCGTCCAGGCTGACGCCGGCATCCACCCGACAGTCCAGCGGCTTGCCGTCGAGCAGCACGGGCAGGGCGATCTGCCGCATGCCGACGAAGTCCAGCCTGGGCTGGTCCTGCCCATGGGGCTGAGCGGCGATATCGGGGAGCATCAGGGCGGTCATTGGATTTCTCGGGCCGGTTGCGAGCCGATAATGTTATGTTATAACAAAAAACACAAACAACCCTGACGAGACCGACCGTGCTCAGCGAATCCGAACTGCTCGCCATGCCCGCAGGCGCCTACATGAACGAGGCGCAGCAGGCGTTCTTCCGTCGGCTTCTGCTCGACCAGCGCAGCGAGCTGCAGCGGCGCATCGACGATGAGTTCGGCGTGCTGCGCGAGCAGGAGCCGGCCAGCGATCCCGCCGACCTCGGCAGCGCCGAGGAGCAGCGCCAGTGGCAGCTGCGCCTGCTGGAGCGCGAGAAGAAGCTGCTGGACAAGATCGACGAGGCCCTGGAGCGCCTGGCGCGTGGCGAGTACGGCTGGTGCAGCGAGACCGGCGAGCCGATCGGCCTGCGCCGCTTGCTGCTGCGGCCCACCGCCAGCCTGTGCATCGAGGCCAAGGAGCGTCAGGAACAACGCGAACGCCATATCCGTGATATGCGAGGAACCCCCAATGGATAACCGTCTACCCGTCACCGTGCTGTCCGGCTTCCTGGGCGCCGGCAAGAGCACCCTGCTCAACCATGTGCTGAAGAACCGCGAAGGCCTGCGCGTGGCGCTGATCGTCAACGACATGAGCGAGATCAATATCGATGGCTCGGAGGTACAACGTGACGTCAGCCTCAACCGCGCCGAAGAGAAGCTGGTGGAGATGAGCAACGGCTGCATCTGCTGCACCCTGCGCGAGGACCTGCTGGAAGAAGTGGCACGCCTGGCTCGCGACGGCCGCTTCGACTACCTGCTGATCGAGTCCACCGGCATCAGCGAGCCGCTGCCGGTGGCCGAGACCTTCACCTTCCGCGACGAGCAGGGCCAGAGCCTGGCCGACCTGGCGCGCCTGGACACCCTGGTCACCGTGGTCGACGGGGTCAACTTCCTGCGCGACTTCCACGCCGCCGACAGCCTGGCCAGCCGCGGCGAGACCCTGGGTGAGGAGGACGAGCGCTCGATCACCGACCTGCTGATCGAGCAGGTGGAGTTCGCCGACGTGATCCTGATCAGCAAGACCGACCTGATCTCCAGCGCCGAACGCGAGGAGCTGACCGCCATCCTGCGTGGCCTGAACACCGAAGCCGAGATCGTCCCCATGGTCATGGGTCAGGTACCGCTGAAGCAGATCATCAATACCGGCCGCTTCGACTTCGACCGTGCCGCCCAGGCGCCCGGCTGGCTCAAGGAGATGCGTGGCGAGCATGTGCCGGAGACCGAGGAGTACGGCATCTCCTCCACCGCCTATCTGGCGCGGCGGCCCTTCCATCCCGAGCGTTTCTTCGCCTTCCTCGACCGCGAGTGGGTCAATGGTCGCCTGCTGCGCTCCAAGGGCTACTTCTGGCTGGCCAGCAAGTACCGGGAGGCCGGCAGCTGGTCGCAGGCCGGCGGCCTGATGCGGCATGGCTACGCCGGGCGCTGGTGGCGCTTCGTGCCCAAGAGCCAGTGGCCGCAGGATGAAGACGGGCTGGCCACGATCATGCGCAAATGGAGCGTGGAGGTGGGCGACTGTCGTCAGGAGCTGGTGTTTATCGGCCAGAACATCGACTTCGCCCGCCTGCGCGGCGAGCTGGACGCCTGCCTGCTGAGCGACGCCGAGATGGCCGCCGGCCCCGAGGCCTGGGCGCAGCTGCCCGATCCGTTCGGCGGCTGGACCGAGGAGGCCGCCTGATGCACGCCCTGCAGCTGCGTCCGCCGCCGCGTCAGGTGCTCGGTGAACACCACGAGGTGCTGGCCGAGGCGCTGCGCGACGGGATCAATCTGGCGGTGTGGCAGCGCCGCCTGGCGCCGCAGGTGGAGGACTTCACCCGTCTGCTGCTGGCGCAGCCGCAGGAGGTCAGCGAGGCCCTGCAGATCGAGGTCGGCGACGACGAGTCGTTGCGCCTGCCGGCGCTGCTGCCCGGCCTGGTCGACCTGCAGGGGCATGCGGCCTTCGTTGCCGATGTCACCTGGCTGGTGCAGGCCTTCGCCTGCCTGCTGGGTGCGTGTCGGGTCGGCCTGCGCCTGCGCAGCCTGAGCCAGCCGATGTGCCCGCGCTTTCACGTCGACCACGTGCCGCTAAGGCTGATCAGCACCTACGCCGGGGTGGCCAGCGACTGGCTGGAGGAGGGCGGCATGGATCGCCGGCGCCTGGGCGAGCCGGCCGCCGAGCCGCAGGAGGCAGGGAGGATTCGGCAACTGCAGGCGGGCTGGGTAGCGCTGGCCAAGGGCGAGAAATGGCAGGGCAACGAAGGCGCCGGGCTGATCCACCGCTCGCCGACGCCGCCACCCGGCGAGCGGCGTCTGCTGCTGACCCTGGACTGGCTGGCCTAGCGCGCCATCCATACGCCCTTGCTCTGCCGTTCGCAGGCCGGCTTGAGGTAGCGCGCGTCGCTGGCCACGCCGTAGTAGTGGATGTCCTGCTGGTAGGGCGTGCCCTGCACCTTGGCGCCGCGGCACACGCCGAAGCTGCCGGCCGGGCACTGCTGGGCGAAGCTGACCTCGACCTTCTGGCCCTGCAACTGCGGTGCGCAGAAGCCCTCGCGGAACAGGTTGGCGGGGATGCTGCGGTTCTCCTGGCAGAGCTTCACCTCCACCTGCTTGCCCTCGCTGTGCACCACACAGGCCTCGGCCCAGGCCTGGCCGGCCAGGCCCAGCAGCAATAGGGCAAGCATCGCACGCATCGTCTCTCTCCTCGGGCAAAGCGGCGACTTTAGCCTTTCCCGTTGCCGCGTGAAACCGCACCATAGACCCATGCTTAGCCATATCCCCACCCATCTGATCGGCGGCCCGCTGGGCGCCGGCAAGACCAGCCTGATCCGCCACCTGCTGGCGCACAAGCCGGCGCACGAGCGCTGGGCGGTGCTGGTCAACGAGTTCGGCCTGATTGGACTGGATGCCGCCCTGCTGGCCACGGACGCGGACGCCGTCGGCATCGCCGAGATCCCCGGCGGCTGCCTGTGCTGCGTGGCCGGCGCGCCGTTCCAGATCGGCCTGGCGCGTCTGCTGCGCAAGGAACGGCCGGATCGCCTGCTGATAGAACCTTCCGGCCTGGGCCACCCGGCCGAGTTGCTGCGCCAGTTGGGCGAGGCGCCGTGGACCGGGGTACTGGCCCTGCAGCCGCTGCTGCTGGTGCTGGACGCCTCGGCGCTGGCGGCCGGCCAGGCCCTGCCGGACAGCCAGCGAGCGGCGCTGGAGGCGGCCGGCCTGCTGCTGCTGAACAAGGCCGAAGGGCTGGACCAGGCGGCGCGTGCGCGGGTGCTGGCGCAGTTGCCGGCGCGACCGCTGCGCTGGACCAGCCAGGGCGCGCTGGACTTCGCCGAGCTGCCGGGCGGTGCCGTGCGCGCCGGAGCCGAGGCAGGCCGCCCCGCACTGCCCGAGGGCGGTGCGCCGCTGGCGCCGATCTGGCGCGACCCGCGTCAGCCGATCCGCCAGGTGCAGGCCCAGGCCGAGGGCTGGAGCATCGGCTGGCGCTTTCATCCCAGTCAGCGCTTCGATCTGCAGCGGGTAGAGCACTGGCTCGCCGCACTGCCCTGGCGCCGGGCCAAGCTGGTGCTGCAGGGCGAGGCCGGCTGGCAGTCGGCCAATGCCCTGGAGGGCGGGCCGCTGGCCTGGCGGGCCAGCGAGTGGCGGCGCGACTCGCGGCTGGAGCTGATCTTCGCCACGGCGCAATGCCCCGAGGCGTTGCAGAGCGGGTTGCTGGACTGCCGGCTGGGCTAGCCGGCGGCGCCTAGCTGCATCAGCTCGGCGATAATACTGCCGCTATAGCGGTGCATGAGGCTGGGCACCGCGCGCTGCCCGTAGCCGAGCAGCGAGGGTTCCATGTAGCGCCACTTGCGGGCGATGGCCTGGAGCCGGCGCTGGCGCTCGCCACCGGGTTCGGCCTGGCGCAGTAGCAGCTGCAGCTCGCTGGCGAATTGTCTGGCCTGTTCGTCGATGGCCTGGTTGTCGCCACCCAGGGCGTTGGCGCCGATGCTGTAGGCGATGTAGTCGGTCGTCAGCTGCTGCAGGCGCAGTGCCAGGCGTGCGGCGGCGGTCGGCCGCTCCGTTGCCGGGCCGAGGCTGTCGCAGTGGCGCAGCAGCTGGCGATTGAGCTCGAGCAGCATGGACACGGCGTTGCCATCGGGAAGGCGGCCCCGCTGCAGATTCTGGGCAATGCTCCGCAACTGGTCGCGGTAGCGTTGCCAGGTCGCGACCAGGGGCGCCAGGCGCGGTGCGTCGCCTGGCGCCAACTGGTTCAGCAGCTGGTCGCCGCGTTGCAGGCGCAGGTCGAGCAGTTGGCCGAAGCTGGGGTCCGCATCGACCCCGTAGAGCAGATAGAAATCGCCGAGCGAGCCGCTCAGCTCCAGGCGCAGCCCTTGCCACGGGTCGGGGTAAGGCGGGGTCGCATGGGCGAGCGGGGCGCCGAACAGAAGCGCGACTAGGCTCAGCAGACCGAAGAGGCGGGCGTTCATGGGCACTCTCCGTGCGTGGTCCGGGCGGCCGGGGCCGCCCGCTGGCGTTCTCAGGGGTGGGCGTTGAACCAGGCAAGGATCTTGCCCGGCGAGGCGGCGAACCACTCGTGGCCGCCCAGCGGCTCGGTGTAGCGCGCCGTTTCTATGCCCTGGTGCAGCAGGCGGTCGTAGTACAGGTCCATGCTCCACCAGGGCACGGTGAGGTCGACGAAACCGTGCAGGAAGTAGGTCGGCGGGTGGTCGGCCGGCAGCCGGTCGGGCACCACGCACAGCGGCCCGCTGCAGGTGGCGTAGGAGCCGGACTGGATGGCCAGGGCCTTGAACCGGCCGGGGAAGGACACGGCCATGCGGCTGGTGTTGTAGCCGCCGCTGCTGATGCCGGTGGCGTACTGACGCTGGCTGTTCAAAGGGCCGAAGTGGCCGTTGGCGATGGCGTTGAAAACATTGCCGAGGAAGTCGTAGTCGGTACTCAGCTCGTAGGCCTGGGCCAGGCCGGGGATATTGGTCTGCCAGAACAGGTCGGCCGGTGCGCTGGGGGCGATCACCGCATAGCCGTTGTCCAGCAGGGTGCGCACCAGCTTGCCCTCGTAGTAACCGCCGAACGGCTGGTTGCTGTAGTAGGTGAAGTTGTCCAGTGGGAAGAACGAGCCCTGGTAGATCAGCACCACCGGCCAGCCGCCGGCCGGCGGCGTGCCCAGCGGGGTCTGGTAGATCACCTGGCGGGCGCCGATCAGGCCGGAGTCTATCCAGGTGGTTCGGTAGCTACAGCTGACCTTGGCCGGCAGCAGCAGCGACTTGGCTCTTTCGCTGCAACGGGAGTCGGCCAGGGAGGGCAGGGAGCAAAGCAGAAGCAGGCAGCAGAGCAGAGCGCGGAAAGCAATCATGGGAGTGATCTCCGTCGTTATTGTTGGGATGACGCGCTCTAAATAGAAACAGGAATTCCGATTCCGTCAAGTGGCTCGAGGCCGCGCCTGCCGTGGCTTTGCCTGAGCTTCTGCAGAAAGTCGCGGGCCAGAGCGGCCCCGGCCCGGTGGCCGGGGCGTGTCGGCTCAGGGGTGGCGCTGGAACCAGTCGAGCACCTTGCCGGGCGAGGCGGCGAACCACTGGTGGCCGCCGTCGGCCTCGCTGTGCAGGGCCGTTTCCACGCCCTGGTAGAGCAGGCGGTCGTGATAGGGCTGCATGCTGCTCCAGGGCACCACGCGGTCGGCCAGGCCGTGCACGAACAGGGTCGGTGGATGCTCGGCCGGCAGGCTCTGCGGCAGCTGGCAGCGGGCACCGACGCAGGTGGCCCAGGACGCCGACTGGATGGCCAGGGCCTTGAACCGGCCGGGGAAGGACAGGGCCATGCGGCTGCTGTTGTAGCCGCCGCTGGAGATGCCGACGGCATACCAGCGCTCGCCGCTCAGGGTGCCAAAGCGGCCGGCCTCGATCGCGGCGAACAATTTGTCGAAGAACAGCCGGTCGTTGCTCGGCGCGTAGTTCTCGGCGTACTGCGGGTCGTTGGTCTGCCAGGCCTCGGCGGCGGTCAGGGCATTGGGGGCCAGCACGGCGAAGCCGCTGTCCAGCAGGTCGCGTATCAGTTCGCCCTGGTGATAGCCGCCAAAGGGCGCATCGACGCCGTAGGCGAAGCCGTTGACCCGCGCCAGCGAGCCATGGAACAGCAGGGCCACCGGCCAGCCACCGGCCGGTGCGTTGCCCAGCGGCAGCTGGAACACCACCTTGCGCTGGCCGGCGCTGCCGGAGTCTATCCAGGCGGTCTGCGCGCTGCAGCTGATGCCGGCGGCGCCCGTGACGCAGCGCGAGGCGGCCTGGGTATGGGAGGAGAGGCTGGCGGCCGCCAGCAGAGCGGCGCCGAGGATCAGGATGGAACGGAGACTGGACATGGACTGCTCCTGCAAAACGATGGAACGCAGGGCAGTAGACTCGCGTGCGGGGCAGGGGTCACTGAATTTTGGCGCCATTTTTCCGGCATTCGATGGATGGCGCCGCTAAGCGAAACGGGAGGCGGCGAGAAAATATCGCCACCCTACTTGCCAGAATCGGGATCGGGGTCTAAATTGCATCGGAACCGATGTTCCGATTCCGATAAAAACAACAGCTGGAGGTCATCGTGGCACATCAAGGAAGGGGGCTGGCGGTCGCCGGCCTGGCACTGCTCGGCACGCTGCCCCTGGGGGTGGCGCAGGCGTTTCAGGTGCGCTCGGGGGACTGGACCACCTCGCTCGACACCACCGTCTCCTACGGCGTCAGTTACCGCATGGAGGGGCAGGACGACAAGCTGATCGCCCGCGCCAACGGCGGTCGCGGCAGCAACTCGGGGCTGATCAACTCCGACGACGGCAACCTCAACTTCAAGAAGGGCGAGCTGTTCTCCGAGATGGTCAAGGTGGTCTCGGAGATGGACCTGCGCTACCAGGAGCGCCATGGCCTGTTCATTCGCGGCCGCGCCTTCTACGACTTCGAACTGAAGGACGATTCGCGCCGCCATCGCGAGATCAGCGACGGCGGCCTGGACCAGGCCGGTGCCAACATCGACCTGCTGGACGCCTTCGTCTATGGCAGCTGGACGCTGGGCGAGCGCGACCTCAACGCCCGCCTGGGCCGCCAGGTGATCAACTGGGGCGAGGGGCTGTTCTATCAGAACGGCATAGGCGCGACCAACCCGGTGGACATCAACGCCCTGCGCGCGCCCGGCTCGGAGATCAAGGAGGCCTACCTGCCGACCTTCATGATCTCCGGCTCCTACCAGCTGCACGACAACCTCACGGTCGAGGGCTACTGGCAGCCGGGCAAGGCCTGGGAGGCGTCGAAGATCGACCCCTGCGGCAGCTACTTCTCCACCCTCGACCCGCTCGGCGAGGACTGCGAGTACCTGTCCGCCGCGCCTCTGCAGGAGCAGGTCACCGGCATGGCCGGAACCGCCATGGCCTTCGACAGCCCGGCCGCCGCCCAGGCATGGGCCAATGGCCTGCCGCCCGGCCTGGTCAACGACCTGCTGCGCGCCTATATCCCCACCACCTTCATTCCGCGTGCCCAGGATATCGACGGCGACGATTCGCCCCAGTACGGCCTGGCCCTGCGCTGGTACGTGCCGGAGCTGAACGACACCGAACTGGGCTTCTACTACCTGCGCTACAACATGCAGGTGCCGATGATCGGCCTCACCGTAGGCCAGCCCCTGGTGCTGCCGGTGATCGGCGCGCTGCCCGACGCCAGCAGCTCGCGCTACTACGCCGAGTACCTGGAGAAGCGCGAGCTGTTCGGCATCAGCTTCAACACCTCGATCGGCGGCGACAGCATCTTCAACGGCCTGTCCCTGGCCGGCGAGCTGAGCTACCGGCCGGACACGCCGATCGCCCTCGGCCTCAACGAGTACCTGCCGACCGCGCTGCTCAACCCGGACGGCCTGCCGGTCGGCACCCGCCTCGACGGCTACCGCGAGAAGGACATGTACCAGGCCTCGCTGGCGGCCATCTACAACTTCAACGGCCTGCTCGGCTCGGACTCGGCCACCCTGTTCTCCGAACTGGTGGCCAGCCGCGTGCAGGGCCTGGAGTCGGACGTCGACTACTACGAGGCCACCAACAGCGCCTACGGCGCCCAGGCCAGCCTGCAGCTGACCTACACCAACGTGTTCAACCTGGTGAACCTGGTGCCCAGCGTCAGCTACCAGTACAGCATCAACGGGGTGGCGCCACAGCTCACCAACGGCCTGGACGAGGAGGCGCAGAGCTGGTCGGTGGGCCTCGACGCCATCTACCAGGAATCGCTGACGGTCGGCGCCAAGTACGTCGACTACAGCGGCGGCGGCCTGTCCAACAAGCGCACCGACCGCGACTACCTGACCTTCAACGTCAAATACAGCTTCTGAGAGGGATAGCCATGCATCATTCAGCAAAGCTGCGCGCCGCCCTGCTGGCCGCCCTGTTCGCCGCACCGCTGGCCCAGGCCCAGGTCGGCGCCGAGCAGGCCGCGCGCCTCGGCCAGGACCTCACGCCGCTCGGCGCGGAGCGCGCCGGCAACGCCGCCGGCAGCATTCCCGCCTGGGACGGCGGCCTGGCCAAGGACAGCGCCGCCTACGACGCCAAGCTCGGCTACAAGGACCCCTACGCCGCCGACCAGCCGCTGTTCACCATCAGCGCCGCCAATGCCGAGCAGTACCGCGAGCACCTCAGCCCCGGCCAGCTGGCCATGCTCAAGCGCTATGGCGACAGCTGGAAGCTCAAGGTCTATCCGACCCGCCGCTCCGCCTCCTATCCGGACAAGGTGTACGCGGCGGTCAAGGAAAACGCCGGCACGGCCAGGCTGATCGAGAACGGCAACGGCATCGCCGACTTCAAGCTGGCCACGCCCTTCCCGATCCCGCAGTCGGCCCTGGAGGTGCTGTGGAACCATCTGGTGCGCTACCGTGGCGACAGCGTCAAGCGCTACTACGCCCAGGCCGTGCCGCACGCCAGCGGCGACTACTTCATGACCCAGATCCAGGACCTGTTCCTGTTCAACCAGGCCGCCGGCGACTACAGCAAGGACAACGGCAACGTGCTGTTCTACTTCCGCCAGTCGGTGCTCGCCCCGGCGCGACTGGCCGGCACCGAGCTGCTGGTTCACGAGACCGTCAACCAGGTCAAGGAGCCGCGCCTGGCCTGGCTCTACGCCGCCGGCCAGCGCCGCGTGCGGCGCACCCCGAACGTGGCCTACGACTCGCCCGGTACCGCCTCGGAGGGCATGCGCACCACCGACAACTTCGACATGTTTTCCGGCGCGCCGGACAAGTACGACTGGCAGCTGGTGGGCAAGCAGGAGCTGTACGTGCCCTACAACAGCTACCGCTTCGCGGCCAAGAGCAACAAGTACAGCGACATAGTCCAGCCCGGCCACGTCAACCCGGAGCTGCTGCGCTACGAGCTGCACCGCGTCTGGCACGTGCGCGCCACGCTGAAAAACGGCCTGCGCCACCAGTACAAGCGCCGCGACCTGTACTTCGACGAGGACAGCTACCAGATCCTGGTGGTGGACCATTACGACAACCGCGACAACCTGTGGCGCCTCGGCGAGTCCTACACCATCAACCTGTACGACCAGCCGCTGGTATGGACCAAGGGCGACGCCGTATATGACCTGATCGGCGGTCGTTATGTGATTGGCATATTGTCCAACGAGGAACCGGCGGAGCAGTTCGATATCGCCCTGCGGCCGACCGACTTCACCCCGGCGCAATTACGCCGCGACAGTCGCCGGTAAGGATGCCGATATATGAGCGAAGTTAACTTTGGGTAACTTGCAGATAGTTGCAGACCATGCGCGAAAGTTCCCCGGGGATATCTTCCCTGGGGGTCGTGCCGAGGCTGCCGACCATGGTGAAGTAGTTCAATCCGGAGAGCAGCATATGGGCACCGAGGTCGGCGGCCTGCTCGGGGGCGGGATGTCGCAGCTTGTCGCGCTGGGCCAGCGCGATGCGGGCGAAGGCCTGGCCGATGTAGGCGTTGAGCTGGTGGAAGCGCTGGCGGAACTGCGGGTCCATCGAGCTGCGCCGGATCAGCGCGCGGAGCAGGCCCTCGCTGCCCTCGAACAGGCGCACCACGCCGCGGATAAAGGCCTCCACCTGGGCCTCCAGCGGCTGCGGCTGACGCGCCAGATCGGCCAGCAGGGCGTCCACGGCGGTGCGGCTCTGTTCGACGAAGCGCTCGTGCACGGCGTACAGCAGCACGTCCTTGTCGCCGAGCAGACGGTAGAAGGTGCCGACCGAGGACTCGGCCAGTTGCGCGATCTGGGAGATGCCGGTTTCTTCGAACTGATTGTCGCTGAGCAGCTCGGCGGCGACGTTGAGGAAGCGCTCCAGTGCCTTCTTGCTGCGTGCCTGGGTGGGACTGGCAATGCTGTTCATGATCGATTCTCGAAACGGCGCAGGTCGATTCTAGGGGGTTTGCCAGAGCATGGCAAATAACCAGTCGGGGCAATAACAAGTCGCTCTACAAGTTATCCGCTCGAACAACTTTAGAACTTGTCCAGTTATCTGGACGAGGCCGGATTATTGTCATCGAATAATGCAGGGAAGAACGTTTATGGATTATCTCGACTTACCCAATGGGCGCTTCGCCTATATTCGCCAGGGCCAGGGTTGCCCGGTGCTGCTGCTGCACGGCCTGGGTTCCTCGCTGCTCGACTGGCAGCCGCAGATCGAGCACCTGGCCCGCCACTGCCAGGTGCTGGCGCTGGACGTGCGCGGCCATGGTCAGAGCGAGCCGCTGCGCGCGCCGGTGAGCATGGCCGAGCTGGCCGGCGACGTGGCCGACTTCATTCGCGCGCTGCGCATCGAGCCCTGCATCGTGGTGGGCATCTCCATGGGCGGCATGCTGACCTTCCAGCTGCTGGCCGACAGCCCCGAACTGGTGCGCGCGGCGGCGGTGGTCAACAGCGCGCCGAGCTTCCCGCTGGACAGCTGGAGGATGCGCGCCCAGGTCTGGCTGCGCCTGGGGCTGGTGCGCCTGCTCGGCCTGCCGGCGCTGGCCAGGATGCTCGCCGGCAAGCTGTTCCCCAAGCCCGAGCAGCAGGCGTTGCGCGAGTTGGTGGCCGAGCGCATCGCCGGCAACGACCGCACCTCCTACCTGCATGCCATGCGCGCCATTCCCGGCTGGTCGGCGCTGCCGGCGGCGGGGCGGGCGGAGGTGCCGCTGCTGGTGGTGGCCGGCGACCGCGACTACACCCCGCTGGCATACAAGCGCGCCTATCTGGGCCAGCTGCGCCATGCCCGCCTGGAGGTGGTGGCGGACTCCGGCCATGCCACCCCGCTGGATCAGCCGCAGCAGCTGAACCGGCTATTGCAGGCCTTTATCGCCGAGCATTCGCCGCCAATCGGCGCCTGACTGGCGCACACCGCGTCGCTACACTGTGCGCCGTTTTCGTCGCGGCCCTTCCTTCATGCAACTGCTTCCCTGGACCCACCCCTGCTCCGCCGGCTTCACCCTCAGCGGCTGGCACAGCCCGCCCAGCGGCAAGCCGCTGCTGCATTTCCTGCACGGCAACGGCTTCTGCGGGCGCACCTACGAGCCCATGCTGGCGCTGCTGGCCGAGCACTTCGACCTCTGGCTGTGCGATGTGCAGGGCCATGGCGACAGCGAGCACGGCGGCCGTTTCCACGGCTGGAACCGCAGCGCCGAGCTGGCGGTGGAGGCCTTCGCGGCCGGCCGCGCGCGTTTCGGCGAGGTGCCGCGGCATGCCCTCGGCCACAGTTTCGGCGGGGTGCTCACCAGCCTGATCCTGGCGCGCCAGCCGCAGCTGTTCGAGCGCGCCGTGCTGCTCGACCCGGTGCTGTTCACCCAGACCATGATGGGTGCGATGGCGCTGTCCGAGCTGCTCGGCCTGCATCGGCGCAACGTCATGGCGAAGAAGTCGGCGGCACGTCGCCGGCACTGGCCGGATCGCGCCAGCGCCTTCGCCCTGCTGCGCGGCAGGGGCATCTTCCGCGGCTGGACCGACGCGGCGCTGCAGGCCTATGTCGACCACGCGCTGAAGGACGCGGCCGATGGCGGCGTCGAGCTGAAGTGCCGGCCGAGCCGCGAGGTGGACATCTTCAGCTCCTTCCCCAAGCGCCTGTGGCCCGCGCTGGGCAAGATAAGCACCCCGACCCTGCTGCTGCACGGCGACAAGACCTACCCCTTCGTCGGTCAGTCGGCGCGGCGCCTGGCCGGGCTCAATGCGGCGGTGAGTATCGAGGAAGTGCCGGGCGGGCACTGCTTCATGCAGGAAGACCCTGCGGACGCCGCCGCGCGAGTGCGGGCCTTCCTCCAGGCGTCGGCCTGAGATGGGAGCCGGCCGCGAGGATGTGTGGCTGGCACTGTCCGATCTGTGGCTGGACAATCAGTTGCAGGAGCACGACCACCGCCATATCGCCGGCGTGCTGCTGGCCAGCGGCCTGCCGGTCGAGGAGCTGCGGCTCATCTATCTGGAGGAGGTGGCGCCGCTGCTGTGGTTCAACCACTGGGGCGTGGCCGGCGAGTGGGCTGGCTTCGACCCGGCCTGGCTGTACGCCGGCTGCCGGCGCAACCAGCACAAGCGCCAGAGCCGCTGGCACCGCTGGCGCTGCCGCCTGTTGCGCAAGCCCATGACTCATGCCGCCGAGCCGCAATGGCGGCAGGTATTGCTGCGCCTGGAACAGCTGCGCGATTAGTCGACCCGGCGCCGGTCGTCGGGCCGCGGGTGTTCGCGGCGCCAGCTCTCCAGCTGGATCACCTTGTCGTCGTATGGCGCCGGCGCCTGGAAGGGGTGCGCCTGCAGCTCGATGCGCCCAGGCCGCAGGCCGAACATCTGTACGCTGCCGCGCAGGCGCTGCTCGCCGGTGACGGTGAACTCGAAATCGTACAGCCGCGCCAGGCGCCTGCGCCCCCGCGCGTCGCGCACCAGGGCCAGGCGGCGAAAGGCGACATTGCCGTCGAGCAGCTCGACGTCCAGCTTGGCGCAGTGCTGCTTGGCCAGCGCCAGGGCCCGTTCGCGAATGCCATGGCCGCGCCACAGCCAGGCGCAGGCGGCGGCGAACAGCATCAGCAGCAGTACATCCAGCAGGTCGATCATGGCGGCTCCGGCAGTCACAGGCCCAAGCTTAACCGATCCGTGACGCCTCGCTCAGCCGGCGCTTGAGCTCGCCGGGCTTCTTGGCTAGGGTCGCGCCCAGCGATCCCCATCAGAGAAAAGGATGTCCCATGCATTGCCCCGTCTGCCGCGACTCGCAACTGAAACCCACCAAGCTCGACGACGGCCTGCTGGCCCACGGTTGCGAGAAATGCTCCGGCGCCCTGGTGGCGCTGCTCTACTACCGCGACTGGGCCGAGCGCGCGCCGCAGCCCGTGGCGGCCGAGGCCGTGCTGCAAGCCGAGCCGGCCAGCGAGAGCCCGCAGGCGCTGACCTGCCCGAAATGCGCCAAGCTGATGAGCAAGTTCCAGATCAGCGGCACCCGCGGCAATCGCCTGGACCTCTGCACCTCCTGCGACGAGGCCTGGCTGGACGGCGGCGAATGGCAGCTGCTCAAGGCCCTGGAGCTGAGCCGCAGGATGCCGGCGATCTTCAGCGAGGCCTGGCAGCGCCGGGTGCGCCAGGAGAGTGCCGAGCAGGCCCGCCGCGAGCGCTTCACCCGCCTGGCCGGCGCCGAGGCCGTGGCCCGTGCCGACGAGGTGCGCGCCTGGCTCAAGGATCATCCGCAGCGCCGCGAGCTGCTGCACTACATCGGCCACGAGTGAGGCCGCGATGAAGAAGTGGCAGAAAGTCCTGCTGGGCAGCGCAGTGCTGCTGGGTGCGCTCGCCGGGCTATGGTGGCTGGATGAGCCGCTCGATCCCCAGGCCAGGGCCTGGCTGGCGCCGCCGGCGCCCGGCGACAGCGCCGCCTACTACCAGTTGCTGGGCCTGGATGCACCGGCCGGGCAGGACCCGCAGGCGGTCGGTCGGCAGCGGGTGCAGGCGCACCGCCAGTGGCGGGCGGAGCATAGCTTCAGCAAGCTGATGGCTTCCGCTGCTGGCGACCGTATCGCGTTGCCCGGCGACGAACTCTGCGTGCTCGGCGAAGGGGACTGCCTGCAGCAGCTGCGAGAGGATCGTGCGGTGCTGGGCGAGCTGCTGGTGCGACATGCCGAACTGCTGCGCCGTTACGAGAATCTGCTGGCGCTGCAGGACTACCGCAGCCTGAGCCCGCCGAGCATGGACGAGCCGCTGGCCAACTTCACCAGCCTGGAGCGCGCCAACCGGCTGCGCATGGCCCAGGCCCTGGCGCTGGCCGAGGACGGTCGCGGCGCCGAGGCCCTGGCCCTGCTGGAGCAGGACCTGCGCCTGCTGCGCCGGTGGCTGGAGCGGGCCGACCAGCTGATCCTGAAGATGCAACTGGTGAAGCTGGTCGGTCGTGAACTGGACAGCATCGCCGCGCTGTATCGCGCCGGTCTGGTGCCGGCGCCGGCTGCCCTGGCGCCGCTGAGCGAGGCGGAGCGTTCGCTGGAGGCGCCCATGCGCCGTGAGTTCGCCTTGGTGGGCTCTGGGCTGCTGACGCTGGTGGACGATCCGCAGACTGCTGCCGGAGCCAAATGGCTGCTGCGCTGGATGTACAAGCCGCATATGACGGTCAACGACAGCCTGCCGGACTACCAGCGAATAGCCGCCAAGTCACGCCTGGGCACTGCCGCCTTCGCGCGAACCTTGGCAGCCCCGGTGCGCAGCGAGACGAGCCTCTGGCGCCGCATGCGCAATCCGGTCGGCGCGATTCTCGGCGCCATTGCCATACCCGACTTCAACAAGTATCTGGCCCGCCTGCACGATCTGGACGCCAAGCTGACCCTGTTCAACGCCCTGGGCCAGGCCGTACCGGTCGCGGACAACCCCTATCGACCGGGCCAGCGGGCGAAATGGGACGACAAGCGCCAGGCCTACTGCTTCAACGGGCCGCTCAAGGACGAACAGGGCGTGCGCTGCCTGCCCTGGACTGCGCCGCCGGCGCAATAGCGGCTATGCTTGCACCCAGGGCGCGGTGGCGCCCCTTCTTTTGCCGAAACGGATAGCCGTCCTTGCCGTCGACCCGCCATCTACAAAGCACCGCGCGCCTGGCCCTGCTGGCCATGTTCCTGCTGCTGGCCGCGCCGCTGTTCTCGCAGGGCCTGGCCAGCGCCGGGCAGACGCCGGCCTGGCTCAGCGAGATGGCCTGCGGCGAGGGTGGACACGACCCGTCGTCGCACGATGTGCCGCCATGGGCCCAATGCGGCTACTGCACCCTGCTGCTGTCCAGCCCGGCGCTGCCCGGCGCCCTGCCCGATCCGGGCGGCATGCCGCTCGGCGTGCCGGCCCAGCCTGGCCGGACCGCAGCCTGCGCATTCAGAAGCGCCTTGCCGGCCCACGACGCGCCGCCGCGCGCGCCCCCGTTCCGCATCGTCTGATCGTTTCTCGACAGGGGCCATAGAGCCCTCGATTCGACCATTGCGGAGCATTTCTCGTGAGCAAGCCATCCTTCTACAACTTGGCCTGGCGCTGGCACTTCTATGCCGGGCTGTTCGTCATTCCCTTCATGATCCTGCTGGCGCTGACCGGCATCGTCTACCTGTTCAAGCCGCAGCTGGACCAGCTGATGTACCCCGAGCTGCTCAATGTGCGGCAGGTCGGCACGCCGCTGAGCGCCGATCAGCAGCTGGCGAGTCTGCAGCAGGCCCTGCCGCAGGCGCGGGTGAGCAAGTACCTGCCGCCGAGCGGCGCCGAGCGCAGCGCGCAGTTCGTCGCGACCCTGGACGGGCGCGAGACCAACCTGTTTCTCGACCCCTACAGCGGCGCGCTGCTCGGCGCGCAGGATGCCCACGACAACCTGCAGGCCATCGCCCGTGGCCTGCACGGCGAGCTGCTGATCGGCCCGCTGGGCGACCGTCTGATCGAACTGGCCGCCGGCTGGGGCGTGGTGCTGGTGGTGTCCGGCCTGTATCTCTGGTGGCCGCGCGGCCAGGGCGGCGCCGGTGTGCTGTGGCCGCGCCTGAGCGCGCGCGGGCGCCTGCTGTGGCGCGACCTGCATGCGGTGAGCGGCTTCTGGGGCAGCGCCGTGCTGCTGTTCATGCTGCTCACCGGCATGACCTGGACCGGCTTCTGGGGCGCGCAGTTCGCCGGTGCCTGGAACCATTTCCCGGCGGCCATGTGGGACGCGGTGCCGCAGTCCGCCGAGCAGGCGCGCAGCCTCAACAGCGCGGCGGTGCAGACCGTGGCCTGGGCGGTGGAGACCAGCCCCATGCCGCAGTCCGACCCGCATGCCGCGCATAACGGCCAGGCCGCCGCCATGGCCGCGCCCGGGCGCATAGGCCTGCAGCAGGTGGTCGACACGGCCAGCCGCCTCGGCGTGCGGCCGGGCTACAGCATCAGCCTGCCGAAGGACGAGAAAGGCGTGTTCACCGTCGCCCTGTTCGCCGACGATCCGCGCCATGACGCCACCCTGCACCTGGACCAGTACAGCGGCCGGGTGCTGGCGGATATCCGCTGGGCCGACTACGGCCTGGTGGCGCGCACGGTGGAGGCCGGCGTGGTGCTGCACGAGGGCAAGCTGTTCGGCCTGGCCAACCAGCTGATCATGCTGCTGGTGTGCCTACTGATCCTGCTCGGCTCGGTCAGCGGCCTGCTGATGTGGTGGCAGCGCCGCCCACGGGGTGGCCTCGGCGTGCCGCCGCTGCGCCACGACCTGCCGCTGTGGAAGGGCGGGGTGGCGATCATGTGTGGCCTGGGCCTGCTGTTCCCGCTGGTCGGCGCCTCGCTGCTGCTGGCGCTGGCGCTGGACTGGCTCGGTCAGCGCCTGGCCCGGCGCGGGGCCGAGCCGGTCGCCGGCTGAGCGGGGCGCGCCGGGAGGAGGGCGCGGGCGCCTAGCCCTCGTCCTCCAGGGACTGGTAGCGGCGCACCAGTTCCTCGCGGATCTCCCGGCGGCGCTGGGCCTGGCGGAAGCGCCGCTGCTCGTCGGCGGACTCCGGCTGCAGGGTCGGCACCGGCTTGGGCCGACCCTGATCGTCCATCGCCACCATGGTGAAGAAGCAGCTGTTGGTGTGGCGCACCGAGCGCTCGCGGATGTTCTCGGTGACCACCTTGATGCCGATCTCCATCGAGGTGCGTCCGGTGTAGTTGACCGAGGCGAGAAAGGTGACCAGCTCGCCGACATGCACCGGCTCGCGGAAGATCACCTGGTCCACCGACAGGGTCACCACATAGCAGCCGGCGTAGCGCGCGGCGCAGGCATAGGCCACCTCGTCGAGGTACTTGAGCAGGGTGCCGCCGTGTACGTTGCCGGAGAAGTTGGCCATGTCCGGGGTCATCAGCACGGTCATGGCGAGTTTGCTGGTTGCGAGTTCCATCATGTGTCTCATAGGCAGTTTTAGGGCGCTGGCGATGCAGTCCTGCGGGTCTGCTTGTTGTTATAGGTGCTGCCTGTGTACTTCGCTGTGCCAGCCAGGGGCACTATGCAACTTTGCGGCCGTTTGCCCGGTGCATGGCGCGGCGGACCGCTAAGCTTGCGCCTTTGCGCCAGGAGATCGACCATGCGTGCGCCGTTCCTGCTTCTGCTGTTGCTCCCTTTCGGCGCGCCGTGCACCGCCGCGGAGCAGGCCTGCGACAGCCCCAACGCCTGCAACCAGGCCGGTAGCGCCGCCTACCGGGCCGGCCTCTACGCGCGGGCCATCGAGGCCTTCGAGCGCCAGCTGCGCCGCACCGAGCAGCACAACGGCGACGCCCATGGCGCCGAGGAGCTGGCGCTGAACAACCTGATGCTGGCCAACCTCAAGGCCGGCGAGCCGGGCATGGCCCGCGCCTGGCTGGAAGTGGCGCTGGAGCGTGGCTTCGTCGGCGCGGCCACCCGTCACAACCTGGCCAAGGTGGCGGCGGCGCTGGACTTCCCGGCGCTGGCCGGCAGTGTCGAGGGGCACTATGTGCGCTACGCCGGGCAGGGCCTGTGGAGCAGCCTGGATATCCGCCGCCAGGGCCAGGCCCATGTGGCGCTGTTCAATCCCGTGCGGGCCGGTGCCCGGGTCGAGGATTATGGGCCGGCGGCCATCGGCGAGCTGCGTGGCCGCCTCGCCGGCAGTGGCGCGCATTTCAGCCTGGGCGACGCCGGCCTGGCACCGGGCTGCGCGGTGGAGCTGCTGTGGAGCGGCGCCGACATGCGCGTGCTGGAGCTGCCGGGCGAGGGCTGTCAGGCCTACGGCGGCGCCGGTATCAGCGTCGCCGGCCGCTACTACAAGACCAGCACGGTGGCGCGTTTCTGAGCCGCGTCGGCTCAGGCATGGGTCAGATACCAGCGCCAGTCCTGCTCGCCGACCTCGGCCATGAACTGGCGCAGCTCCTCCCACTTGATCGCCAGGAAGATCTTCAGGAAGTCCTCGCCCAGCGCCTCCCTGGCCCAGGCCGAGCCTTCCAGGCTGCGCAGGGCGGTGAGCCAGTCGGTCGGCAGGGTCTCGCGCGCCTGCTGGTAGCCGTTGCCGACTATGGCCTCGCCCGGGTCGATCTGGTTTTTGATGCCGTGGTGGATGCCGGCCAGGATCGCCGCGGCGGCCAGGTAGGGGTTGGCATCGGCGCCGCAGATGCGGTGCTCGACGTGGCGGCTGTTGGCCGGGCCACCCGGTACGCGGAATGACACGGTGCGGTTGTTCACCCCCCAGCTCTTGGCCAGCGGCGCGTAGCTGTTGGCCTGGAAGCGCCGGTAGGAGTTGGCGTTGGGGCAGAAGATGGCCAGGGCGTCGTTGAGCGTGGCCATCATCCCGCCGATGGCGTGGCGCAGCAGCGGGGTGCCATGTGGGTCCTCGCTGGCCATCAGGTTATTGCCCTGTTCATCGGCCAGGCTGACGTGCATGTGCAGGCCGCTGCCGGCCAGGTCGCCGAACGGCTTGGCCATAAAGCAGGCCACTAGACCATGTTTGTTGGCCACGCCCTTGACCAGGCGCTTGTAGCGCACGCCCTCGTCGACCGCCTGCAGGGCGTCGAAGCGGTGTTCCAGGGTCAGCTCGAGCTGGCCGGGGGCGTACTCGGAGATCGCCGTGCGCACCGGCAGGCCCTGGGCCTCGCAGGCGGCGTAGAGGTCGTCGAGGAAGGCCTGCTGCTGCTCCAGCTCCAGCACGCCATACACCTGCGGCGCCTGCGGGCGCACGCCGTTGGCCTGCACGGCCGGCTGCGGGCGGCCGCAGGCCGAGCGATTCTTGTCCAGCAGGTAGAACTCCAGCTCCACCGCCATCACCGGGTGCAAGCCATCGGCCTTGAGCCGCTCGATGGCGCGCGCCAGCACATGGCGCGGGTCGCCGGCGGCGGCCGGCGCGCCTTGGGTCGGGTGCATGCTCACCTGCACCTGGCCGGTGGGCGTGGCGCGCCAGGGCTGCAGGGTCAGGCTGCCGGGGATCGGGTAGGTCCAGCAGTCGGCGTCGGCCACTTCCCAGACCAGGCCGCTGGCCTCGACGTCCTCGCCCTGGATGGTCAGCGACAGGATGGAACTGGGCAGCGGGCGGCCGTTCTCGTAGATCGCCAGCAGCTCGTCGCGGTGCAGCAGCTTGCCGCGCGGGATGCCATTGGCGTCGATCAGCATCAGTTCGATCAGGCGCACCTCGGGGTGCTGGGCGAGGAAGTCGCGGGCTTCCTGGGGATCGGCGAATTGCATGGTGGTGTCCTTGCTTCTGTTCCCCTCTCCCCCTGGGAGAGGGGCTAGGGGTGAGGGTGGTTCAGACGACGTGGATTCGAGCTTCCCTCACCCCGGCCCTCTCCCGGAGGGAGAGGGGGCAAGAGCGCCCGAGACCGGCTTAGAGCCGCGCGCCGGGAATGGCCAGCAGCTCGGTGATGGCCTGGTCCAGCATGCTGATCAGCTTGTCCACGTCCTCGGCCGAGGTGCTGGGGCAGCACAGGGTCATGTTGTGGAACGGGGTGATCAGAATGCCACGGTTGATCAGGTACAGGTGCAGGGCCATCTGCAGCTCGTCGTGGAAGGCGGCCTCGGCCTCGGCGCCGGTGCGCGGCGAAACCGGGCAGAACTGGAACTCGCTGCGCGCGCCCAGCTCGGTCACCGACCACTTCAGCTCGTGCCTGGCGATCAGGCCACGGAAGCCATCGGCCAGGCGCCCCGCCAGCGGCAGCATGTGGTCGTAGGCGGCCTGGGTCATCACCTGCTCCAGGTTGGCGCGCATGCAGTGCATGGCCAGGGCGTTGGCCGACAATGTGGTGCCCATGCCGCTGTGGCCGTGGCCCTGGCTGTCTGCCTGGGCCTGCTTGCGCGAGGCGAGCATCTTTTCGGCCATCTCGGCGCTGCAGCCGAAGATGCCGCAGGGCACGCCGCCGGCGATCGGCTTGCCGACCACGAAGAAGTCCGGGTCGAGGTTCCACAGTCTGGTGCAGCCGCCGATATCGGTGGAGATGGTATGGGTCTCGTCGATGATCAGCAGGCTGCCGTACTTGCGCGTGAGCTCGCGGCACTTCTGCATGAAGCCCGGGTCCGGCAGGACCATGCCGATATTGGTCATGGCCGGCTCGCACAGCAGGGCGCAGACGTCGCCCTGGGCCAGCGCGGCCTCCAGCGCCGCGACATCGTTGAAGGGAATGGCGCGGCTGTACTGGGTCAGGTCATGGGCCTGGCCGACCAGGCCGGAGCGGTGCACGGTACGGCCGTCGCGGCAGCGCACCATCACGTCGTCGACCGTGCCGTGGTAGCAGCCGTCGAACACCAGCAGAGTCTTGCGCCCGGTCACCGCGCGGGCCCAGCGCAGCACGTAGCGGTTGGAGTCGGTGGCGGTGGCGGTGACCTGCCAGTAGGGCAGGCCGAAGCGCGCGGCCAGCAGCTCGCCGCAGACCACCGCGTCCTCGCCCGGCAGCATGGTGGTCAGGCCGTTGCCCGCCTGCTCGGCGATGGCCCTGGCGATCGGCTCCGGCGAGTGACCGAACATGGTGCCGGTGTCGCCCAGGCAGAAGTCGATGTACTCGTGGCCGTCGACGTCGTAGAAGCGCGCGCCCTTGGCCCGCTCGACGAACAGCGGGCAGGGCGTCGACCAGTCGGCCATCCAGTGCATCGGCACGCCGGCGTACAGCGACTGGCGGGCGCGCTCGGCGAGGGCGACGGAATTCGGGTTGCGGGCCAGGAAGAGTTCGCGCTCGCGAGCGGCGAAGTTTTCCACGGCGGCGGGGCTGATACCGCTGGCAGTCATGTTGAACACCTCGTTCGAATTTCCGCACATGCTATTTTGTGATCACAAAAAATTCAACGTTACCGACTATCGCCCGACAATCGGCATTAAATCGGATATTTGTGATCACATAATATTCTGAGACGAGACATTGATTGGACAATTGAAGCCGCTGCCTGCGGCGTCGGCCAGTCGCTGCCTGTAAACTGTGCCTCGGCCCTTGCCCGCTTATCCGGAGAACCCCATGCGCCACTGCTCCCTGACCCTGTCGCAACTGCCCGCCCCGCCCCGGGAGTGCTGAAGCCATGGCCGACAATCTGCAGGAGCAGCTCTACCAGCGTATCCGCGAAGGCCTGCTGGCCGGTCGTTTCCAGCCCGGTCAGCGCCTGAAGATCCGCGACCTCGCCGGCGAGTGGGGCACCAGCCCGATGCCGGTGCGCGCCGCGCTGCAGCGCCTGGTCGCCGAGGGTGCCCTGGAGGGCGAGCCACAGCGCTCGGTGCGGGTGCCGGCGATGACCCGCGAGCGTTACGAGAACATCTTCCAGGTGCGCCTGGAGCTCGAGGGGCTGGCCGTCGAACTGGCCACGCCCCGTCTCAGCCCCGCCGATCTGGACGAGTTGCGCGAGCATGTGGCGCGCATGGACGCCGCCATCGAGCGCCGCGAGGTGCAGGCCTACCTGGATGCCAACAGCTGTTTCCATCTGCGCCTGTACGGCGCCTGCGGCAATCCGGTGCTGCTGCGTGCCATCGAGTCGCTGTGGCTGCAGGTCGGGCCCTTCTTCAACCGCCTGTTCACCGGCGCCGACCTGTCGCTGCGCCTCAACGATTTTCACGAGCAGGCCTTCGCCGCCCTCCAGGCGGGTGACGGCAAGGCCGCGCGCCAGGCCATGGAGCAGGACCTGATCTACTTCGCGCGCTTCCTGCTCAACCTGCTGGAGCTGGAACAGGGGCATGCGTCGGCTCGCTAGTGGCCGCGTTCTGGTCGGCGGGATTTCCTGTCTTACACTTAGTCCACCGGTATTCCGGCCTTCTGAGGATTGCTCGATGCAGGATTACAGCGGCAAGCGCTTTCTCGTGGTCGACGACTTCTCCGACTTCCGCAGCGCGGTCAAGGCCATGCTGCGCGAGATGGGCGCCAAGGACGTGGACACCGCCGACCGCGGCGAGGAGTGCATCGCCCTGTGCCGGCACAAGCGCTACGACATCATCCTCCACGACTACAACCTGGGCAGCGGCAAGAACGGCCAGCAGACCCTGGAGGAGCTGCTCGCCGCGCGCCTGATCAGTCACCAGTGCATCTTCGTCATGGTCACCGCCGAGAGCGGCCAGGCCATGGTGCTCAGCGCGCTGGAGCACGAGCCGGACGGCTACCTGACCAAGCCCTTCAACCGCGCCACCCTGGCCCAGCGCCTGGACAAGCTGGTCGAGCGCAAGAGCCTGCTCAAGCCCGTGCTGCAGGCCCTCGACAAGCAGAGCCCGGCCGAGGTGCTGGCCGCCTGCGACAGCCTGGCCCAGCAGGACAAGCGCCTGCTGCCGCTGTGCCAGCGCTACCGGGCCGGCGCCCTGCGCGAGCTGGGCCGCCACGAGGATCTGGAGCGCCTGCTGCACGGCGTGCTGGCCGACCGCGCGGTGCCCTGGGCCTATCTGGCGCTGGGCAAGCTGCTGAGCGCGCGCAACGATCTGCCACGGGCCAGGGAGGTCTTCGAGAAGGGCCTGCAGGCCTTCCCCATGCAACCCGGGCTGTACGACGGCCTGGCCGCCGTGCTGGAGGCCCAGGGCGAGGCCGAGCGTGCCCAGCGAGTGCTGGAGGACGCCGTGCGTCTCTCGCCGCTGGCCATCCGCCGGCAGATGCAGCTGGGCAAGCTGGCCATGCGTAACGAGGACTTTGCCGGCGCCAGCAAGGCCTACCGCAGCGCCGTGGACCAGGGCAGGAACTCGCGCCTGAAGAGCCCGGAAAACTACCTGGGACTGAGCCAGGCGTTGATCGCCGCGTCCGGCGACGACGGCCTGGACAAGCGTGCCCAGGCCGAGATCAACCAGACCCTCAGCGAGCTGGGCGAGCAGTACGCCGAGGACCAGGCGGTGCGCTTGCGTGGCCGCCTGATGCAGGCCAGCAGCCTGCAGAAATCCGGCGATTCGGTGCGTGCCGCGCAATTGGCCGCCGAGGCCGTCGCCGGCCTGCAGGAGCTCGGCGAGTTCCTGCCCGCCGAGGCGGCCCTGACCGTGGCCGCCCAGCTGCAGCAGCTGGGCCAGGCCGAGGCCGGCACGGCCATGCTGAAGAGCTGCGTGGAGGTATACGGCGACGATGCCAGGGTGATGGAAGGCATCGCCAAGCTGACCGACGACCCGCAGATTCTCTCCGGCGGCAAGGAGGCGGTGGAACTCAACCGCCAGGGCGTGCGCGCCTACCAGCTGGGTCGTGCCAACGACGCCCTGGAGCTGTTCCGCCGGGCCCTGGCGCTGCAGCCGAAGAACATCAGCATCGCGCTGAATACCGCGCAGTCGCTGCTGCGCCTGGGCGGCGACGCGCCGAGCGCCGAGCTGCTCGCCGAGTGCCGCGCCTGTCTCGATGCGGTGCGCATGATCCCGGCCAGCGACCCGCGCTACGAGCGCTACCAGCAGCTGCGGCGCAAGGCCTTCGGCGCATGAGCGGGCTGGACATCGCCACGGTCATCGCCTCCACCGTGCACGACATGAAGAACTCCCTGGCCCTGCTCGGCCAGGCCCACGCGCGCTGGCTGGCGCAACTGCCGGCCGAGCTGCAGGGCGGCGCCGAGCGCGGGGTGATCGAATACGAGGCGGCGCGCCTCAACGGCATGCTGGTGCAACTGCTCGGCCTGTACAAGCTGGGGGTCAACCAGCTGCCGCTGTTTCCCGCCCACCACGAACTGGACGACTTCATCGGCGCCCAGCTGGCGCGCCATCAGGAGATTCTCGACAGCCGCGGCATAGTCGCCCGCGGCGAGGTGGAGGCGTTCGACCTGATGGGCTTCTTCGACCAGGAGCTGGTCGGTTCGGTGCTCGGCAACGTCATCGCCAACTCCATCCGCTATGCGCGCAACACCCTGCTGATCGCCGCCCGCGAGCAGGACGGTGGCGTGCTGATCAGCGTCAACGACGACGGCGCCGGCTACCCGCAGGCTATGCTGGAGCGCCAGGGCGACTACGTCCTGGGCCTCAACCAGAGCAGCGGCAGCACCGGCCTGGGGCTGTACTTCGCCGCGCGCATCGCCGAGCTGCACGAGCGCGACGGCGTGCGCGGCTATATCGAGCTGGCCAACGGCGGGCCGCTGGGTGGCGGCGAGTTCCGCATCTTTCTGCCCTGAGTCATTGCCCGTCGATGGCGACATGTTCGAGTCCATTAGCTTCTTTTGTCGACATATCCCGAATCGATATAAGGCATCTAGCATCATGTACTAGCGTGCCTGATATGCCCTGATCTCAGTGCAGCCCGCGAAGCATGGACGCCCGGCAGTTGACCGTGCTCGTACAACAAGAACAAGACGAGGACATGCCCATGAAGCCTTCCCTGCTGGCCAGCTGCGTCTCCGCGCTGGCCCTGTGCCTGGCCACGCCCGCCCACGCCGAGTTGGGCGACTACAGCTTCTGGAAGACCCTGCTCAACCTCAGCTCGCCGCCGCCGGCGGACAACAAGGTGACGCCCGAGCAGGCCAGCGGCCCCTACCCGCTGCTGAACAACCCCGGGGGCTTCAACTCCGGCTTCAGGCCCGGCAACTACTATGCCTGGCAGACCGTGCAGCTGGCGCCGCAGACCGGCGCGGTGTGCGGCAACGGCTCGCCCTACAAGTTCTTCGTCAACCGCGTGCCCAACACCAGCAACACCATCATCTACCTGGAAGGCGGCGGCGCCTGCTGGGACTATGCCAGCTGCAGCGGGCAGGGCGGCATTCGCGGGGCGCGCAATCCCGATGGCATTCCCGACGACTACATGAGCCTGCTCAACCCCGGGGCCAGCCTGGTCAGCCCGCTGGTGGTGCGCCTGCACCCCTGGACGCGGACCAAGCCGCAGAACTGGAACATGATCTACGTGCCCTATTGCACCGGCGATATCTACTCGGGCGACAAGGTGGCGGTGTACCAGGACCCGCAGAACCAGAAGCCGCCGCTGGTGTGGCACCACAACGGCCTGCGCAACACCCGCGCGGTGGTGGCCTGGCTGAAGAACAACCTGCCGCGCCCGGCGCAGCTGCTCACCACAGGTTGCAGCGCCGGCGGCGCCGGCAGCCTGACCAACTACGCGGGCATCCGCCAGGACATGGCGCCGAGCCGCGGCTTTTTACTCAACGACTCCGGTCCGGTATTCAACGCGCCGCTGGGTGGCGACGTCGGGCAGTACCCCTCGCGTCTGCTGCAGGACCACATTCGCAGCGCCTGGGGCCTGGACGCCGGCCCGCTGCCCTTCCTGCAGAGCCGCCTGCCGGGGCTCGACCCGAGCGACCTGGGCAGCCTCTACCCGGCCCTGTCGAGCAACCTGCCCGGCGACCGCCTGGGGCACACCCACTTCTGGGAAGACCTCAACTACTCGGCCTACTCCTACGAGCGCTTCCACCCGGACATCATCGCCGCCCCGGACGCCGCCACCAAGGAGGCGCTGATCCATGCCAAGTGGGACGTGGACACCGGGCGCCTGCGCGACCGCCTGGCCAACCTGAGCAACTTCGGCGGTTACTTCCCGCAGTACCGGGCGGTGAACGAGAGCCACTGCACCAGCATCATCGAGTTCGCCAACGCGGACGTGCAGGAGCAGAACCTGGAGCTGGACCACTTCGTCAACAACCTGTTGGATGGCAGCGGCGCGGTGCTTTCGGCCTCCGAGAGCAGCGATGCGGCGGACAAAGCCAAGCCCTTCAACCTGCTCTACTACATCATCGACCAGCTGCTCTGAGGGTCACTGGTAAGCCTGCTCCCGCGCCTCCTGCAGGCGCTGGCGCAGGTACTGGTCGCGGCTCAGGCCGTCGGGGATGCTCTGCAGCGCCATCACCTCCTCGACGATGCGCTTCTCCTCGGACTTGTAGCGGCTGAAGCGCGCATCGGGCGTCTGGGCGCCGGCCTCGCGCGCCTTGCCCAAGGCCTGGTAGCGCGCCAGCAACGCGTCGGCGCGGGCCTTCTGGCTGTCTTCGTCGCCGCCCAGCGCCTGTACCAGGCCCAGCTGCAGCAGCAGGGCCTCGCTCAGGGCCAGCTCGCGCGCGGCCTCGCGCCGGTCGATTTCCCTGGCCAGGGCCTCGGCCTGGCGTTGCCGCTCGTGCTCGGCGAGGCCCGCCGCGCCCTGCAGGAAGGCGCGGTAGTCGGCGGCGAACTGCAGGCGCGCCTGATAGCCGCGCACGGCGGGATCGTCGGCTAGCGCCTGCGCGGCGGCATTCTCGGGCGGCGGTGCATCGGCGCCGGGGTCGTCGGCAGGCGGCGGAGCATCGCTCGCCGGCACGGCTGGCCCGCTGTCGGCGGCGGGCAGGCCGAGCCCTAGGCCGGCGCCGCCGGCCAGGAGGGCGAGGCCGGCGATCAGCAGGCGGGTTCTGGGTTGCGCCATGAGTCGATGTCCCTGTGAGCTCCTGCCTGCCAGTTAAGACC
The DNA here is from genome assembly GCF_039888625.1 of Pseudomonas sp. CAU 1711. Classification (NCBI taxonomy): domain Bacteria; kingdom Pseudomonadati; phylum Pseudomonadota; class Gammaproteobacteria; order Pseudomonadales; family Pseudomonadaceae; genus Pseudomonas; species Pseudomonas sp. CAU 1711. The sequence goes on from NZ_JBDQQT010000019.1 coordinate 66,743, forward strand.
ATCCGGCGCCGTTCAGCTCTCCAGCCAGACGTCGCGGCACCAGTGCCAGACCGAGTCCCAGCTCTCGTCGGTCAGCTCGCCCTGGTCGCCGTCCCACCGCCAGACCTGGCCCTCCACGTCCACCGCGTAGTAGTCGCGGCCGTCCTGGCACAGCGGTACCAGGTCGCGCGGCAGGCCCAGGTCCCAGGCGCTGGCGGCGACTTCCGGCAGGTAGGTGTGCGACTGCGGGTCGCTGGCGGTGACCGGCTCCAGGCGGCCGTAGACCACGTCGCTGACCTTGAGCAGGAACTCGCGCAATTCGAAGGGCAGGTGGATGAGGATCTGCTCCTGAATCTCCACCAGGGTCTCCTCGTCCGGCAGTTCCAGCGGCACCGGCACCGGCTCGCTGAGTTCGCGCAACTGTTCGATGACTTCTTCCATGGCGGGCAGGCTCTCGTGCAAGGGGATGCGCTTTATACAGTAGTGCGCCGCTGGCGCAAAAAGCACGCGGGACTTGACTAGAATTCATAGGATCGTTGGGGGTTGAATGCCTTGGTCGGGGGCGGGGCCTGGAGGTGCGAGATGAGCATGGCGACAACGGTACAGCGCAGCCTGGAGGGCGCGCGCTGCAAATTCGACCTGGTGAGCCACCCGCATTCGGCCACCAGCCTGGAGTCGGCGCGGGTGGCCTCGGTGCCGGCCGAGCGCATGGCCAAGCCGGTGATCCTCGACGATCGCCACGGGCGTTTCCTGATGGCGGTGGTGCCGGCCAGCCGGCATCTGGACCTGAGTCGGGTGCAGGTGGGCCAGGCGGACTGGCAACTGAGCAACGAGGCGACCGTGGCCGGGCTGTTCAGCGACTGCGAGGTGGGCGCCCTGCCGGCCCTGGGCGAGCCCTATGGCATGCCCATGCTGATCGACCCGCAGCTGACCCGTCAGCAGGACATCTACCTGGAGGCCGGCGACCACGAGAATCTGGTGCATCTGGAGATGGAGCAGTACCTGCGGCTGGTGCCGCACGCCGAGGTGTGCGAGCTGTGCTGAGGCGCGGGCTCCGGGGGCCAGGCGCCCCCGGGCCGCGTTCGCTCACATCAGGCGCTTGCCGTCCTCGCGGGTGATCACCACGGTGGCCGAGCGCGGGCGCCGGCCCGGGCCGTCCGGCCAGCTGCTGAGCAGGTTGCTGGCGGTGGAGCCCTCGCCCGGGTGCTGGATGTTGACGAACAGGGTGCGGAAGTCCGGGGTGGCGCTGATGCCGGTGACCTCGGCGCCGATCGGCCCGGTGAGGAAGCGTTTGAGCTCGCCGCTGCGCGGGTCGGCCACCAGCATCTGGTTGTGGCCGAAGGGGCCGCTGGCCAGCTGGCTGCCGCTCATGTCGGTCTGGATCCACAGACGGCCGTCCGGGTCGAACCACAGGCCGTCCGGGCTGGCCAGGATGTTGCTGTCGTCCAGCGCCGCGCCGTTCGGGCCACGGCTGTCGGACTGCGGCCCGGCGAGCAGGAAGATATCCCAGTTGAAGCGCTGGCCGGCATGGTCGCGACGGTCCTCGCGCCAGCGGATGATGTGCCCGTAGGGGTTGGCCGCGCGCGGGTTGGCGGCGTCCGGCACGCTGCGCGAGCTGTTGTTGGTGAGGGTGAAGTAGACCTCGCCGTTATCCGGGTTGACCGCGCCCCATTCCGGGCGGTCCATCTTGGTGGCGCCGACGATATCGGCGGCCAGGCGGGTGTTGATCAGCACCTCGCCCTGGTCGGCGAAGCTCACCCCGGCGCTGGCGCAGGCCCGCTGGAAGGCCGGGTCCTTGAGGTCCAGGGCCAGCCAGTCGCCGCTGCTGTCGGCATTGAAGCGGGCCACGTACAGGGTGCCCTCGTCGAGCAGACGGCCGGGCTTGCGCAGCGCCGGCAGGTACTTGCCGCGGCTGACGTACTTGTAGACGTATTCGTTCTGCGAGTCGTCGCCGGAGTAGCAGACCAGCGGGCGGCCGGCGCGCACCGGGGCGAAGATCAGGCCCTCGTGGGCGAAACGGCCGAGGGCGGTGTGCTTGACCGGGGTGGAGTCCGGGTCGAAGGGGTCGATCTCCACTATCCAGCCGAAGTGGTTGGGCTCGTTGCGGTAGTCGCCGGTCGCCTCGGCGGCCTTGCGGGTGGCGTCGAAACGCTCGAATTCGTCGCCGGGCAGGGTGTCCCAACCGAAGCGGCTGGTGCTGCGCAGGCCGTAGCGCTTGAGCTCGCGCGGCAGCTCGGTATCGCGGCTGGCGAAATAGCCGGCCCAGTTTTCCTCGCAGGTCAGGTAGGTGCCCCAGGGCGTGAAGCCGTTGGAGCAGTTGTTCTGGGTGCCACGGGTGGCGCTGCCGTCCGGGCTGTAGCGGGTGCGCAGCAGGGCATGACCACGCGCCGGGCCGGCTATCTGCATCGGCGTGGCGGCGGTGATGCGGCGGTTGTAGCGCCCCGGGACGACCTGCCAGTCGCCGAAACGGTCGCGGCGGATCTCCACTATGGTCACGCCGTGGGCGTTGATTTCCTTGCGCACCTCGTCGGCCACGGTGCGTTTGCCATTCACCGTGGTCGGGCCGTTGGGGTGCAGCAGCGGGGCGTCGATGTATTCGTTGTTGAACACCAACAGGCCGTGGTTGGAGCGGCGCCCGCCGCCATGGCGGCCGTCGGCGGGGAAGAAGTGCATGCCGTCATGGTGCATGCCGACCTGCTCGGCCTGGTCCTGGGCGCTGTTGCTGGCGTCCTCGAGGAAGGGCGGGAAGCCGCCGGCGATCGGCGTGCCCCAGGGGAGGATGACGCTGGCGCGGTAGCCGGCGGGCACCTGGATGGCATCGGCGCGGCTCACCGGTATGGCGTCGAATGGCAGGCGGTTGCGTTTCCTGAAGGGCAGGGCGGCGCTCTTCTCGGCCGCCGCGGCCGCCTGCGGCAGCACGCCGAGGAAGCCCAGCGCGCCGATGGCGGCGCCGCCGGCGAGAATCTGCCGACGGCGCTGGTCGATCAGCTCGCTCATGTGCGGGTTGGCGCAATGGTTGCTGGGGTGCTCGTCGCCGTTGCCAAACAGCACGGCGTGGTTGTCATCGAGGCTCACGGTTCGGTTCCTTCTGCTGAGGAGGTGCGACGGAGCCACGACGCTAGCGGCAGAAAGCGACGAGTTGATGACGCTTGTGTGGCGGATGGGTGGGATGCGAGGCGGTTAACGCTTCTGTCGGACGCGCTCTCCGAGGTATTCCAATGGCTCGCAGGGGAATCATAAAAAAACCCGGGCTCGGCCCGGGTTTGTCTTGCGGCTGGGTTACTCGCTCGCCAGCAGGTCGCTGGCCGGCTCCTGAGCGCTGAAGGTGATGATCACGGTCGGGTCGAGCAGGCGTTGCAGGAGCACCTTCAGTGCCCACAGCAGGACCAGTGCGCATCCGGCCAGCGCCAGCGCGTTGTCGAAGTAATAGAGCGCGCCGCTGCTCAGCAGGGCCACGATCAGCGCGGGGCGCGCGGCTTGCAGGCGGGTGAGCTTCTCCACGCTCATTCTCAGGCGCTCCGGCAGAGCGCGCGCGATCTGCTTCAGGGCGTGCTCCTTCACGGTGGCGCTGAGGAACTCCAGGCTCTCGCTGCTTTCCTTGCCATCCACGCTGAACTTCAGGTCGATGGTGTCGCGGAAATGCTCGCTGCTGACCTTGCTGACCGTGCTCAGGTCGATGACCTTCTGTTTACAGGGCACCTGACCGAGGATGGCGGCCAGATCGGCGCCACTTTGATAAAGCCGCTGCACGTTGTCGGCTTGTTTGCTGTCGAAACTGATGGACACCAGTTGCTGGCCGTTGAGCATCACCAGACGGTGGTCCTCGATGTCCAGCCAGCTGTTTGCGGTATAGAAGCCATCCGGCAGCTTGCCTTTGGGTTCACGGCCGAACAGCAGGGTTAGGACGATATTCAATAGCAGCGCGACGCCGATGACGTAGGGGGCGGCGTCGATGACCCGTTCCACGGCGGATTCGTGGGCCTGCTGCTCGACCACGATCTGCGGAATGGCTTCCTCGGGTTTCTGCTCGGCAAACCAGACCGTTACGGTTTGCTTGCCAAGCAGTGCGTCGTACTGGCCGGCGCTCAGGTCGTGCTGTTGCTGGAACTGCACGTCGTTGACAGCGTACTCGTAGCTGACCGTATAGACCTGGCGCGTCTTCTTGCGTCCCTTGCGCCCCCGGTATTCCTCTTCGCTCTGGTCCAAGGCGCTGATGGCTGCCTCGGCGGTGCCGTGGTGCTTGCTGAGTTGGATCGCCGCGACTTGCGCCGGGCCCTTGATGAAGTAGGCGAGGGTGAGGCCAAGCAGCGCCAGCGCGATCATGCTGCTGCGGATCCACAGTTTGCGCTTCTGCCCCGGACTTCTGAGGGTTTTCGCCATGACTTATTCCTTTTGTAGTTATGTGTAGCGTCCGTGTACCTATGGGCAGGTTGGCGCTGCCCGGGGCGAGTATTAGGTGAAACATTTGGTTACTACAAGGGGAGTCGCAGATTTTCCTGCGCGGCAGAAATGCAAAAGCCCGGGCATGCCCGGGCTTTTGATCAGGTTGCTGGGTAAATCAGCCGTTCTGGCGAATGCCGGCTACCAGCCAGGGCTGGTCGTCGCCACTGGCGCGCTCCATGCGCCAGCTTTCGCTGAAGGCCTCGCCCTGGTCGAAGCGCGAGGTCTTGGCCACGCCACGGAAGGTCAGGGTGGCGACGGTCTTGTCGGCCAGCTCGTCGATGCCGTCCAGCTGCACGTCCAGATCGTCGATGTAGGTCGACTGGTAACCGTCGCCCAGGCTGGCGCGCTCCTGCTTGAGGAAGTCCAGCATCGAGGGAGTGAAGAACTCGGCCAGCTTGTCCATGTCGCCGCTGTCCCAGTGCTGCTGCAGGGCCTGGAAGTGCTCGCGGCCGGCGGCGAGGAAGCGCTGTTCGTCGAACCAGGCCGGCGCGTTGATGGCCGGGCGAGCGGCTTGCGCGGCGCCGCCGAAGATCGGCTGCTGCGGCATCTGCCGCTGCATGCCGCCGGCCATGGCCGGCTGCCCCTGGGCCTGGCGGCGCGCGGCGAGCAGCCTGAAGATGACGAAGGCGATCAGGCCGAGAATGAGGATGTCGAGGAACTGGATGCCCTCGAAGCCGTCGCCCATCAACATGGAGGCGAGCAGGCCGCCGGCGGCGATACCGGCCAGCGGGCCGAGCCAGCGCGAGGCGCCGCTGGCGGCCGGTGCGGCACGGCCGGCGGTAGCGGCTGCGCCACTGGTGGCGGCCGGCTGGCTGGCCTTGGGCGCCTCCGCCTGGCGGGTCTGGTGAGTCGGCGCCGAGCCGAACGACTTGCCGCCGCCCAGGCGCTTGGCGCTGGCGTCGAGGCTGAGGGTCAGGCCCAGGCACAGGGCCATGGCGATGCTGAGAAAACGCTGCATGAGGGGTGGTCCCGCTGAGGTTGTGGTTCGCGCGTCATGCTGCCGAGTCCGGGCGGCGAATGCCAGCGCAGAATGTTTCCGGATTTATGTGCGCAGCAGGTGGGCCAGCGGGGCGCGGCGCAGCTGGCGGCGCAGCAGGGCGCGCAGTTCGGCCTCGTGCTCGTCGCGGTGGCGCAGCCAGTGGACGAAGGTGCGCAGGTAGGCGGCGCTCAGCAGGCTTTCCTCGGCGATGCGGGCCAGGTGCAGGGTCCGCCGCCCGGCGGCCTCGCGCCACCACTGCACGGTGCGGCTGACGCGCAGCAGGCCGCCGACCTGCAGGTGGATATGGCCGGGCTCCAGCTTGTACAGCAGCATCTGCCCGGTCACCGTGCGGTGCGGGGCCAGCGCCGCCAGCCAGGCGAGCAGCAGTTCCTCCAGGCGCTTCTCGGCGTCCAGCGCGACCAGGTCGGTGGCCGTGGCGCGGGTCAGCATGGCCTGGTCGGCGCGGTCGAACCAGGCCTCGACCAGATCGTCCTTCTGCCGGTAATGCCGGGCGATGGTGGCCAGGTCGCAGTCCAGCTCCTCGGCCACCTCGTGCAGGTGCAGGCGTTCCCAGCCGCAGAGATCGGCCAGCTCGAGGGCTTTGTCGAGGATATGCGCGGCGGATGGGCTGGAGCGGGGCATATGGAAACCTCCGCTGGTCAGTATGGCCAGCCCGGGTGCCGGGCTGGTGGCAGCTGACGGATGGCGGCCGCGTCGCCGGCGGATGAGCGCCGGGTCGGCTGGGTAGAGCGCAGCGAAACCCGGCGCAAGGACTCCCGCTAGACCTAATGCTGTTCACTTAAGAAAAAGCCGCGACATCCTTTACAGAGCCGCGGCGTGTTTCTGGCTTGTCTCTGCCTGAGGACACACTGCGCAATGCCCTCACTTGGATGTTGTCCCGGTAAAAGGTGTCCTAAGTGCCCCCCTCTCCCGCCGGGAGAGGGGCTGGGGGTGAGGGACTATCGCCTACTCGTTGCCTCCCTCATCCGCCCGCGGCCCACCCAGCCCTCTCCCAGGGGGAGAGGGAGAACAACGGCCGCAGACCTGAACGACGGGCTTCGGCGCGGCGCGTTTCTAGCTGCGCGGCGCGACCCAGCCTAGGCGGCGCGTGCGAGGATCAGCGCCAGTTGTACAGCTCCTTCTCGGAGACCTGATGCATCGGCGTGACCTGGGCCTGGAAGGCCTGCAGCGAGGCCCAGATGCGGCCGTTCAGCTCGCTCTGCGCGGCCAGTTCGCCGAGCACCAGGCTGGACTGCCGGCGCAGCGCCGCCAGCACCTCGTCGGGGAAGCGCTTGAGCTCGGCGCCCTGCAGCTTGAGCTCTTCCAGGGCGCGAGCGTTGTTGTACACGTAGTCGTCCTGCATGTCCTGGTTGGCGGCGCGGGCGGCCTCCTCGACTATGGCCACGAGGTCGTCCGGCAGGGCGTCCAGGGCCTTCTGGTTGACCAGCAGCTCCAGCGCCGCCTGCGGCTCCTGCCAGGCCGGGTAATAGTAGTAGCGGGCCGCCTTGTGCAGGCCGAAGGCCAGGTCGTTGTAGGGGCTGACCCAGTCGGTGGCGTCGATGGCGCCGGTCTGCAGGGCGGTGAACACCTCGCCGCCGGGCAGGTTGACTGTGGTGGCGCCGAGCTTGCTCAGCACCTCGCCGCCGAGACCGGGCATGCGGATCTTCAGGCCCTGGAGGTCGGCCAGCGAGTTGATCTCCTTGTTGAACCAGCCGCCCATCTGCATGCCGGTGTTGCCCACCGCCAGCGGGCGCACGCCGAACGGCGCGTAGGCCTCGCCCCACAGCTGCAGGCCGCCGCCGTGGCTGAGCCAGGCGTTCATCTCGGCGGCCGACAGGCCGAAGGGCACGGCGGTGAAGAACTGCGCGGCCGGCACCTTGCCCTTCCAGTAGTAGGCGGCGCCATGGCCCAGCTCGGCGGTGCCCTGCGACACCGCGTCGAACACCTCCAGCGCCGGCACCAGCTCGCCGGCGGCGTAGACCTTGATGCGCAGGCGCCCGCCGCTCATGGTCTGCACCCGCTCGGCGAAGCGGTTGGCCGCGGTGCCCAGGCCCGGGTAGTTCTTCGGCCAGGCGGTGACCATCTTCCACTCATGCTGCTGGGCGGCCGGGGCGGAGGCGGCCGGCGTGCTGTCTTCCTTGCAGGCGCTCAGGCCGAGGGCGGCGAGGATGCCGGCGAGCAGCATCAGGGGGCGGCGAATCATGGGGGCTCCTTGTGGTGTTCTGGTTGGATTCAGATCGCTTCCAGCTTGGCGTAGGCCAGCATCAGCCACTTGCTGCCTTCGCCGGCGAAGTTCACTTGCACGCGGGCCTGGGCGCCGCTGCCTTCGAAGTTGAGGATCACGCCCTCGCCGAACAGGCTGTGGCGCACGGCCTGGCCGAGGCTGAAGGGGGTTTCCGGCACTTGGCTGCCTGCGAACATCGAGCCGCCGCTCATGTTCCGGCTGGGTGCCGCGTAGGGGCGGCTGACGCTGCCCGACAGGCGCACTTCCTGGATCAGCGCCGGCGGAATCTCGCGGACGAAGCGCGACACCTTGTTGTAGGTCTCGCTGCCGTACAGGCGGCGGGTCTCGGCGTAGGTCATGACCAGGCGCTGCATGGCGCGGGTCACGCCGACATAGGCCAGGCGGCGTTCCTCTTCCAGGCGGCCGGGTTCCTCCAGGCTCATCTTGTGTGGGAACAGGCCCTCTTCCATTCCGACCAGGAACACCAGGGGGAACTCCAGGCCCTTGGCGCTGTGCAGGGTCATCAGCTGCACGCAGTCCTCGTGTTCCTCGGCCTGGGTGTCGCCGGCCTCCAGCGAGGCGTGGGTGAGGAAGGCGGCCAGCGGGCCGAGCTCGTCGTCTTCGTCGTTGTCGAAGTTGCGCGCGGCGCTGACCAGTTCCTCCAGGTTCTCCACCCGTGCCTGGGCCTTCTCGCCCTTCTCGGCCTGGTGCCAGGCGAGCAGGCCGCTCTGCTCGATGACGGTCTGGGTCATCAGGTGCAGCGGCATATCCAGCACTTTCGCCGCCAGGTTCTCGATCAGCTCGACGAACCCGGCCAGCGCGCCGGCGGCGCGGCCGGGCAGGGCCTTGGCGGCGATCAGCTGCTGCATCGCCGCCCACATCGACAGCTGGCTGTGGCGCGCGTGTTCGCGGATCGCCTCGACGGTCTTCTCGCCGACACCGCGGGTCGGCACGTTGATCACCCGCTCCAGCGCGGCGTCGTTGTGCCGGCCGTCGAGCAGGCGCAGGTAGGCCACGGCGTTCTTGATCTCGGCGCGCTCGAAGAAGCGCTGGCCGCCGTAGATGCGATACGGGATTTTCTCGCGCAGCAGCGCTTCTTCCAGCACCCGCGACTGGGCGTTGGAGCGGTAGAGGATGGCGATCTCGCTGCGCTTGAGGCCCTCCTTGCGCAGGGCGTCCTCGATGCTCTCGACCACGTAGCGCGCTTCGTCGTGCTCGTTGAAGCCGGCGTACAGGCTGATCGGCTCGCCGTCGCTGCCGTCGGTCCACAGCTCCTTGCCCAGGCGCCCGTTGTTGTTGGCGATCAGCGCGTTGGCGGCCTTGAGGATGCCGGCGGTGGAGCGGTAGTTCTGCTCCAGGCGGATCATCTGGCTATCGCTAAAGTCGCTACTGAACTGCTGGATATTCTCGATCCGCGCGCCGCGCCAGCCGTAGATCGACTGGTCGTCGTCGCCCACCACCATCAGGCTCTCGCCGCCCTTGGCGAGCAGGCGCAGCCAGGCGTACTGCACGGCGTTGGTGTCCTGGAATTCGTCGACCAGGATATGGCGGAAGCGCTTCTGGTAGTGCGCCAGCAGGTCCGGCTTGTCGCGCCACAGGTCCAGCGCCCGCAGCAGCAGCTCGGCGAAGTCGATCACCCCGGTGCGCGCGCAGGCCGCCTCGTAGGCCTCGTAGATCTTCAGCATGGTGGCGAGGAACAGGTCGCCGCCGGGCTGGATATTCTTCGGCCGCAGCCCTTCGTCCTTCTGCCCATTGATAAACCACTGTGCCTGCTTGGCCGGCCAGCGCTGTTCGTCCAGGCCCAGTTCGCGGATCACCCGCTTGATCAGTCGCTGCTGGTCGTCGGAGTCGAGGATCTGGAAGTTCTCGCTCAGCCCGGCCTCCTGCCAGTGCGCCCGCAGGATGCGATGGGCCAGGCCGTGGAAGGTGCCGACCCACATGCCGGCGGGGTTGAGGCCGAGCAGCTGCTCGATGCGCTGGCGCATCTCGGCGGCGGCCTTGTTGGTGAAGGTCACCGACAGAATGCTGTACGGCGAAGCATTCAGGAACTGGATAAGGAAGGCGATGCGGTGCACCAGCACGCGGGTCTTGCCCGAGCCGGCGCCGGCCAGCACCAGCTGGCGGCCGAGCGGGGCGGCCACGGCCTGGCACTGCGCATCGTTGAGGGAGGCGAGAAGGAGCTCTGGGTCGAAGGAGGCGGGATCGTTATGCATCGCGGCATTCTACGGGCCGGCCGGAGGGGCGGCAAACCGCAGGGTTGCGATCAGTGAGCGCTCGTTCGCCGCTTGTCGATTGGCGCTATTAAAAGGCCATCTCCAGTCTTGGGCAGGCGCTCTAGCTCGGGTATGCTCGGCGAACGTCAGGCACACCATTACAAGTAAAATCGCCTATGACCCCATCTCTTCGGGGGGCCTCCGCCGGCATGGCGGTGGAGGAGCCTCGCGCCGTCGCGCAGCAATTCGCCACCGAAATCGCGGTGGAGAGAACCCGCCTGTTGTACCAGGGCTCTCAGGTGCCCACCTTGTTCATGCTGCTCAGCGGCGTGGCCTGCGCCGGCCTGCTCTGGCAGCCGAGCCCCAGCCTGGCGCTGGCCGCCTGGCTGGTATGGTTGGTGCTGCTGGCGGTGTTGCGGCTGATCCAGATGGCCGCGTTCAAGGCCGCCTTGCCCTCGCGCCAGGCCAATCCGCAGTGGCAGCGCATGTTCCTGGTCGGCGCCGGCCTGTCCGGCCTGACCCTGGCCTTTGCCGCGATCTACCTGGTGCCGGCCGAGCGCTTCCTGCTGCAGGCCCTGGTCTACGGCCTGATCGCTGCCGCTATCCTCTCCGCCAGCGTGGCCTATGCGGTCAGTCGCGCGGCCTTCCTGGCGTTCGCCCTGCCCTGTCTGCTGCCCAGCATCCTTTATTTGCTGCTCAGCGACAGCCCGCGCCAGCAGGGCTGGGGCGCCCTCGGCCTGCTGATGCTGCTGAGCCTCTGTGTGGTGGCCTGGCAGGTCAATCGCCTGGTGCAGAGCAGCCTGCTGCGCCGCTTCGAGAACCAGGCGCTGATCGAACGCCTGGAACACGCCCGCGAGAGTGCCGAGGGTCTCAACCAGGAGCTGGCCCGCGAGGTGGAGCAGCGCCGCCGCGCCGAGCGCGAGCTGCGCCAGGCCCACGACGAGCTGGAGATTCGCGTGGCCCAGCGCACCCTGGAGCTGGACGACGCCAGCCATGCCCTGGGCAAGAGCGAGGCGCGCCTGGCCCTGGCCCTGGAGGCCAGCGAGTTGGGCCTGTGGGACTGGAACCTGCAGACCGACGAGGTGCACCACAGCCACCTGGAGAGCATCTTCGGCATCAGCCAGGACCAGGTGAAGGGCGTGCTCAGCCACCTCAAGCCGCGCCTGCACCCGGACGACGTGCCGGTGCTGCGCCGGGCCCTGGTCGAGCACCTCAAGGGCCGCAGCGACGGCTACTGCGTGGAATATCGGGTGCGTCACGCCGATGGTCGCTGGCGCTGGGTCGAGGACCGTGGCCGGGCGGTGGAACGCGACGACAACGGCCAGGTGCTGCGCATGCTCGGCACCCGCCGTGACATCACCGAGCGCAAGCGCGTCGACGAAGAGCAGCGCCTGGCCGCCACCGTGTTCGAGGCCTGCGGCGAGGGCATCGTCATCCTCGACTCCGACTACCTGCTGCTGTCGGTCAACCAGGCCTTCAGCGAGGTCACCGGCTATCGCAAGGAAGAGGTGCTGGGGCGCAGCGTGGCCACCCTGATCAGCAGCCGCGACGCGCGGCGCCAGTATCAGCTGATCCGCCAGGAGCTGGAGACCCACGGCTGCTGGCGCGGCGAGCTGATCGAGACGCGCAAGAACGGCGAGCTCTACCCGCAATGGCTGCAGCTCAACGTGGTGCGCGACGGCCGCGGCCGGGTCAGCCACATCGTCGGCTTCTTCTCCGACCTGTCGCAGCGCCGGCAGACCGAGGAGCGCCTGCGCTACCTGTCGCACTACGACGAGCTGACCGGCCTGGCCAACCGCAGCCTGTTCCGCGAGCGCCTGCACGAGGCCTGCGAGCGGGCGCGGCAGAACGAGGGGCAGATGGCCCTGCTGCACATCGACCTGGACCGCTTCAAGCTGCTCAACGACAGCCTTGGCCACGAAGGCGCCGACCAGCTGCTGCGGCAGATGGCGCGCCGTCTCAACCAGGCGGTGCCGGAGGCGCACACCGTGGCGCGCCTGGCCGGCGACGAGTTCGCCATCCTGCTCGACGACTACGGCAGCCTGTCGGCCCTGGCGCGCACCGCCAGCCGCCTGCTGGCCAAGTTGCGCACGCCGATGGACGTGGCCGGCCACGAGCTGGTGATCAGCGCCTCGATCGGCATCAGCCTGCTGCCGGACAACGCCCGCGAGATCGCCACCCTGATCAGCCAGGCCGGCATGGCGGTGCAGCACGCCAAGCACCTGGGCGGCAACACCTTCCAGTTCTATACCGACAACCTGCAGGCCTGCACCCTGGAGCGCCTGCAGCTGGAGACCCAGCTGCGCAAGGGCATCGAGGAGGGCCAGCTGGAGGTGTTCTACCAGCCCAAGCTGTGCCTGGCCGACGACAGCCTGAATGCCGCCGAGGCGCTGGTGCGCTGGCGCCACCCGCAGCTGGGCCTGGTGCCGCCCAGCGACTTCATCCCGCTGGCCGAGGAGACCGGGCTGATCGCGCCGATCGGCGAATTCGTCCTGCGCCAGGCCTGCCTGCAGGCCAGAGAGTGGCAGCGCCAGGGCCTGGCCGACCTGCGCGTGTCGGTCAACCTGTCGGTGCACCAGCTGCGCCAGGGCAACCTGATCGGCCTGGTGCGCCAGGTGCTCGACGAGACCGAGCTGGCGCCGCACCTGCTGGAGCTGGAGCTGACCGAGAGCCAGTTGCTGGACAACGTGGAGAACGTCATCGCCACCTTCCAGCAGTTGCGCGACCTGGGGGTGAAACTGGCGATCGATGACTTCGGCACCGGTTATTCCTCGCTCAGCTACCTCAAGCGCTTCCCGGTGGACTATGTGAAGATCGACCAGACCTTCGTCCGCGACCTGGCCGCCGGCGGCGAGGACGCGGCCATCACCCGCGCCATCATCGCCATGGCCCACGGCCTGGAGCTCAAGGTGGTGGCCGAGGGCGTGGAAACCCAGGCGCAGATGGACTTCCTCAAGCTGCAGCACTGCGACGAGATCCAGGGTTACCTGATCAGCCCACCGGTGCCGGCCGAGCGTTTCGCCGAGCTGCTCAGGGCCCAGCTGGAAATGGACTGAGGCGCCGTCGCCCCGCCGCGCGCAGTGCCTGGCCGGCGCTATAGTGATGGATGGGTCGTAGTCCTGAGGCTCTGCCAATGAACGTGTCGGGTCTGGAGCAGGTGAAGCTGCTCACTCTGCTGGAAAACGCCAATATCGGGGTGGTGATTCATGCTCAGGACACGTCCATCGTGTACGCCAACCCGACCGCGTTGCGCCTGCTGCGGCTGACCTACAACCAGATCATCGGCAAAGACGCCCTCGACCCCCAGTGGCGCTTCCTGGACGAACACAACCTCACCCTGCCGGTGACCGACTACCCGGTCAACCGCGTGCTGAGCAGCCAGCAGCCCCTGCACAACGAAGTGCTGGGCGTGCTGGACAGCCATCATCAGGACATCTCCTGGTTCAGCGTGAACGCCTACTGCGAAGGCGACTTCGGCAGTGGCCACGGCTTCATCGTGGTCAGCTTCGTGGACATCACGGACAAGAAGAGCCTGTTCTCCTTCGAGGACATCCTGCACAACACCCAGGACATCGTGATCGTCACCGAGGCCGACCAGCTCGACCGGCCCCTCGGGCCGAAGATCGTGTACGTCAACAAGGCCTTCGAACAGCTCACCGGCTACAGCGCCGAAGAGGTGCTGGGGGAGACGCCGCGCCTGCTCCAGGGGCAGGACACCGATGCGGCGACCACGGCGCGCATCCGCGCCGCGCTGGAGCGCCGCGAGCCCTGCCAGGAGAAGATTCTCAACTACTCGAAAAGCGGCCAGCCTTACTGGCTGGAGCTGCACATCATTCCGCTGAAGAACCGCTTCGGCGATGTCACCCACTTCGCCGCCATCGAGCGCGACGTCACCCTGAGCACTCACTACGAGGCCGCGCTGGAACAGCGCAACCGCGACTTGCGCAGCCTCAAGTCCGAGCTGCAGAACGTCCTCAACGAACGCACCGAGGCCCTGCGCCAGAGCAATGCGCAACTGCTGCGCATGGCCCACGAGGACCCGCTCACCGGCCTGGCCAACCGCAAGGCCTTCTTCGAACAGAGCGAGCAGCAACTGGCGCGCATGCGCCGTGGCAATAGCTGCCTGGGCGTCGCCATTCTGGATGTGGATAACTTCAAGCGCATCAACGACGAGCACGGCCACGACATCGGCGACCAGGCGCTACTGGCCGTGGCGAAAACCCTGCGCCATACCCTGCGCCAGGAAGACATCCTCGGCCGCCTGGGCGGCGAGGAGTTCGCCGTGAGCATGCTCTGCCCCAACCGGCGGATGGCCGAAGAAAGCCTCAACCGCCTGCGCGAAGCCATCGAGCAGACGGGCGAGGAGCAACCCTACGCCCCGCTCACGGTGAGCATCGGCCTGAGCTTCGCGGATGCGCAGCACCCACAGGCATTAGGCGAGCTGCTCAAACAGGCCGACATGGCCCTCTATCAGGCCAAGCGAGATGGGCGCAACAGGCTGTGTTGCCATGCCAGTGGCGAGCCGGCGTCCGGCTTTTCGCCAGGCTCCTTCCCGGAGGCGCACTGAGGCCTTTCCAGATTTCTCTGGGCGGCGTGCGCTGAGTAAGTCCGCCCTTTGTTCGCGTGCCTCACTGTTGGTGCTTCATTCCAAAAGAGGGCACAGAAGGGGTAGATCTATTAATTTGCGAATAAACTGCCGGAGAAATAAATCTGTCCCCTTTCCTCCTTCGGGGGCAGGGCTGGCCGGCGTGCACTGGGCTTGGGCCGTTGTACTTGGGGGTATTGCTGCGTGCGTAGGCGACCAGATCCTTGGGGTAGACCATATGGTCGATCTGGCTGTCGTCGATGTTGTAGAGATAGGCGATGGCGCCAGCTTCGAAGGCCCAGTAGCCGACATAGCTACCCTCGTCGCCGTCTATATCCAGATGGCTGTCGTGCCAAGTGGTCTGCTGGTCGGCAAAGGACGAATACCACTGGTTGCAGTACTGCTTCAGTAGACCGGATGCTTCTTCTGGCGTCGGGGCATAAATGGCCCGGATCAGCGGTGTGTAGAGATCGTGATACCACTCGTCCAGGTCGGTGCGGTTGGGTAGCACCTTGCGCAACAGGTCTTCATAGAGGGTGTCATCACCGGCATAACCGGCATTGTCCAGCAGTGCGACGAAGCGCTGTAACAGGTCTGTGCGATGAAGCAGGATGCACAGACTTATGACCTGCACACATTCTTCATATTCCCCAGGCCAGTCGTCGATGGCCAATGGCGATATATCAGGCATTTGTTCTTGGGCTGCCAGAGCATGCTGATAAGTTTCGTAATCCTTGATCAACTGCTCCAAGCGTTTGGGCAGGGCTTCGATGGGATCGCCGGCGGTGTAGCA
This sequence comes from Pseudomonas sp. CAU 1711, assembly GCF_039888625.1. Classification (NCBI taxonomy): domain Bacteria; kingdom Pseudomonadati; phylum Pseudomonadota; class Gammaproteobacteria; order Pseudomonadales; family Pseudomonadaceae; genus Pseudomonas; species Pseudomonas sp. CAU 1711. Next base: position 81,959 of record NZ_JBDQQT010000019.1, read on the forward strand.
GAGAAACAAGCCATCCAAGGTTGCATCTTTAAAGTGCGCTGCACGCAGGGCTAGGGAAATTCTGAAGAAGACTTCCCGAATCTGGTGAAATACGCCGATCCCGTTGCCCGAGTTTCCCGATGAAGCAGATGACCTTCGCCGATGCCGAGTACGCCGGCAAGCGCAAGCAGACC
>NZ_JBDQQT010000002.1:0-364033 GCF_039888625.1 Pseudomonas sp. CAU 1711
GAGCATCCGTTCCGGGTGATCAAGCGCCAGTTCGGCTACACCAAGGTGCGCTTCCGTGGCTTGGCCAAGAACACCGCGCAACTGGTGACGTTGTTTGCGCTATCGAACCTGTGGATGGTGCGCCGACATTTGCTGGCGAATGCAGGAGAGGTGCGTCTGTAATACGGGAAATGGCTGCCGCGAGGTGCTTGCGGCGGCCAGAAACACCGAAATGAGCGAGCCATCTGGTCGATTTTGACCCACTGGCCGCTTTCAAAATTGGCGAAGGCCGAAGTCAGCCAGAAAAACCGCTCTACTTCAGACCTTCCTTAGCAAATGGTGGCATTTCTGAAGGTGCGCCAGGATTGAGAACTGAATATCACGAACATTACTATGGTGCATACTTCCGCGACCTCGATGACAATAAGCTTTGTGTAGCTTGTCACTTACCAGAGGCGTAAGTTCATGTCCCGCCATAGTCTACAGCCTAACAATTGGTTCAAGTCGTTCGCTTCGCTCACTTGGACGTCCAAAAGCTGCGCTTTTGGCCGCCCCTTAACCAAGCGTTAGACACATGACAAAAGCAACATACCTCAAATTGTGCCTACTGATTCCCATCGTCGCTCCAACCATTTTGATTCTGACAGACAGTGAAGTTGGTGGATTTCTTTTGTGGTCACTGCTTGTCGGCGGCCCAATCTACCTCCCTTTCTGCATCACCCTACTCATTTGGTCTCGAAACAAAAACGAAACACAAATTATCAATATCGCCTGGAAGGCTCCGATCATATTTACAGCAATAATTGATCTGACATATCTCTCAATTGCATTATATCAAGCGACTTTCCATGACACATACAAAATTGACAGCACCGTATCCGGAATTGCCTTCTTTAGTTTAGCGTCACTATTTCTTGGTTACATATACGTAGGAATTTCCATGCTCACTATGCGCATAATTTTCTCAAAGGCAAAGTCGAGTTCCAGCCATGTCTAACAAACGGTTCAAGGTCGCTCGCTTCGCTCACTCGGGACGTCCAAAAGCTACGCTTTTGGCCGCCCGTTAGCTTAATCGTTAGCCCGCACATGACACGTTTCCGGCACCTTATATTGACAGCGCTCATCGGCAGCCCGGCAGCCCATGCGGCGTCCTATGCCTGCCCCATTCCGGGCGAGCTCGTGCAGTGGCAGGCCGACTATTGCCTGTTCGTTTCCGCCACCGACGACCTTATTGCTGCGCAACCTTGCATCGACAAAGAGCAGTCGCGAGCCTTTCTAGACTCGTGCTCGGCCAAACGGCATTACAAGCGCCTCCTGTGCGAGGCCAACATTGAGGCCGGCGTCCGGTCTGACTCTGTTGATTCCTGCATCGCCGATCCAGCGTTCTCTGGTAAGGTCGTCAGCCGAAGTGGCGTCTAGCGCGCTAGCCAATAGCTCAAGCGAACCTGTGGTCCGCATCCAGCAACGCTGGCAATTGTGTAGCATTGCTGGGCGCGGCCCGCAGGCCGCTTAACTCCGGTGTTAGCCCCTTATAAAGGACTATCCATGCTCCACAGACTCCATCGCATCTCTGCCTGCATAATTGGCGCCTACGTCGCGGTGCATATATTCAACCACTTATTAGCACTCCAGAGCGTCGAAGCACACATCCAGTTCATGGAGTCCTTCCGCCACATATACCGCAATCCTTTGATTGAGGTGCTATTGCTATCTTGCGTTATCTTTCAAATCGGCTCGGGAGTTTACTTTATAAGACAGCGCTGGGGGCAACGCCGCGGCTTCTTTGAGCGAGCCCAAGCTTTATCGGGTGGCTACTTGGCCTTTTTCTTGCTCATCCACGTTGGCGCCGTTTTATTTGGTAGAGCCGAGTTAAAACTCGACACAAACTTTCACTATGCGGCCGCAGGCATACACGCACCCCCATTTAATTACTATTTCGTTCCTTACTACTTTCTCGCGGTCGCTGCCATTTTTAGTCACATTGCCTGTGCAATACATTGGCTCACGCGTGAAAAACTGAGCGAGACAGTGCGCAACTACTTTGGCTACACCGCACTTATCGTCGGCATATCTGTGTCAGCAGCAATTATGTCTGCCTTTGCTGGCATGCTTTATGACATTGAGATACCACCAGAATACAGGGCGACCTACCAATAATGTGATCTCTAAGAGTTCGCGGCGTGGACTATGCTTCTAACAATTGGCTAAGCCGTTCGCTTCGCCAGCTTTGACGTTAAAAACCATGCTCACGGATGCCCTTTAGTCAGACGCCGATCCATTTCATAAAGGTTTTATCCCATGCACTTTGTAACAGAACGCCGAATTCTATTCGGAGACTGCGATCCGGCGGGGATTGTCTACACTCCACGTATAACCTACTTCATCATAGAGGCCGTGCACGACTTTCTGACACATGTGCTTGGCGGGCCGGCAATACGCGAAATATTCGCGATGGGCATTCTCCCTCCTGCGCGCGCGCTTTCAATTGAGTTTTTAGCTCCAATGATTTGGGATGAGATCATACATATCGAGGTAAGTACTGCAGAACTCACAACGACGTCTTTTACTTTTTCAGTCGAGGCGCGCAATGCAGAAGATGAGATTACGTTTCGCTCCACCTTCACGCAGGTCTCTATTTCACCTGAGAGCAAACGACCTATCCCCCTCCCCCAGGCACTTCGGAATGCATTGTGTCCGACTTGAATTCGCAATAATCTAACTAGCATTTCATGTTGAGCGTCAAACAGCAAAAGGCGGCGCCACGAGTGCAGTGGCGCCGCCAATCAATGATACCGTTACTTCAGATCTGAAATACTCGCACCGAAGTTTATGTGGAAAGCCAGCCCCTCCAGAACCAAGGCAGGCACCGACTTCACTCCTGCAGCTTCAGCATCAGAGATCCGCCCCCTGTCATTACCCAAGTGGACGATCTCCACTTCGTATCGGGTACGGTCTATCGCATTGGCGAGGCTATCCTCAGCCGCGACGCATACGGGGCATCCTGCGTGGTAAAAAACTGCTTTGCCAGTCATTGCGAGGCTCCTATAAATGAGTTGATTACTTGGCGTGCGCACGCTCGAACGATAGAGTCAGCCAATAGCCGGCGCTAGCGGGAACAAACCGGTTGGCTACGCACCTTTTGGTGTAAATTGCCGAAAAACAAGGAGAATATTTTTGCAGGCTCGTAGCACTTATCACAGACTAGAGGATGTCGTCGGCTGTAAGTGGTCGGTCTCTGTACTGCTCGCAGTCGAAGATGGCATCAATCGACCAGGCGCCCTTGAGCGGCATATCGATGGAATTTCGACCAAGGTCTTGTCCGAACGCCTTCGCAAACTCACTGACTACGGTCTGATCGCCAAGCAGAGCTTTCCCGAGATACCGCCTCGCACCGAATACTACCTGACAGATACCGGGCGCAAACTCATCAAGATTATTCAGCAGATTCACAGTCTCGACCTTGAGCTGAATGCGCAGGACGCCAAGAATGCATAGATAGATTGGCGCCTAACAAAACACGGATCCTCGCACCAGTTCGCCGGGCTGCCAAAACTTGCGCTCCCAGCGTCCCTTAACAAAATGTCAGAAGGTATGTGCATGGCAAGGTATGTCGCTGAAGTTATCTGGACGCGTAATGGGCAAGATTTTCTCGGCAACCGCTACAGCCGAAAGCATCTCCTGCGCTTCGATGGCGGCCTGGAGGTTCCAGGCTCCTCATCGCCGCATGTGGTGCCGGTCCCCATGTCCGACGCTGCCGCAGTTGATCCCGAGGAGGCTTTCGTTTCTTCGCTCTCCAGTTGCCATATGCTCTGGTTTCTTTCCATTGCAGCCAAACAGCAGTTCTGCGTAGAGCGCTACTTCGACAAGGCCGTGGGTGTGATGGAGAGGAACTCGGCAGGGAAAATGGCCATGACCCTGGTCACACTCCAGCCTGAAGTCCGTTTCTCTGGCGAGAGCATCCCGACTCGGGAACAGATCGAAAGGATGCATCATCAGGCGCACGAGGAGTGCTTCATAGCCAACTCGGTGAAAACCGAAGTCCACTGCGAGCCCGTGTATACCGCCTCATAACAGTGCCGCCGCTTAAGCTCAGACCAAGGAAGGTGTCATGAAAAAAATGCTACCCCTCGTCGTACTGCTGGCATTCACCGCCTACACGGCATTTGCCATGTTCCACGCAGAGCAATCGCTGATAGATTTTGGTATCGAACTGATGTCCAGTCTGGACACCGCGCAGGTCGTGATCGATCTCTACATCCTGGCGGCGCTGGCCTGTATCTGGATGTACCGGGACAACAAAGCACGCCACAGGCCACTGATCGCCATAGCGCCATACCTCGTGATCACCCTGTTCTTCGTCTCCATCGGCCCGCTGCTCTACCTCGTCGTCAGGGGCTTTGCGGGGGAACCCAACACAGGCAGGGCATAGCGATACGCCCACGCATTCCGCTGCGTGAACCAGGCTGGCGAGGTCTATGCTTCCCGGCTTGGCAGCTTGTCCCTTGGGCGTTTGGAGTAATGGAGATACTTCTATGAGCGCAAAACCGATGTTCACCGCCGGCCGTAACATCGCAATGAAGGTTCCGCCACACCTGTACGAGGCCACCATCCAGTTCTACCGGGATGTTCTCGGCCTCAAGGAAATAACGCAGCACGCCCCATCCGTCGGTTTCGAGTTCGGCTCCAATAACCTCTGGATAGACAAGGTCGCCGGCATCAGCCAGGCCGAAACCTGGCTCGAAGTCCTCACCGATGACATCGAGGCCGCGGCCGAGCACCTCAAGGCGGCAGGCATTGTGCGCCGCGACGAGATCGAGCCATTGCCGCAGGGATTCAACGCCTTCTGGGTGTCGAGCCCGGCCTCCATTATCCACCTCATCTGCAAGGACACGGAGTCATGGGCGTAGACGCAGTGCAAGCCACTACCCGCTCACTGGCGCGGGTTAGCTCCCGCTCCTTGGCTCGACCTTAGTGCTCGAGAGGAGCCGTACACCATGTCCACCTCGTACAACACCTGGCTCATCATTGCGGCCGGCTTGAGTGCAGTTGCCGCACTGCTTCACATCGCCATTATCTTTGGCGGCGCCCAGTGGTACCGCTTCTTCGGGGCGGGCGAACGCATGGCAGTGGCTGCCACTGCCGGCCACTGGTATCCGGCTGTCGTGACCGCTGGCATTGCTCTCGTTCTCAGTACCTGGTCGGCCTATGCGCTGTCAGGGGCCGGCATCATTCAACCGCTGCCACTGCTCAAGCTCGGGCTCAGCGTGATTACCGCCATTTATCTCGTCCGTGGCTTAGCCATTGTTCCCCTGCTCGTTGTCGCCCGCGAGAAGGCAACCCCCTTTCTCTTATGGAGCTCAGCCATTTGCTGCGCCTACGGCATCATCCATCTCCTGGGCCTGATGCAGATCTGGCCATCCCTGTGAGCAGACGGACTAGATATCAATGGACCAGGTGAAAGCTATGCATTCTGTTCAGTGTCAGTGCGGCGCTCTCCGCGGCAGGCTCGAAGGCTCCGGCACCTGCAATCGTCTCATCTGCTATTGCACGGATTGCCGGGCGTTCGCCCACTATCTGGATCAAGCCTCGGCCGTGCTGGATGAGCAGGGCGGAACCGAGATCGTCCAGGTGGCCCAGCCGCGCCTGGTCTTCTCCCAGGGCGAAGCGTTGCTGGCGGCAGTTCGCCTCAGCGACAAGGGCATGCTCCGCTGGTATGCGACCTGCTGTGGAACGCCCATCGGTAATACCATGGCCACCCCCAGAATGCCCTTCATCGGCCTGATTCACACCTGCCTCGACCGCCGGCGAATGGATGAGGACTTCGGCGCCCAGGTTGCGCTGCTGAACACGGACACCGCGCTGGGCGAGCCCAAACCCAGGCAGCGCGGGCTCTTGGGCGTCGTCGCTCGCTTCATGTGGATCGTGATCGCGAACCGCGTCGGCGGGCGCTACAGGCGCTCCCCGCTTTTCGACACCTCGGGGCTGCCTCGGGCAACGCCCAGGGTACTGGGGGCCGGCGAGCTGGCGAGCTTGAAGAAGCGGGCATAGCCACATCGCTCGCCCGACCGACAGATACCGCGCCCGGGCTCAATCGGCCTAGGCCAGCGCTCGCAGGAGAAGCACCAAATGCCCGTTACACGGCCCCCGCAGCCTCATTCGAACATGTCCAGAGCCGCCCTCATCATCATCGATATGCAGCGCGGCATGCTGGAGGCGGGCCCGCGCAACAACCCGCAGGCCGAGCAGGCCATCGCGATGACGCTGGCGGCATGGCGGGAGGCGCGGGCGCCCATTGTGCATGTGCGGCACATATCGAGAACGCCCGGGTCTCCGTTCTGGCCCGGACAACAGGGCGTCGAGTTTCAGGAGGCGTTACGGCCGCTGGACTCGGAACACGTGGTCGAGAAGAACGTGCCGGACGCCTTCATCAACTCCGGCCTCGAACGCTGGCTGCGGGTCAGAGGCATTGAAGCCGTTGCCATCGTGGGCGTCAGCACCAACAACTCCGTCGAAGCGACGGCCCGCACCGCGGGCAATCTGGGCTTCCAGACCTTTGTGGCCGCCGACGCCACCTTCGCCTTCGCCAAGGCCGACTACAACGGCGTGATGCGCAGCGCCGAGGAGGTGCATGCCATGGCGTTGGCCAATCTGCAGGGCGAGTACGCCACGGTGACCACGACCCAGGCGTTGCGGGATGCGCTCTAACGCACCAGCCCGGCGCCCAGCGACAACCGCTCCCGCGCGCACAAGACTCTCTGGGTGCGCCGCTGGCCCATGCGGCTGCGCTAGGCTTAGCGACCCACCCCGCAGATTGGCGATGGCAGGATGAAAGGCTCCCAGGCTCTGCGCTCGGCGCTTAAGCAAGGCTTCTACCCATTCGTGCTGAGCAAGGGCTTCGCTCAAGGCAAGGCCACTGCTTTGTTCACCCCCTTCGCGCGCATTGCCGACGGCAAGGCCCAGTTCTTCGAGATCCAGTGGGACAAGTATCGGCGCCCATGCTTCGTCATCAACTTCGGCGATCGCCCCTACCCCGCCGCGGACGATGCCTCGCCAGCATACTGCGGCCGGCTGCAGAGGCGGCGCGGCGGATCGATGCGCGCCTGGTTTCAAACCCGCAAGCCCTGGCTTGAGGCTCTGCGCACCTGGCGGCGGTACTATGAACCGGAGGAAGTGGTGACGCAGCTGATCGAATGCTTCGCCGAACTCGAAACCTGGTGGAGTTCGGGGGAGGAAGGGCCGCATCTGCAGATGTGGCGCAAGCGTGGCGACTGAGAACAGGGCCGCTCATCCGACCTTGCATACCAAGATGCACGGGCCATTCTGTAGCGCAGCGATCACAACCGATAGGAAGGGAAGCATGACAACTTCAGAGCTGGCCGCAGGGCCATCGGCATCCACACTGATCGACCGGAGAATCGCCGAGCTGGGCGACTGGCGCGGAGCGACCCTGAGCAGGGTGCGCACGCTCATCCGCGAGGCGGCCCCGGACTGCGTCGAGGAGTGGAAGTGGATGGGCACGCCGGTGTGGTCGTGCGGCGGCATCCTCTGCACCGGGGAAACCTACAAGTCGGTCGTCAAGCTGACCTTCGCCAAGGGCGCCGCGCTGGAGGACCCGAGCGGCCTGTTCAACTCCAGCCTGGACGGCAAGGTGCGGCGCGCGATCGACATCCGTGAGGGCGAGGATATCGACGCAGCGGCGCTCAAGGCGCTGATTCGCGCCGCGGTCGCCGCCAACGCGCGAGGCAAGCAGGCCATTCGCTGAGCGCGCGCCGGCTCCGAGGCTGGCCGAGCGAGGCGCGCCCTCGCTACCATGCGCGGGTTTCCCGCCGCGAGCCGCGCCATGTCCTACTCCGTTTCGCCCATCGGCTTCATGCGCTCCTGCTTCAAGGAGAAGTTCGCCATTCCGCGTCAGCCCCAGCTGGCTCCGGCGGCGCGGGGGGTCCTGGAGCTGGTGGCGCCCTACGACCGTGCCGAGGCCGTGGAGGGCCTGGAGCAGGTCAGCCATGTCTGGCTGCTGTTCCTGTTTCACCAGGCCCTGGAGGAGACGCCGCGCCTCAAGGTCAGGCCGCCGCGCCTGGGCGGCAACGCCTCGCTCGGCGTCTTCGCCACTCGCGCGACACACCGTCCCAATGGCATCGGCCAGTCGGTGGTGAAGCTGGAGCGAGTCGAGCCGGGGCGCCTCTGGCTGTCCGGCATCGATCTGCTGGACGGCACCCCGGTGCTCGACATCAAGCCCTACGTGCCCTACGTCGACAGCCTGGCGCAGGCGCAGAACCGCATCGCCGATGCGCCGCCACGGGCCATCGCCGTCGAGTGGGACGCCGCCGCACTGGGGGCGGCTCGGCGCGAGGCCGAGCGCCTGGGCGAGCCCCTGGTCGAGCTGATCGAGCAGTGCCTGGCGCAGGACCCGCGACCCGCCTACCAGAACCCACTACCCGAGCGGCGCTACGGCACGCGGCTGTGGGACCTGGACGTACGCTGGCACTACCCCACGCCCGAGCGCATTCGCGTGCTCGAAGTCGCGCCCCCGGCTAGCGGTTGAACGCGGCCACGCTCGCCTCGATCACGTCCTGCTGCAGGATCAGCGGCTCCACCAACGGGCGGCTGGCGAGGAAGTGTGCGGTTTGCATGTGCGCATCCAACGCCGCCTCGTCGACGTACACCTCGTAGAGCCAGACCAGGTCCGGGTCGCCGTGGTCGCACAGCAGGTCGAAGGCCAGGCAGCCGGGCTCGTCGCGCACCGAGGCGGCGGCGTTGTCGCGCATGGCCGCGAGGAAGGCCTCGCGGCTGCCGGGCTTGAGTCGGGTCTTGAGAATGATGCTGTACACAGGGCGCTCCTACCGGATAAATTGAATACTTGATTGTATACATTTAAGGAGGCAGATTCATGAACCAGCGCCCGAGCCGCCTCAACGGCCTGCGTCACGTGGCCCTTCTGGTGCCCAACCTGGAAGCCTGCGAGCGCTTCTACGTGGATATCCTCGGCATGCAGGTGCTGAACCGGGCCAACGAAGACCTGGTCTACCTCACCTGCGGCAACGACAACCTCTCCCTGGGCCGCGCCTACGCGCCCAGCAGCGGTCCGCAGGTGGTGGATCACTACGGCTTCGTGGTGGACAGCCTGGACGAGCTGCACGCCTGGTACGACTACCTGAAGGCCGCGGGCGTGACCCTGCTCGACCGCCCTTTCGCCCACGGCGATGGCGCCCACAGCTTTCACCTGCTCGACCCGGCGGGGAACAAGATCCAGCCGATCTACCACCCGGCGATCTCCGGCCAGCGCTTCAGCCAGCCGGCCTGAGACCGAATGGCAGGCATGAAAAAGCCCGCCACCAGGGCGTAATGCCGTTCGCTTAGCGGCATCACGGCCACGGCCGGACTTTTCTTGGTTCAGGTCTGCGGCTGCTGTTCTCCCTCTCCCCCTGGGAGAGGGCTGGGCGGGCCGCGGGCGGATGAGGGACTCGCCGAAACACCCTCACCCCCAGCCCCTCTCCCGGCGGGAGAGGGGAGCACTCAGGACACCTTTGACTGGGAGCGCATCCAAGCTAGGGCATTGCGCAGTGTGCCCTCAGGCAGACACAAGCCAGAAAAACGCCGCGGCTCTGTAAAGAGGTCGCGGCGTTTTCTCTAGTGAACGGCGTTACGCCACCAGGACGGGCTCCTTCGAGCGGGCGCTTACTTCTCGACGAAGGCGCGCTCGATCAGGTAGTCGCCGGGCTCGCCGATGCGCGGGGAGATCTTCAGGCCGAAGGCGTCGAGCACCTCGCAGGTCTCGTCGAGCATGGCCGGGCTGCCGCAGATCATGGCGCGGTCGTCCTGCGGGTTCATCGGCGGCAGGCCGATGTCCTCGAACAACTTGCCGCTGCGCATCAGGTCGGTCAGACGGCCCTGGTTCTCGAACGGCTCGCGGGTCACGGTCGGATAGTAGATCAGCTTCTCGCGCACTTCGTCGCCGAAGAACTCGTTGTTCGGTAGGTGCTCGGTGATGAAGTCGCGGTAGGCCACCTCGTTCACGTAGCGCACGCCGTGCACCAGGATCACCTTGTCGAAGCGCTCGTACACTTCCGGGTCCTGAATCACGCTGATGAAGGGCGCCAGGCCGGTGCCGGTGGACAGCAGGTACAGGTGCTTGCCCGGCAGCAGGTCGGAGAGCACCAGGGTGCCGGTGGGCTTCTTGCTGATGAGGATCTCGTCGCCTTCCTTGAGGTGCTGCAGCTGCGAGGTCAGGGGGCCGTCCGGCACCTTGATGCTGAAGAACTCCAGGTTCTCCTCGTAGTTGGGGCTGGCGATGGAGTAGGCGCGCATCAGCGGACGTCCGGTCTCCTGCTGCAGGCCGATCATCACGAACTGGCCGTTCTCGAAACGCAGGCCCGGGTCGCGGGTGCAGGTGAAACTGAACAGGGTGTCATTCCAGTGGTGCACACTGAGGACGCGCTCGGAGTTCAGGTTGCTCATGTCATTTCCTTGATGATTCGATCCGGCGGAGCCGTCGGGATTGCGCGTCATTCTAGGGACGGCTTAAATATCTGTTAAGTGAATTATCAAGATATGGATTATTGGTTATATAGATATGCGATTTACTCTCAGACAGCTGGAAGTCTTCGTCGCCGTGGCCAAGCAGGAGAGCGTCTCTCGCGCGGCCGAATCCCTCGCCCTGTCGCAGTCGGCGGCCAGCACCTCGCTCAGCGAACTGGAGCGACAGTCCGACTGCCAACTGTTCGATCGCGCCGGCAAACGCCTGTCGCTCAACGCCCTGGGCCGCCAGCTGCTGCCGGAGGCCGTGGCGCTGCTCGACCAGGCCAAGGAAATCGAGCGCCTGCTCAGCGGCAAGACCGGCTTCGGCTCCCTGGAAGTGGGCGCCACCCTCACCGTGGGCAACTACCTGGCCACCCTGCTGATCGGCAACTTCATGCAGCGCCATCCCGAATGCCGAGTGAAACTGCATGTACACAACACCGCGCACGTGGTGCAGCAGGTCGCCCACTACGAGCTCGACCTGGGGCTGATCGAGGGCGACTGCCAGCATCCGGATATCGAGGTGCAGCCCTGGGTGGAAGACGAGCTGGTGGTGTTCTGCTCGCCGCACCATCCGCTGGCCGAGCGCGGCAGCGCCAGCCTGGCCGAGCTCGGCCGCGAGGCCTGGATCCTGCGCGAGCAGGGCTCGGGCACCCGGCTGACCTTCGACCAGGCCATGCGCCACCACACCGAGCAACTCAACATCCGCCTGGAGCTGGAACACACCGAGGCGATCAAGCGCGCGGTGGAGTCGGGCCTGGGCATCGGCTGCATCTCGCGCCTGACCCTGCGCGACGCCTTCCGCCGCGGCAGCCTGGTGGCGCTGGACACCCCGGAGCTGGACCTGGCCCGGCAGTTCTATTTCATCTGGCACAAGCAGAAGTACCAGACCGCGGCGATGCGCGAATTCCTCGACCTGTGCCGACAGATGACCGCCGGCATCCGCCGCAGCGACGAGATAGTGCTGCCCTGGATCGCCTGAGGGCCTCCGCGAAGCGGTCGTAGGCCGGGTAGAGCGCAGCGAAACCCGGCACGGCCCACTCGCCGAAATCGGCGTGTCGCTCACTTAGCGGTGCACGGCTGGTGTTCCGGAGCGGGGCGAGGAGAACGCCGGGGCTCGCTGCGCTCTACCTGCGCGGCCCGACCCAGCCTACGCGGCCAGGGTCTGGCACTGGAGAGGAGGGCCTTGTCTGGCGTGCTCAGCGGCCTCGATACGGCCGCTCAGGCCGAGGCGGCCAGGGGATGGAAGCTGAAGTAGTGGCGCAGGGCCTCGACCATGTCGACATACTCGACCGGCGGCGCCACCAGGGCGAAGCCGGAATCGTAGGTGCCGGGGGTGACGTCCTCGTGGCTCCACTGGCAGGTGGCGGCGAAGTCGACCGGGTGGATGCGCCCGTCGCGGCCGGGAATCTTCAGCCGCATGTCGAAGCGCGCGCCCACCAGCATGGGGTACTGGCTGATCAGCATCAGGCCGTCCAGCGACACATTGCCGATGTAGCCCATCGGCTTGTCGGTGATGCGGTTGAACACCTTCAGGTAGTAAGGCAGCTGGTGGCGCTCGATGCGGCGCTGGATATGCATGGTGGCCATTCGCTAGGGCTGGGCTTTCGAGTATGGCCGCACTCTCGCCTGCGGACCAGAGTCAGCCACAGCGTGCGGCGATACGGGACGACAGACGGCTACGTGCGGCCTCCATCTGCTCATCGCTGTAGTAGCTGCGCTCACCGTTCTTGTCGGTGCTGTAGTAGAGGCCGCCGCGCTGGATCTGCGCCAGGTCGCTGCGCAGCTTGCGGCACTCCTGGGCGCGCTCCGCACGGGCCGCATCGGCGCGGGCGTCCGCCTGGGCACGCTCCTCGCGGCGGGCATCGAAATATTGCTGGGCACGCTGCTCACGCTCCAGGGTGGCGGCGTCGCGCTCGACCACCTGGGGCCTCACCTCGACGGTCTCGGCGCCGCTGCCGCCGGGCTTCTCGCCGAAGTGCACGCGGCCCTGGGCGTCCGTCCAGCGGTAGATTTCCGCGCTCGCCAATAGCGGCACGCACAACAGAATGAACAACAGATGGCGCATAGCGACTCCCTCCCTGGACACAGCTTAGCGCCACGCCACATTCCCTGGCCAACGGCCGACTGGCGGCCGCATCAGAGCGATGCGGGCGACGCCTTGGCCGGTTCGGACGCCTGATAATGCCCGAGCTGGCGCAGCGTCTCCAGCCGCGCGCGGGCGCGATAGGCGTACTCGCTGGCCGGGTAGCTGCGCAGGATGAACTCGTAGGTCTGCGCCGCATCGACGAACAGGTTCTGCCGCTCCAGGCACTGGCCGCGCAGCAGGGAGATCTCCGGCTGCACGTAGCTGCGCGAGCGGCTGGTGCGCTCGGCGCGCGACAGGTCGAGCAGGGCCTGCTCGCAATCGCCGGCGTTGTAGTGCCGGTAGGCCTCGTCCAGATGGCGGTCGAGGGAGATGCGGTTGCAGCCGACGAGGCCGAGCAGGGTGACAAGCAGAATCAGGGTGCGCATGGTGAGTTCCTCCGCTGCGCAGAGTATCGGCGGGAGAGCGTATTTCTGCAGCGCTTCGGGTAGTGCAGGCGAACAATGACTACAGTGGACGAGCGTAGTAGCCTCGCCGCACGCATTGAGAGATGGAGTTACCGCATGACCCTGCGTCGCACCAAAATCGTCGCCACCCTCGGCCCGGCCAGCAGCTCCCCGGAAGTGCTGGAGCAACTGATAGTCGCCGGCATCGACGTCGCCCGCCTGAACTTCTCCCACGGCAGCGCCGCCGACCACAAGGCGCGCGCCGCCCTGGTGCGCGAACTGGCGGCCAAGCACGGGCGCCACGTGGCGCTGCTCGGCGACCTGCAGGGGCCGAAGATCCGCATCGCCAAGTTCGAGAACAAGCGCATCGAGCTGCAGGACGGCGACCTGTTCCGCCTCTCCGCCAGCCACTCGCGCACCGCCGGCAACCAGCAGGTGGTGGGCATCGACTACCCGGCGCTGATCCAGGACTGCAACGTCGGCGACGAACTGCTGCTGGACGACGGCCGGGTGGTCATGCGCGTGGAGCTCAAGGGCGCCGACGAGCTGCACTGCCGCGTGGAGATCGGCGGCCCGCTGTCCGACAACAAGGGCATCAACCGCCGCGGCGGCGGCCTCACCGCGCCGGCACTGACCGACAAGGACAAGGTCGACATCCAGCTGGCCGCCGAGATGGAGCTGGACTACCTCGCGGTGTCCTTCCCGCGCGACGCCGCCGACATGGAATACGCCCGTCGCCTGCTCGACGAGGCCGGCGGCAACGCCTGGCTGGTGGCCAAGATCGAGCGCGCCGAGGCGGTGGCCGACGACGAGGCGCTGGACGGCCTGATCCGCGCCAGCGACGCGGTGATGGTGGCGCGCGGCGACCTCGCCGTGGAGATCGGCGACGCCGAGCTGGTCGGCATCCAGAAGAAGATCATCGCCCACGCGCGGCGCCTGAATAAGGCCGTGATCACCGCCACCCAGATGATGGAGTCGATGATCCACAGCCCGATGCCGACCCGCGCCGAAGTCTCCGACGTGGCCAACGCCGCGCTGGACTACACCGACGCGGTGATGCTGTCGGCCGAGAGCGCCGCCGGCGAATACCCGGTGGAGGCCGTCGAGGCCATGGCCCGCGTGTGCCTGGGCGCCGAGAAGCACCCGACCAGCCAGAAGTCCAGCCACCGCATCGGCCGCACCTTCGAACGCTGCGACGAGAGCGTGGCGCTGGCCAGCATGTACACCGCCAACCACTTCCCCGGCGTCAAGGCCATCATCAGCCTGACCGAGAGCGGCTACAGCCCGCTGATCATGTCGCGCATCCGCTCGTCGATCCCGATCTTCGCCTTCACCCCGCACCGCGAGGCGCAGGCGCGGGTGGCGCTGTTCCGCGGCGTGTACACCGTGCCCTTCGACCCGGCCGCGCTGCCGGCCAACAAGGTCAGCCAGGCGGCGGTGGACGAGCTGCTCAAGCGCGGCGTGGTCGAGCCCGGCGACTGGGTGATCCTGACCAAGGGCGACAGCTACCACGGCACCGGCGGCACCAACACCATGAAGATCCTGCATGTGGGCGATCCGCTGGTCTGAATACACTGCGCATGAAAAAGGCCGCTCATCGAGCGGCCTTTTTGTTTGGTAATCCCTCTCCCTCCGGGAGAGGGCTGGGGCGGCCCGCGGAGGGTGAGGGAGAGTACGAGGAGCCTGAAGCACCCTCACCCCTGGCCCTCTCCCAAGGGGAGAGGGGAAGCAACTCTCAAGCGAACTTGGAGAAGTCCGGTTTGCGTCGCTGCATAAAGGCCGACAGCGCCTCGATGGCCTCGGGCGAGCGCAGGCGCTGGCCAAACAGCGCGCCCTCCTCCTCGATCACCTGGCGCAGCGCCTCGCGCCCCGGCGCGCGCATCAGGCGCCGGCTGTCGGCCACCGCCGAGGGCGCCAGGTCGAGGAAGCGCAGGGCCATCTCGCGGGCCTTCGCCAGGGTGCGCGGGCCATCCTCCAGGGCAGCATTGGCGATGCCCCAGGCGGCGGCCTGCTCGCCGGTGAAGGCCTCGCCCAGCAGCAGCACTTCGGCGGCCCTGGCCGGCCCCAGCAATTGCGGCAGCAACAGGCTGGAACCGAATTCCGGGCACAGGCCGAGGTTGACGAAGGGCGTGCGCAACTTGGCGTCGCGCGACACATAGACCAGATCGCAGTGCAGCAGCATGGTGGTGCCGATGCCCACGGCCGGGCCGGCGACGGCGGCGACCACCGGCTTGTCGAACTCGAACAGGGCGCGCATGAACTGGAACACCGGGCTGTCCGCACCGGTCGGCGGCGCCTGCAGGAAGTCGGCCACGTCGTTGCCGCTGGTGAAGCACTCGGCGCCGCCGGTGATCAGCACCACGCGCACCGAGGCGTCGCGGTTGGCCGCATCCAGCATCTCGGCCAGGGTGCCGTACATGGCGCGGGTCAGCGCATTCTTCTTGTCCGGACGGTTCAGGCGCAGGGTCAGCAGGCCGGCCTCGCGCTCGACCAGTACGTGTTCGCTCATGGCAACTCCAGGGCTGAGCCCCCGTTTAGAGCCTGTTTCAGGCTTTTTGAGCTAGAGCCAGGCAAGGCGGAAATGGGCGAGGACCGGTCGAAGTCGCGGGCGACTTTACAAGGTGTAAATGAGCAGTCCGAGCCCAATTCCAACGCAGCATGGCCGACGATCAAGAAGTCTGAAGCAGGTTCTCAGGCATGGGGCAGGAAAAGATCGGCGAGCACCTGATTACGCGGCACGCCGAGAATGAACAAGCGGCGGGCGAAAGCTTCCGCGCTGTCCGGTGAGCCGCAGATTAGGGCGACGGTCTGCCGCGAGACAAGCCGCAGTTGCGCCAAACACTCCGCCTGCTCGGCCGCCGTCACCAGCTGCAACTCTAGCTGCGCATGGCTGGCGGCCAGGGCCCGCAGGTCCTCGGCCAGATAGTGCTCGGCCGCATCATGGGCCAGGTGAATGAGCCGTATCGGCCCCTGGTGATGCTGGCGCAGGGCCTCGCGCAGCACGCCCCACAGCGGCGCCAGACCGGTGCCCGCGGCCAGCAGCCAGAGCGGCCGCTCCTGCCAGGCCGGATCGTAGTGCAGCGCGCCGCCGCGCAGCTCGCCCAGCCCCAGCGTGTCGCCCGGTCGCAGCCGGCGCGCGGCATCGCCGAAGGCGCCGGGCCGGCGGCAGTCCAGATGGAACTCCAGCCAGGGCTCCTCGCCCGGCAGGCTGGCCAGCGAATAGGGCCGCGCCACGCCCTCGGCGTTCCACAGCACCAGATGCTGGCCGGCGACGTAGCGCAGCGGCCTGTCCGGCTGCAGGCGCAGGCGCAGCACGCTCGGGCTCGGCCAGTCGAGCGAGACCACCCGCGCCGGCAGGCCGTCGCGGGCCGGGTCGAACAGCTGCACCTCGAGATCGTCCACCACCCGGCACTGGCAGGCCAGGCGCCAGCCCTGCGCGCGACGCTCCTCGTCGAGCGCCTCGGGCTGCTCGTCCAGCGGCTCGCCGCGGGTGCAGCGCACCAGGCAGGCGTGGCAGCTGCCGGCGCGGCAGCTGTAGGGCACGCGCAGGCCGGCGGCGTTGAGGGCGTCGAGCAGGTTGCTGCGGGGGGCTACCGACCAGGCCTGGCCGGCGGCAACGATCTCAGGCACCGGCGCCCTCCCAGGCCGCGTCGCAGCGGTTGCGCCCGCCGCGCTTGGCCCGGTACAGCGCCTGGTCGGCGCGCTGCAGGGCCTCGTCGAGATCGTCGCCTTCGCTGAGCAGGGTCATGCCGGCGGACAGGCTGAGGTTGCTCACCTGCACGCCCACCGGCTCGGCATTGGCGAAGGCCTCGCGCAGGCGCTCGCAGCAGCTGGTGAACTGGTCGGCATCGGTGTTGGGCAGCAGCAGGACGAACTCCTCGCCGCCGTAGCGGGCCAGCACGTCACCGTCGCGCAGGCAGGCGCTGGCCACCGCGGCGAAGGTCTGCAGCACGCGATCGCCGGCGGCGTGGCCGTGCACGTCGTTGATGCGCTTGAAGTGGTCCAGGTCGATCAGCGCCAGGCCGTGCTGGCGGCCCTGGCCGAGGTTGTCCAGCTCGCGCAGGGCCAGGCGCAGGAAGTGGCGGCGGTTGAACAGGCCGGTCAGCTCGTCGGTGGCCACCAGATCCTCCAACTGGCGCATCATGCCGCGCAGGGTGTCCTGGTGCGCCTGCAGCGCATAGCGGCGCTGGCGCATGCGCTGACGCAGGGCCTGCACATAGCCGGCGAACAGGCTCAGCCAGACCAGGCCGACGAACAGCGCGCAGCATTGCAGCAGGGCCTGGCCCGGCTCGGCCAGGCGCAGCTGGTAGCCCTCCCACAGGTTGAGTCCGGCGAAGGCAAAGAAGGCCACGGCGGCGCAACGCACGAACACCCGTGGGCGCAGCTGGAACACGCCGAACATCAGGATGATCAGATAGAACATCAGCAGGCTGCCGCGCGCGCCATCGAGCTGGGCCAGCAGCCCCGTGTGCAGGAGCAGGCCGACGAGGATCTGCGCCTCGGTCAGGCTAGGGTCGGCGTAGCGCAGGTTGCGCGCGCTGCGAAACAGTGCGTAGAAGGCCAGCTGGCAGGCCGCGACCAGGCCGGTGGAGAACAGGGCGAAGGCAACGGAGCCTTGGTACAGCCCGGCCCACAGGGCCACCCACATCAGCACCAAAACCAGGGCATAGCTCGCCACCGCCATGCCGAAACGCTTCAGCAAGAGGCTCTGCAGGCTTCTCGTTGTCACCCCTGGACGACTCGTGCTCATGGGCTCCGTCCCGTGCTGGCACCTCGCCCAACTCTACCCCCGTGATCACAAAATTGATAGCGCGCCCACGACCACCTCCCGCCGTGCGTGGCTGTGCCCGCGAGGGCGGGCGCGCTATACTGCGGCGCCTTTTTTCGTGGCCCGCCATCCTTGGCGGCCGCCCTACGGGCCGTCGCGGGACGACGTCAAAAATCGTTCCGGGCGATTTTCCGCAGTTGCGCCGGGTCGTGGTCCGGCGTTTCCTTATAGATGTTCCCAGATGAGAGGAGCGCCCGAATGACCGTGATCAAGCAGGACGACCTGATTCAGAGCGTCGCCGACGCCCTGCAGTTCATCTCCTATTACCACCCCGTCGACTTCATCCAGGCCATGCACGAGGCCTACCTGAAGGAAGAGTCGCCGGCCGCGCGCGACTCCATGGCGCAGATCCTGATCAACTCGCGCATGTGCGCCACCGGCCACCGGCCGATCTGCCAGGACACCGGCATCGTCACCGTGTTCGTCAAGGTCGGCATGGACGTGCGCTGGGACGGCGCCACCATGAGCATCGACGACATGATCAACGAGGGCGTGCGTCGCGCCTACAACCTGCCGGAAAACGTCCTGCGCGCCTCGATCCTGGCAGACCCGGCCGGCGCCCGTAAGAACACCAAGGACAACACCCCGGCGGTGATCCACTATCAAATCGTCCCCGGCGACAAGGTGGAAGTGGACGTCGCGGCCAAGGGCGGCGGCTCCGAGAACAAGTCGAAGATGGCCATGCTCAACCCCTCCGACTCCATCGTCGACTGGGTGCTGAAGACCGTACCGACCATGGGCGCCGGCTGGTGCCCGCCGGGCATGCTCGGCATCGGCATCGGCGGCACCGCCGAGAAGGCCGCGGTGATGGCCAAGGAAGTGCTGATGGAGCACATCGACATCCATGAGCTGCAGGCCCGCGGCCCGCAGAACCGTATCGAGGAGCTGCGCCTGGAGCTGTTCGAGAAGGTCAATCAGCTGGGCATCGGCGCCCAGGGCCTGGGCGGCCTGACCACCGTGCTCGACGTCAAGATCATGGACTACCCGACCCACGCCGCCTCGCTGCCGGTGTGCATGATCCCCAACTGCGCCGCCACCCGTCACGCCCACTTCGTGCTCGACGGCTCCGGCCCGGCCAGCCTGGAGGCGCCGGACCTGGACGCCTACCCGGACATCGTCTGGGAAGCCGGCCCGAGCGCGCGCCGCGTCGACCTGGACAAGATCACCCCGGAAGAAGTGCAGAGCTGGAAGCCGGGCGAGACCCTGCTGCTCAACGGCAAGATGCTCACCGGCCGCGACGCCGCGCACAAGCGCATGGTCGATATGCTGAACAAGGGTGAGAGCCTGCCGGTGGACCTCAAGGGCCGCTTCATCTACTACGTCGGCCCGGTCGATCCGGTGCGCGACGAGGTGGTCGGCCCGGCCGGCCCGACCACCGCCACGCGCATGGACAAGTTCACCCGGCAGATCCTCGAAAGCACCGGCCTGCTGGGCATGATCGGCAAGTCCGAGCGTGGCCCGATCGCCATCGAGGCGATCAAGGACAACAAGGCCGTGTACCTGATGGCCGTCGGCGGCGCCGCCTACCTGGTGGCCCAGGCGATCAAGAAGTCCAAGGTGCTGGCCTTCGAGGAACTCGGCATGGAAGCGATCTACGAGTTCGAGGTCAAGGACATGCCGGTCACAGTCGCGGTCGACACCAACGGCGAGTCGGTGCACATCACCGGCCCGGCGATCTGGCAGCAGAAGATCGCCGAGAGCCTGGCGGTGGAAGTGAAGTAAGCGCCTCGGCGCAGCAGCGAAGCCCGGCCCCTGTGCCGTAACGCTGTTCACTAAAGAAAACGCCGCGACTTCTTTACAGAGTCGCGGCGTTTTTTTGGCTTGGCCAGCAGCGAAGGACACTGCGCAATACCCTGGCCTGGATGTCGCGGTGTCTTCAGAGCGCTCCCCTCTCCCGCCGGGAGAGGGGCTAAGGGGGAGGGCGTTACGGCGAGTCCCTCACCCCGGCCCTCTCCCAGGGGGAGAACAACAGCCGCAGACCTTAACCAAGAAAAGTCCGACCCTGGCCGTGATGCCGCCAAGTGAACAGCATTAGGCCCCTGTGCCGGGCTTTTTGCTTGCTCAGGTATCCAGATGGCCGACGAGGAATTGCCGCAGGCGCTGCCGCATCAGCGGCCCCTCGTTGCCCAGGCAGGCGATCGGGCTATCGGCCAGCTCGTCCTCGGCCAGCTCGGCGGCATCGCCGGCCAGGGCCAGCGGGCAGTCCAGGCTCAGCGCCAGGCGCTTGAGGCGCTGTGCCAGATCCTCGGCCGGCGGTCGATTGGAGAACAGCACCAGGGCCTGCGGGCGCATGCGGGCGCAGACCAGCGCCAGCTCGTCCTGCGGCAGCCCGGGGCCGAGCACCCGCACCGCGTAATCCTCGCCACCGAGCAGGAGCCCGGCCACCAGCAGCTCCAGCTCGCGGCACTGGCCGGGCAGCGCGGTCAGCAGCACGTGCGCGGCCTCTCCACGCGACTGCAGGTGCTGCAGGGCACGCGAGCGCAGGAAGGCGTCGAGCAACAGCCATTCGCCGACCTGGCCGGGCTCGTCGCGGCGCAGCAGCAGCTCCTGCCAGAGCGGCATGCACAGCTCCTGGAACACCCGCGGCAGCGGATGGGTGGCCAGGGCCTCGGCATAGAGAGCTTCCAGGGCCCGGGCATCGAGGGCGCCGAGCGCCTGGCGCGCGCGCGCCTGCCACTGGTCCGCCGCCTGCGCCTGGTCGGCCACCAGCGGGCTGCGCGGCGCCGGGCTGCGTGCCAGCAGCTTGCCGACCTTGCTCACCGACACGCCGCGCTCGATCCAGGCCAGGATGTTGCGCACCGCCTCGATGTCCGCCGCCGAGTAGAGACGATGACCGCTGTCGGTACGGGTCGGCTGGATCAGCCCGTAGCGCCGCTCCCAGGCGCGCAGGGTGACCGGATTGACGCCGGTGACCCGCGCCACCTCGCGAATGGGAAACAGCTCCGCCGCGTGGCGGGAATCGGCGCTTGCTCGTACGGGTTCAGTCATAACCTGAGGGTTCGCGGTGAAGATGCAGCGAGTGTAACGCAGCAATACCCGCACGCTCCTGCTCGAAGCGCTGGCGGGCAGGCGACGAACGCGTGCGCGGAGCACTGGCATATTTCGCCAAACCGGGAATAATCCTCGCCTGCCCCGCCACCATCCCGGCGCGGCATAACGCGCGCCCCCTACCCGGGCGGCGCCAGTCGCCTGGAGATACACGATGTCTACCGCCCCCGTCACCATGCTGGTGGCTCGTCGCGTCGCCGGCGAGTGCCTGCAGGATTTCCGCCTCTGGCTGCACGAAGGCCAGCAACTGGCCGCCGACTTCCCCGGCTACCTGGGTTCCGGCGTACTGGCGCCGCCGCCCGGCGACGACGAATTCCAGATCGTCTTCCGTTTCACCGATCGAGCCACCCTGGCCGCCTGGGAACACTCCGCCTCGCGCCGCGCCTGGCTGCAGCGCGGCAGCGGGCTGTTCGTCCAGCCCCAGGAGAAACGCGCGCAGGGCCTCGACGCCTGGTTCGGCAACGCCCTGCAGAGGCCGCCGCGCTGGAAACAGAGCGTGGCCATCTGGCTGGCCTTCTTCCCGGTATCGCTGGCCTTCAACCTGCTGTTCGGCGGCTGGCTCGGCGAACTGCCGCTGGTATGGCGCATCCTGCTCAGCACCCTGGCGCTGACACCGCTGATGACCTACTGCTTCATTCCGCTGTCGACCCAACTGCTGGAGCCCTGGCTGCAGGGCAGGCGCGCGCGCCAGACGGAGGCGCCGCTGCAGGCCCGCTGAAGCCGCGAGGTTGTCGCATGGCCGGGGCTGGGGTTTACTTGCCCGACCCAGCCCGACCGACGAGCCCCGCATGACTCTTCCCACCGCCCCCATCCTGATCACCGGCGCCGGCCAGCGCCTCGGCCTGCACTGCGCCGAGCGCCTGCTCGACGCCGGCCAGCCGGTGATCTTCAGCTATCGCCGCGAGCGCGAGGGCGTGGCCCATCTGCGCCAGCGTGGCGCCATCGCCCTGCAGGCGGACTTCGCCAGCGAGGCCGGCATCCTCGACTTCATCGAGCAGGTGAAGAACCACACCGATCGCCTGCGCGCCATAGTGCACAACGCCTCGGACTGGGACACCGAAACCCCGGGCCAGGAGGCCGAGGTGTTCCGCCGCATGGTCAGCGTGCACATGCTGGCGCCCTACCTGATCAACCTGCACTGCGAAGAACTGCTGCGCCGCAGCACGCCCGCCGACATCATCCATATCGGCGACGACGTGACCCGCACCGGCAGCGCCAAGCGCCCGGCCTACTGCGCCAGCAAGGCCGGCCTGGACAGCCTGACCCTGTCCTTCGCCGCGCGCTTCGCCCCGCAGATCAAGGTCAACACCATCGCCCCGGCGCTGATCCAGTTCAACGAGGGCGACAGCGCCGCACACCGCGCCAAGCGCCTGGGCGAGTCCGCCCTGGGTATCGAACCCGGCGCCGAAGTGCTCTACCAGAGCCTGCGCTACCTGCTCGACAACCCCTACGTCACCGGCACCAGCCTGTCGCTCAACGGCGGTCGCCACCTGCCTTGAGGAGAGCGCCATGAGCCTGCCGCAGCACTACCGCGCGATACTCCTCGGCCTCGGCGAGAACCCCGAACGCGAGGGCCTGCTGGACACTCCCGAGCGCGCCGCCAAGGCCATGCAGTACCTCTGTCAGGGCTACCGGCAGTCGCTGGATGAAATAGTCAACGGCGCACTGTTCGCCTCCGACAACGACGAGATGGTGATAGTGCGCGACATCGAGCTGTACTCCCTGTGCGAGCACCACCTGCTGCCCTTCATCGGCAAGGCCCATGTGGCCTACATCCCCACCGGCCGGGTGCTGGGGCTGTCCAAGGTGGCGCGCATCGTCGACATGTACGCGCGCCGCCTGCAGATCCAGGAGAGCCTGACCCGGCAGATCGCCGAGGCCATCCAGCGCGTGACCGGCGCCGCCGGGGTGGCCGTGGTGATCGAGGCCCAGCACCTGTGCATGATGATGCGCGGCGTGGAGAAGCAGAATTCGCTGATGAGCAGCTCGGTGATGCTTGGCGCCTTCCGCGAGTCCTGCAACACTCGCCAGGAATTCTTGAAATTGATCGGACGGAGCAACTAATGCCGCGACTGGAACCCGGAATGGCGCGCATCCGCGTCAAGGACCTGCGCCTGCGCACCTACATCGGCATCAAGGAGGAGGAGATCAACAACAAGCAGGATGTGCTGATCAACCTGACCATCCTCTATCCGGCCGCCGACGCCGTGCAGGTCAACGACATCGACCACGCGCTGAACTACCGTACCATCACCAAGGCGGTGATCCGCCATGTCGAGGAAAACCGCTTCGCCCTGCTCGAGCGCCTGACCCAGGAGATACTCGACCTGGTCATGGCCAACCCGGCCGTGCGCTACGCCGAAGTGGAGGTGGACAAGCTGCACGCCCTGCGCTTCGCCGAGTCGGTCTCCATCACCCTCGCCGCCCATCGCTGAGGGCGGCATCACAAGCGTTGCCGGGCCCGCGACGGGCTTCTATCATCTCAGCCCCCATTGAGTTGTCCGGGAGTCCGTCATGACCGAGCAAGAACGCCTCGAACTGGAAGCCGCCGCCTTCCGCAACCTGGTCCAGCACCTGCGCTCGCGCCCCGACGTGCAGAACATCGAGCTGATGAACCTGGCCGGCTTCTGCCGCAACTGCCTGTCCAAGTGGTACAAGGCCGCCGCCGATGACCTCGGCGTCGAGCTGAGCCAGGACCAGGCCCGCGAAGCCATCTACGGCATGCCCTACGCCGAGTGGAAAGCCAAGCACCAGAAGGAGGCCAGCAGCGAGCAGCAGGCCGCCTTCGACAAAGGAAAACACTGATGACTCTGCAAGACTTCCGCGCCCGCCTGCACGCCGAGCAGTTCCTGTTCGCCGAGACCCTGGCCTTCGTCGCCGAACACTACGACTACCGGCCCAGCGCCTTCCGCAACGGCGCCGTGGAGAACGCCGCCGGGCAGAACGAGGGCTCCTGCAAGACCCTCGGCCTGGCCCTGCTGGAGGGCTTCAGCCTGGAAGAGAGCCTGCGCGCCTTCGGCGAGCACTACCGCGCCGTGCTGGCCAACCCGGACGGCAACGACCACGCCAATATCCGCGCCCTGCAGGACACCGGCCTGGGCGGCGTGCACTTCGAGCACCCACCGCTCGCCCGCAAGGCCTGAGCTGCGCAACTGTCGGCCTCGGCCGGCAGACGCCCACGGCGGCAGGTCTTCTTGGCGCCTGCAACCCGGCACGGACGCCGAAGCTCAAACCTTGCCCGAAAGCCCTGAGTGATCCGGGAGTCGAACACCTATGCCTCGCATGCATAGCAAACAGTTCGAGTAATTGAATATTAATCTCGCATTTATTGCGCTTTTCCATCGACCAAACCAGGCGGATGATGACGATCATCCCTGCACCGCACTGCCGCGGCGCAGCCCCTGGAGTTCGCCATGATCGAAGTACGTCCGTTCGCCACCCTCGGCCACGCCGACCACGGCTGGCTGAATGCCCGCCATCACTTCTCCTTCGCCGAGTACCGCGACCCGCAGCGGGTCAACTGGGGCCGCCTGCGCGTCTGGAACGATGACGAGATCGCCGCCGGCTCGGGCTTCCCGCCGCACCCGCACCAGGACATGGAGATCATCACCTATGTGCGCGAGGGCGCCATCAGCCACCGCGACAACCTGGGCAACGCCGGGCGCACCGAGGCCGGCGACGTGCAGGTGATGAGCGCCGGCACGGGCATCGCCCACTCCGAGTTCAACCAGGAAGACATCACCACCAAGATCTTTCAGATCTGGATCATTCCCGACCAGCAGGGCGAAGCGCCTTCCTGGGGCGCCCGCCCCTTCCCCAAGGGCGAGCGCGCCGGCCGCTTCGTGGTCCTGGCCAGCGGCCATGGCAGCGACGAGGAGGCCCTGCGCATCCGCGCCGACGCGCGCCTGGCCGCCGCCAGCCTGAATGCCGGGCAGAGCGCCGAGTACCCGCTGGGGCGCCTGCGCAAGGGCTACCTGGTGGCCGCCAGGGGCCGTATCGAGGTCAACGGCGTGGCAGCCAACGAGCGCGACGGCGTGGCCATCGCCGACGAGCAGGTGGTACGGGTCACCGCCCTGGACGACAGCGAGGTGGTGCTGGTCGACGTGGCCTGACCACAACAGGCGCCGCGGCTCTGTTCTCCCTCTCCCCTCGGGAGAGGGCCGGGGTGAGGGAAAGCTGCGAGTGGCTAAGAGCTCCCTCACCCCCACCCCTCTCCCAAGGGGAGAGGGGCCTACTCCCCCGCCTCGTCCAGCTGCGGCACGCCGGCGGCGCGTTCGATCAGTTCGGTCGGCAGGCTCTTGCTGGCGCGGGCGCCGAGCAGCTTGAGGTTCTCGACCCGGTTGATCAGGTTGCCGCGCCCTTCGCAGAGCTTGTTGCGCGCCGCATCGTAGGCCTTGTCCAGCTGCTTGAGGCGGCTGCCGACCTCGTCCAGGTCGCCGATGAAGGCGACGAACTTGTCGTACAGCTGGCCGGCGCGCTCGGCGATATCGCGTGCGTTCTGGTTCTGCCGCTCCTGGCGCCACAGGCTGTCGATCACCCGCAGGGTGGCCAGCAGGGTAGTCGGGCTGACGATCACGATATGCTGCTCGAAGGCCTCCTGGAACAGCCCGGGGTCGGCCTGCAGGGCGGCGGCGAAGGCCGCCTCGATGGGCACGAAGAGCAGCACGAAGTCCAGGCTGTGCAGGCCTTCCAGGCGCTGGTAGTCCTTCACCGAGAGGCCCTTGAGATGGCTGCGCAGGCTCAGCACGTGCTGCTTCAGGGCGGCGGCGCGGCCGCCCTCGTCCTCGGCGGCGATCAGCGCCTGATAGGCGGTGAGGCTGACCTTGGCGTCGACCACCACCTGCTTGTCGCCGGGCAGCTGGATCAGCACGTCGGGCTGGAAGCGCTCGCCGTCGCTGCCCTTGAGGCTGACCTGGGTGTGGTACTCGCGGCCCTTCTCCAGGCCGGCGTGCTCCAGCACCCGCTCCAGCACCAGCTCGCCCCAGTTGCCCTGGGTCTTCTGCCCCTTGAGGGCGCGGGTCAGGTTGGTGGCCTCGTCGCCCAGGCGCTGGTTGAGCTGCTGCAGGCGCTCCAGCTCCTTGGCCAGGGAGAAGCGCTCGCGCGCCTCGTTCTGATAGCTCTCCTCGACCCGCTTCTCGAACGCCTGGATGCGCTCCTTGAGCGGGTCGAGCAACTGGCCCAGGCGCTGCTGGCTGGTCTCGGCGAAGCGCTGCTCGCGCTCGTCGAAGATCTTCCCGGCCAGCTCGGCGAACTGCGCGCGCAGCTCGTCGCGGGCGGCCTGCAGGTCGCTCAGGCGCTGCTGGTGATGCTCCTGCTGCTCGCGCAATTCGGCGGCCAGGCCGGCGCGCTGGCTCTCCAGCTGGCGCAGCTGAGCCTCCTTCTGCTCGCGCTCTCGGCTCCAGTCCTGGGCCGCCCGCTGCGCCGCCTCGCGCTCGCGGCCGAGCAGCTCGCGCTCGCGGCGCAGCGCGGCCAGCTCGGCCTGCTGGCTGCTATTGAGCTGCTGCTGGGCACGCAGATCGTCCTGCAGGCCGTCGATCTGCAGCGACAGGCCCTCCTGGGCCAGGCGCGCCTGGCTCAGGCGCTCCTCCAGCAACAGGCGCTCGCCGTCCTGCACCGCCTGGGCACGCTGCAGGCGCCAGGCCAGCACGGCCAGCGGCACGGCGCCGAGCAGCAGGCCGAGCAGCAGGTTGGTGGGGTCGAGGACGAAGGACAGGGGCACGGGCGGACTCGCGGGCGGCTACGAAATTGCCGGGCAGTATACCCGCCTGCGGCGCGACGATCTGCCGCGCGCCGGCAGGGCGGGCATTTCGGGGCGCTACCCACAACCTGTAAGAGCGAGCTCTGCTCGCGAAACGTTGGCGCGGCTCGATTCGCGAGCAGAGCCCGCGCCTACGAGACCGGCCCATAGACTGAGCGAGCGCTCAGGAATCGAGGCGCTCGAGCAGGCGCGCGGCCTCGTGCGAGCCCTGCGCGGCAGCGGCCTCCAGCCAATGACGGGCTTGCAACGGCTCACGCTGACGCGCCTGACAGTAATGTCGGCCCAACTCCAGCTGGGCGCGCAGATCGCCGGAACGCGCAGCCTGGCGCAGCAGCTCGAGGCCGATGCGGCGGTCGCGGGCATTGCCGCAGTCGCGGCACAGCAACTGCCCCAGGCGGCTCTGCGCGACGACCACGCCCTGGCGCGCCGGCTGCTTGAGCAGGCGTCCGGCGATGCGCTTGACGCTGGCACGGTGCCCCAGGCGCGGGCGGTCCAGCAGCCACAGCGCCAGGCGCAGCGGCAGGCGATTTTCCGAGGCGGGTTGCGACGAGTTGGCGAGCAGGGCGCGAGGCTTCATGTGGGCATTGGCGGACGGCGGGGCGCGCCACTCTACTCTCTTTTTTCGCCCGGTAAAGTCTTGCCAAGCGCGGCGCGAGGCGTTCTAGAACAAAGGCTCTAAAAAATCCACAGAAGCTGTGGATAACTCCGTGGACAACTAGGTGAAAAAACCTCCCACCCCCGAAGGAACGGGGCCTCCCGACAAACTGGCGATTTTTTCACCAGAGCAAAAAACGCTTATTTTTCAATGCCTTAAAAAATACCCATAGACAATCAGGCGCTTACGTCGGTTTGTGACAGCGTCTTGACAGCTTGCTTTCCAATTGTGCACAAGTGCGCCGCTCTGGACCGCGCCGCGCCCCGTTTCAGAGCACCGCCGCTGCGACATCGGCGCAGGGTGCGGGGCGCTGGCGAGGGTGCTAAAGTCGCGCTCCATGAAGCTCAGCCCATCACGCCGCGCCGCCACCGCCTGGATGCTCTATCTGTGCATCCTCAGCAATCTGGTCGCCTGCGCCCTCGCCCACGGCCAGTACGCCGGGCTGGAGCTGAGCGGCATCGGCGGCCTGTACTGCTCGGCCAACGGCAATTCCGGCGCGGGCTTCGCCGACGACCTGGCGGGCGGCGACAACGCCAGCCTGAACAGCCCCTTCAGTTGCGCCCTGTGCGGTTCGGCCATCGTCAGCCTGGCCCTGCTGTTCGTCCTCGCCTGGCTGCTGCGCCGCGCCCCCACCCCGCGCCCGCCGCGCGAGCAGCGCCACCGGGCGCCGCCGCGCTACTGCTGGCCCTCGGCCAATCCACGCGCCTCCCCGCTGTTCTGATCCTCCCGGCCGCCTCGGCCGGACCGCAGTCCATTCACCCTGCATTCAGCGAGCACGCCGCCTGGCGTCTCGCCGTACCGGATCGGAACCATGAGAAAAACCACCGAAACGACTCTGCGTCTTGTATTTATCCCCAGCCTGCTCGCCCTCGGCCTGGGCCAAGGCGCCCAGGCCGACGAGCCCCTGCAACTGGACGGTGCCCTGATCGAAGGGCGCGAGGTCGGCGACCCGACCGCGCCCAGCCTGGCCGAGAAGAAGGAAGAATTCGCGCGCATCCCCGGTGCTGCCAGCGTGATCGACGCCGAAGACTACAAGAACGGCCGCAGCAGCAACCTGCAGGATGCCCTCGGCCTGGCCACCGGCGTGTTCATCCAGCCGCGTTTCGGCGCCGAGGAGGCGCGCCTGTCGGTACGCGGCTCGGGACTGCAGCGCACCTTCCACGGCCGCGGGCTGCTGCTGATGCAGGACGGCGCGCCAGTCAACCTGGCCGACGGCAGCTTCGACTTCCAGAGCATCGAGCCACTGGCCACCGACCATATCGAGGTGCTGCGCGGCGCCAACGCCTGGCGCTATGGCGCGGCCAACCTGGGCGGGGCGATCAACTTCGTCAGCCCCACCGGCAAGAGCGCGGCGCCGCTGACCCTGCGCGCCGAAGGCGGCAGCTTCGACTACCAGCGTGTCTACGCCGCCTTCGCCCAGGACTTCGGCGCCTGGGACGCCTTCGTCAGCCTCAACGACTATGCCCAGGACGGCTTCCGCGACCACGCCCGCCAGGACAACCAGCGCTACTTCGCCAACCTCGGCGGGCGTCTCAGCGAGCGTCTGTCCAGCCGTTTCTACCTGACCCATGTGGAAAGCGACTCGGACCTGCCCGGCAACCTGAGCAAGGCCCAGCTGCGCGACAACCCCGAGCAGGCCTCGGCCGAGGCGACTACAGGCGACTACCAGCGCGACTTCATCCTGAACCGCCTGGGCAATGTCAGCGTGCTGGAGCTGAACGGCGGCCATAGCCTTGAGCTGGCCAGCTATTACAGCGAGAAATCGCTGTTTCACCCGATCTTCCAGGTGCTCGACATCGACTACGAGGACTATGGCCTGCGCCTGAGCCACAAGTGGCACAACGACGCCGGCTGGCGCTGGCAGGGCGGCCTGGACCTCAGCCACGGGCGCAGCTGGGACTCGCGCTACCTGAACGAGGGCGGCCACAGCGGCGAGCAGCGCAACGAGCTGCACCAGAGCGCGCGCAACCTCAACCTGTTCGGCGAACTGGAGATGCCCCTGGCCGAGCGCTGGGCCCTGCTGCTCGGCGGCGCCTGGCAGCGCCAGCAGCGCGAGGTGGACGACCGCCTGCGCTGCAATGCCTTCGTCGGCGGTTTCTGCCTGGCGCAGGACGAATCCTTCGCCAAGACCTACAGCGGCCGCAGCGGCCGCATCGGCCTGCGTCACGACCTGGCCGAGGGCGTGCAGCTGTTCAGCAACCTCAGCCAGAGCTACGAGCCGCCGACCTTCAGCGAGCTGTCCGGCGGCGCCATCGTCACCGAGAACGACGCGCAGAAGGCCAACACCCTGGAAGCCGGGATGCGCTGGAGCCGCGCCCCCCTGGCTATCGACCTGGCCGTCTACCGCAGCGAGATCCGCGACGAGCTGATCGGCTACACCGACCCGACGCGCCCCAGCAGCGTGATCACCACCAACGCCGAGCGCACCATCCACCAGGGTATCGAGTTGGGCGCGGCCTGGACCCTCGGCCAGTTCCTGCTGCGTGGCCAGTACCTGCTCAACGACTTCCGCTTCGACGACGACGCGACCTACGGCGATAACCGCATCGCCGGGGTGCCGCGCCAGTTCCTCAAGGGCGAGGCGCTGTGGCAACGTGGCGACTGGTATGCCGGGCCGACCTTCGAATGGGTGCCGAGCCACTACGCGGTCGACCACGCCGAGAGCCTGTACGCCGAGGGCTATGCCATCTGGGGCGCCAAGGGCGGCTACCGGCCGAGCGAGGGGCTGGGCTTCTTCGTCGAGGGGCGCAACCTCTCCGACAAGACCTATATCGCCACCACCGGGGTGGTGGCCAACGCCCATGGCCAGGACGCCGCCCTGTTCCTGCCGGGCGACGGCCGCAGCCTGTACGCCGGTCTCGAATGGCGCATGTGAGCGCAACGCCGGCCCCACGGGGCCGGCACCGACTTCTTCCAACCAGGAGTAACACCATGCAACTGCACAAGCTTCTGCTGCTGGCCGGCCTGCTCGGCGCCCCACTGCTGGCCCAGGCCCACGACTACAAGGCCGGGCAGATCCATATCGATCACCCCTGGTCGCGCGCGATGCCGCCCAGCGCGCCCAACGCCGCCGCCTTCTTCGTTCTGCACAACAAGGGCGAAGGCGCCGACCGGCTGATCTCCGCCAGCAGCCCACAGGCGCAGAAGACCGAGATCCACGAGCATGTGCATCAGGATGGCCTGATGAAGATGCAGCAGGTCCAGGCGGTGGAGGTGCCCGCCGGCGGCGAGGTGAAGTTCGCGCCCATGGGCTATCACGTGATGCTGTTCGGCGTGAGCCAGCAGGCGGCGGACGGCGAGCGCTTCCCGCTGACCCTGCGCTTCGAGCAGGCCGGCGAGGTGCAGGTCGAGGTCGCCGTGCAGCAGGACGCCCCGCAGGCCGAGCACGCCCACTGATCAGGCCGGCTGCGGCAGCACGCCGTCCTCCAGGTACAGCTCCAGGGCGAACAGGCGCGGCGTGTCCGGCGCCTGGGCGCTCTTGAAGGCCACGTAGCCGGCGGTGGTCTCGCACAGCCAGGGCTGCAGGTTGCGCGGACGACGCTCGCTGAACGCCGCCGGCGCATACAGGGCGACATTGTTGCCACCCTGCGGGCAGCGCGCCGAGGGATACTCGAAGGCCTCCACCCCGGCCTCGCGCATCGCGCTGCCCAGCGCATGGGTGGCGCGGTAGTCGCTACGGTGGGTCAGGGTGTCGCGGTAGCGGTCGAAGGGCGGCAACTGCAGGCGGATGCCGCGCTCGACCCGGTAGCGCGCCTCGAAGGAGGAATGCTCGGAGAGGATGCGCCCGCTCGGCGGCGCCTCGGCCATGCCGTACCAGAGCACGAAGCGGTAGAAGGCGGTCTCGGCCATCGCCGTGTCCAGCCGGCAGGCAGCGTAGAACAGGCTCGGTTCGTGGCGCCGGCCGAAGCGCGAGCCCCAGCGCAGCGGCGGATAGCGAAAGGGCGTGCGCAACAGATAGTGCAGCGGCTCATCGCTGGGCGGCAGCGGCGGCTTGCTGGTCTCCAGCAACTGTTCGAGCAGCGCCTGCTCTTCCAGGGTATCGACCAGCTGCAGGGTGGCCACCTGCCCCTGGCTCTCCACCAACCGCACCAGGCGCCCGCGCAACGGAATGAACTGCTGTGCGCCGCCGCAGGCCTGCCAGATATCCATATCGGAACTCGCTTAGCCCCAAGACTGCGGGGCGCCGTATAAAAGAAGTCAGACCTTGCCGCGAATCGCGTCCAGATATTCCACCACCCGAACCAGGCCCTGCACCTGCCCCATCTGCTGCAGCGGCACGCCGGCCAGGTGGCGATTCTCGGTGCGCAGGAAGTGGCGCATATCGTCGAGGTTGCCGCCGAACAGGGCGTACAGGGCGCGGTAGGCGCGGATCAGCAGCAGCGCCAGCTCGCCGGTCTTGCTCTCCGGGCGCAGGCCGCCGCTGTCGCTCCAGCGGCTGATGGCCGAACGGTTGACCCCGACAATCTCCGCCAGCTCCTGCTGGGTCAGCCCCAGCTGCTCGCGGGTATTGAGCAGGGCCTTGAGCAGAACGGCTCCCGCCTCGACAGTGGGCTTGCTGAGTGCACTCATGGCCGCCTCCAGATGTCTGTTTGCAACAAACATAACAGATTAATAGCAAACAAACAGCACATTGCACTGCCGCCTCTCACTCGAAAGCACTCCCTCCGGCCGGCACAGATCGCGGCGACAGGCACCCGACCGGCGCACCGCTCTCGCGCAATCGGGCGACGCCGCGCACAATAGCGGCCATCGTTCCGCTTCGCCCGTACCGGCCATTCCCCATGCGCATTCACGTCACCTTCATCGATCGCGTCGGCATCACCCAGGAGGTGCTCGCCCTGCTCGGCGCGCGCAACCTCAATCTGGACGCGGTGGAGATGGTGCCGCCGAACGTCTATATCGATGCGCCGACCCTGCAGCCGCAGGTGCTCGAGGAGCTGCACCATTCGCTGCTGCAGGTGCACGGAGTGCAGACCGTTACCGTGATCGACATCCTGCCCAGCCAGCGCGGGCGTCTGCAGCTCGATGCCCTGCTGGAGGCGATGAGCGACCCGGTGCTGCTGCTCGACGACCAGGCCCGGGTGCTGCTGGCCAACCCGGCCTTCGAGCGCTGCTGCCCGTCGCCGCCGACCCAGCAGGTGCTCGGCGAACTGTTCAACGACGCCGCGCTGACCGGCGAGCTGCTGGAACACGGCTTCCGCCTGCCGATGCGCGAAGTGTCGCTGCACGGCCAGTCCTTCCTCCTCGACGTGGTGCCGCTGGCCGGCGCCGCCGGCGCCCTGCTCACCCTCTACGAGCCGAGCCGCATCGGCGGCAGCCTGTCGGCCCTGCAGGAGCAGACCGACGGTTTCGCCACCCTGATCGGCGGCAGCGCGCCGATGCGCGAGCTGGTGGCCCGCGCCCAGCGCCTGGCCGGGCTCGACGCGCCGCTGCTGATCCACGGCGAGACCGGCACCGGCAAGGAGCTGATCGCCCGCGCCAGCCATGCCGCCAGCAACCGCAGCGGCGAGCCCTTCCTCGCCCTGAACTGCGCGGCGCTGCCGGAGAGCCTGGCCGAGAGCGAGCTGTTCGGCTATGCCCCGGGCGCCTTCACAGGCGCCCAGCGCGGCGGCAAGCCGGGCCTGCTGGAGCTGGCCGGCAAGGGCACGGTGTTCCTCGACGAGATCGGCGAGATGTCGCCCTATCTGCAGGCCAAGCTGCTGCGCTTTCTCAACGACGGCAGCTTCCGTCGCATCGGCGGCGAGCGCGAGATCAGGGTCGGCGTGCGCATCATCAGCGCCACCCACCGCGACCTGAAGCAGATGGTCGCCGCCGGCAGCTTCCGCGAGGACCTCTACTACCGCCTCAACGTGCTCAACCTCGAGGTGCCGCCTCTGCGCGAGCGCGGCCGCGACATCCTCACCCTGGCCGAGGCCTTCCTCGACCAGGCGTGCAAACAGATCCGCCGCAGCCCCTGCCGCCTGGCGCCCTCGACCCATGCGGCGCTGCTCGAGCACCGCTGGCCGGGCAATGTGCGCCAGCTGCAGAACCTGATCTTCCGCGCCGCGGCGATCTGCGAACGACCGCTGATCGAACTGGCCGACCTCGATATGCGTGAACGCCAGCCCGCCCCCGGCGGCGACGAGGACGAGCCGGAGAGCCTGGAGGCCAGCCTGGCCCGCCACGAGCGCGACCTGCTCAGCCGCCTGTACGCACGCTACCCCTCCAGCCGGCGCCTGGCCGAGCGCCTCGGCACCTCGCACACGGCCATCGCCAAGCGCCTGCGCAAGTACGGCATCCCCGAGGCCTGAGCGCTTCGTAACGATTTCGCAACAGCGTAATCGAAACGTAACAGACAGCCCTCGAGCCTAGGTATCATGGCCTCCGCCAGCGCATTCGACGCCTCGCCGCGGGAACGCCGTAGCGAAAACGTTCCAACCATACCCCCGAACACTATCCAAAGCCCTGATTTATAAGGCTTTTCAGGCATGGCATCGGTCTTGCTCTGTACTTCGCAACCGGCGTTTCCCGCGCCATCCAGCCCGTGGCTCGCCCCACGGGCCCCGACAAGACCCTTGAGGAGTTGCAATGAGCGAGCTGCGTTTCACTGTCGAGCACGAATGGCTGCGTCTGGATCAGGATGGCCTGGTCACCGTCGGTGTCACCCACTACGCCCAGGACTCTCTGGGGGACGTGGTCTACGTCCAGCTGCCGGAGCCGGGCCAGTACGCCCAGGGCGCCGAAGTCGCCGTGCTGGAGTCGGTGAAGGCCGCCAGCAACATCGTCATGCCGCTGGACGGCGAAGTGGTCGAGGTCAACCCGCAGCTGGAAGGCACCCCGGAGCTGGTCAATCAGGCCCCGCAGGGCGAGGGCTGGTTCTTCCGCATGCGCCTGGCCGACAACGCCGTGCTCGATGACCTGATGAGCGAGGAGGCCTACCAGCGCCTGCTCACCGCCAAGGCCGACGCCTGAGGAAGCCCGCATGACCCGCACCCGCAACGAATTCATCGCCCGCCACATCGGCCCGCGCGCGGCGGATACCGCCGCCATGCTGGAGCTGCTCGGCTACGACGACCTCGAGGCGCTGACCGCCAGCGTCATCCCGGACAGCATCAAGGGCAGCAGCGTGCTCGGCGACAGCGACGGCCAGGGCGAGGCCGAGGCGCTGGCCGCGATCAAAGCCATCGCCGCCAAGAACCAGCTGTTCACCAGCTACATCGGCCAGGGCTACTACGGCACCCACACCCCGGCGCCGATCCTGCGCAACCTGCTGGAGAACCCGGCCTGGTACACCGCCTACACCCCCTACCAGCCGGAAATCTCCCAGGGTCGCCTGGAAGCGCTGCTCAACTTCCAGACCCTGATCAGCGACCTCAGCGGCCTGCCGATCGCCAACGCCTCGCTGCTCGACGAGGGCACCGCGGCGGCCGAGGCCATGACCTTCTGCAAGCGCCTGGCGAAGAACAAGGCCAGCAACGCCTTCTTCGCCTCGCAGCACTGCCACCCGCAGACCCTCGACATCCTACGCACCCGCGCCGAGCCGCTGGGCATCGAGGTGGTGGTCGGCGACGAGCGCGAGATCGGCGACGCCGGCGCCTACTTCGGCGCCCTGCTGCAGTATCCGGCGAGCAACGGCGACATCTTCGACTACCGCGCCCTGGTCGAGCGTCTGCACGCCGCCGGCGCCCTGGTGGCCGTGGCCGCCGACCTGCTGGCCCTGTGCCTGCTGACCCCGCCCGGCGAATTCGGCGCCGACGTGGCCATCGGCAGCGCCCAGCGCTTCGGCGTGCCACTCGGCTTCGGCGGCCCGCACGCGGCCTACTTCGCCACCCGCGACAACTTCAAGCGCGACATGCCCGGCCGCCTGGTCGGCGTCTCGCTGGACCGCTTCGGCAAGCCGGCCCTGCGCCTGGCCATGCAGACCCGCGAGCAGCACATCCGCCGCGAGAAGGCCACCAGCAACATCTGCACCGCCCAGGTGCTGCTGGCCAACATCGCCAGCATGTTCGCCGTCTACCACGGCCCGCAGGGCCTGACCGCCATCGCCCGGCGCGTGCACCAGCTCACCGCGGTGCTGGCCCAGGGCCTGGCCAAGCTCGGCCACAAGGTCGAGCAGCAGCACTTCTTCGACACCCTGAGCCTGCACACCGGCGCGCAGACCGCCGAGCTGCACGCCAGGGCCCGCGCCTTGCGCATCAACCTGCGCGAGATCGACGCCGAGCGCCTGGGCCTGTCGCTGGACGAGACCACCACCCCCGAGCAGGTCGAGGCGCTGTGGGCGCTGTTCGCTGGCGAGCAGGCCGTGCCGAGCTTCGACAGCCTCCTCGCGCAGGTCGCCAGCCGCCTGCCCGAGGGCCTGCTGCGCCAGTCGGCGATCCTTGCGCACCCGGTGTTCAACCGCTACCACAGCGAAACCGAGCTGATGCGCTACCTGCGCAAGCTGGCCGACAAGGACCTGGCCCTGGACCGCAGCATGATCCCGCTGGGCTCCTGCACCATGAAGCTCAACGCCGCCAGCGAGATGATCCCGGTGACCTGGGCCGAGTTCGGCAACCTGCACCCCTTCGCCCCCGCCGAGCAGAGCCAGGGCTACGCCGAGCTGACCAGCGAGCTGGAGGCCATGCTCTGCGCCGCCACCGGCTACGACGCCGTGTCGCTGCAGCCCAACGCCGGCTCGCAGGGCGAGTACGCCGGCCTCCTGGCGATCCGCGCCTACCACCACAGCCGCGGCGACGACCAGCGCGACATCTGCCTGATCCCGCAGTCGGCCCACGGCACCAACCCGGCCACCGCCTCCATGGTCGGCATGCGCGTGGTGGTCACCGCCTGCGACGAGCGCGGCAACGTCGACATCGCCGACCTGCGCGCCAAGGCCGAGGAGCACAGCGAGCGCCTGGCCGCGATCATGATCACCTACCCGTCCACCCACGGCGTGTTCGAGGAAGGCATCCGCGAGATCTGCGAGATCATCCACGCCAACGGCGGCCAGGTGTACATCGACGGCGCCAACATGAACGCCATGGTCGGCCTGTGCGCCCCGGGCCAGTTCGGCGGCGACGTGTCCCACCTGAACCTGCACAAGACCTTCTGCATCCCCCACGGCGGCGGCGGTCCGGGCGTCGGCCCGATCGGCGTCAAGGCGCACCTGGCGCCCTTCCTGCCGGGCCATGCCGGCCTGGCACGCAAGGAGGGCGCGGTCAGCGCCGCGCCGTTCGGCAGCGCCAGCATCCTGCCGATCACCTGGATGTACATCCGCATGATGGGCGGCAAGGGCCTGCGTCGGGCCACCCAGATGGCCATCCTCAACGCCAACTACATCGCCCGTCGCCTGGAGGAGCACTTCCCGGTGCTGTACAGCGGCGACAACGGCCTGGTGGCCCACGAGTGCATCCTCGACCTGCGCCCGCTCAAGGAGACCAGCGGCATCGGCGTCGACGACGTGGCCAAGCGCCTGATCGACTTCGGCTTCCACGCCCCGACCATGTCCTTCCCGGTCGCCGGCACGCTGATGGTCGAGCCGACCGAGAGCGAGTCCAAGGAAGAGCTGGACCGCTTCTGCGACGCCATGATCGCCATCCGCGAGGAGATCCGCGCGGTCGAGCAGGGCCGCCTGGACAAGGACGACAACCCGCTGAAGAACGCGCCGCACACCGCGGCCGAGCTGGTCGGCGAGTGGCGCCACGGCTACAGCCGCGAGCAGGCGGTGTACCCGCTGGCCAGCCTGGTGGAGGCCAAGTACTGGCCGCCGGTCGGCCGCGTCGACAACGTCTTCGGCGACCGCAACCTGGTCTGCGCCTGCCCGTCGATCGAGGCCTACCAGGACGCGTAAGCACGGTGAACCTCCCCTCTCCCGCTTGCGGGAGAGGGGCCGGGGGAGAGGGTGGCATCCACAGCCCCCTCTCCCTAGCCCTCTCCCCGAGGGGAGAGGGAAGCGTTCCCCGCTTCAGCCAATTTTCCATCGGCTCCCCCTCGCCGGGCGGGCCGCGTGCACCCCGAAAAACAACAAGAGGGCCTCACCATGTTCAGCAAGCACGACCAACTGCAGGGCTACGATGACGCCCTGCTCGCCGCGATCGACGCCGAGGAGCGGCGCCAGGAAGACCACATCGAACTGATCGCCTCGGAGAACTACTGCAGCCAGCGGGTGATGCAGGCCCAGGGCAGCGGCCTGACCAACAAGTACGCCGAGGGCTATCCAGGCAAGCGCTACTACGGCGGCTGCGAGCATGTCGATGTGGTCGAGCAGCTGGCCATCGAGCGCGCCAAGGCGCTGTTCGGCGCCGACTACGCCAACGTCCAGCCGCACTCCGGCTCCTCGGCCAACTCCGCCGTGTACCTGGCCCTGCTGCAGGCCGGCGACTGCATCCTCGGCATGAGCCTGGCCCACGGCGGCCACCTGACCCACGGCGCCAAGGTGTCGTCCTCCGGCAAGCTGTACCACGCCGTGCAGTACGGCATCGACGCGCAGGGCCTGATCGACTACGACGAGGTCGAGCGCCTGGCCCTGGAGCACCGGCCGAAGATGATAGTCGCCGGCTTCTCCGCCTATTCCCGCGTGCTCGACTTCGCCCGCTTCCGCGCCATCGCCGACAAGGTCGGTGCCTACCTGTTCGTCGACATGGCCCATGTCGCCGGACTGGTCGCCGCCGGGCTATATCCCAACCCCGTGCCCTTGGCCGACGTGGTCACCACCACCACCCACAAGACCCTGCGCGGCCCGCGCGGCGGCCTGATCCTGGCGCGTGGCAACGAGGAAATCGAGAAGAAACTCAACTCCGCGGTGTTCCCCGGCGCCCAGGGCGGCCCGCTGATGCACGTGATCGCGGCCAAGGCGGTGTGCTTCAAGGAGGCTCTGGAACCGGCCTTCAAGGCCTACCAGCAGCAGGTGATCGACAACGCCCGCGCCATGGCCGAGGTGTTCGTCGGCCGCGGCTATGACGTGGTCTCCGGCGGCACCGACAACCACCTGATGCTGATCAGCCTGGTCAAGCAGGGCCTGACCGGCAAGGCCGCCGACGCGGCGCTCGGCGCGGCGCATATCACGGTGAACAAGAACGCCGTGCCCAACGACCCGCAGTCGCCCTTCGTCACCTCGGGCATCCGCATCGGCACCCCGGCGGTGACCACCCGCGGCCTCAAGGAGACCGAATGCCGCGCCCTGGCCGGCTGGATCTGCGACATCCTCGACGACCTCGACAACGCCGCGCTGATCGCCCGCGTGCGTGGCCAGGTCGCCGAGCTGTGCGCGGCCTTCCCGGTCTACGCTGACGATATCGACCACCTGCAACGCAACGCGCGCTGATCCGCCATGTCCCTCAGTGTTTTCGATCTGTTCAAGATAGGTATCGGCCCCTCCAGTTCGCACACCGTCGGGCCGATGCGCGCCGCCGCGCGCTTCGTCGACGGCCTGCGCCGCGAGGGCCTGTTCGACGCCACCGCCAGCGTGCGGGTCGAGCTGTACGGCTCGCTCGGCGCCACCGGCAAGGGCCACGGCAGCGACAAGGCGGTGCTCCTCGGCCTGGAGGGCGAGCAGCCCGACCTGGTCGACACCGCCGGCATCGACGGCCGCCTGGCCGCCATGCGCGCCAGCGGCGAGCTCAGGCTGGGCGGCGCCAAGCCGATCCGCTTCGTCGAGAAGGAACATCTGGCGATGATCCGCAAGCCGCTCGACTACCACCCCAACGGCATGATCTTCCGCGCCTTCGACGCCGCCGGCCTGCAGATCCGCTCGCGCGAGTACTACTCGGTGGGCGGCGGCTTCGTGGTCGACGACAGCGCCGCCGGCGCCGACCGCATCGTCGAGGACCAGACGCCCCTGGCCTACCCCTTCAAGACCGCCAAGCAGCTGCTGGCCCTGTGCGCCGAGCACGACCTGTCGATCAGCCAGCTGATGCTGGCCAACGAGGCCGCCTGGCGCCCCGAGGCCGAGACCCGCGCCGGCCTGCTGGCCATCTGGCAGGTGATGCAGGACTGCGTGAATGCCGGCTGCCGCAACGAGGGCATCATGCCCGGCGGGCTCAAGGTCAAGCGCCGCGCCGCCGCCCTGCACCGCCAGCTCAGCCAGAATCCCGAGGCCAGCCTGCGCGACCCGCTGACGGTGATGGACTGGGTCAACCTCTACGCCCTGGCGGTCAACGAGGAGAACGCCAGCGGCGGCCGCGTGGTGACCGCGCCGACCAACGGCGCCGCCGGCATAGTGCCGGCGGTGCTGCACTACTACCGGCGCTTCGTGCCCGGCGCCAACGACGACGGCGTGGTGCGCTTCCTGCTCACCGCCGCCGCCATCGGCATCCTGTACAAGGAGAACGCCTCGATCTCCGGCGCCGAAGTGGGCTGCCAGGGCGAGGTCGGGGTGGCCTGTTCGATGGCCGCCGGCGCCCTGTGCGAAGTACTCGGCGGCAGCGTGCAACAGGTGGAGAACGCCGCCGAGATCGGCATGGAGCACAACCTCGGCCTGACCTGCGACCCGGTCGGCGGCCTGGTCCAGGTGCCCTGCATCGAGCGCAACGCGATGGGCTCGGTGAAGGCGATCAACGCCGCGCGCATGGCCCTGCGCGGCGACGGCCAGCACTTCATCTCGCTGGACAAGGTGATCCGCACCATGCGCGAGACCGGCGCGGACATGAAGAGCAAGTACAAGGAGACCGCCCGCGGCGGCCTGGCGGTCAACATCATCGAATGCTGAGGGCGGCGGCAAGCTTCAAGCCGCAAGCCTCAAGAAAAACACCGTTCTGCTGCTCTGACTTGCGCCTTGCCGCTTGCAGCTTGCAGCCTCCGAAGGAGAAGAAATACATGAGCACTGAAACCCTGGCGAAAACCCCGCTGCATGCCCTGCACCTGGAACTGGGCGCGAAGATGGTGCCCTTCGCCGGCTACGACATGCCGGTGCAATACCCGCTGGGCGTGATGAAGGAGCACCTGCACTGCCGCGAGGCCGCCGGCCTGTTCGACGTCTCGCACATGGGCCAGTTGCTGCTGCGCGGCGAGCACGCCGCGCGCGCCCTGGAGAGCCTGGTGCCGGTGGACATCGTCGACCTGCCGGTGGGCCTGCAGCGCTACGCCATGTTCACCGACGAGCAGGGCGGCATCCTCGACGACCTGATGGTCGCCAACCTGGGCGACGACTGCCTGTTCGTGGTGGTCAACGCCGCCTGCAAGGAGCAGGACCTGGCCCACCTGCGGCAGCACATCGGCACGCAGTGCGAGATCGAGAGCCTGTTCGACAGCCGCGCCCTGCTCGCCCTGCAGGGGCCCAAGGCCGCCGCCGTGCTGGCGCGCCTGGCCCCGGAGGTGAGCCAGATGACCTTCATGCAGATCGCCCGCGTGCGCCTGCTGGGCAGCGAGTGCATCGTCAGCCGCTCCGGCTACACCGGCGAAGACGGCTTCGAGATCTCCGTGCCGGTGGAGCAGGCCGAGACCCTGGCGCGCAGCCTGCTGGCCGAGCCGGAAGTCGAGGCCATCGGCCTCGGCGCCCGCGACTCGCTGCGCCTGGAGGCCGGCCTGTGCCTGTACGGCCACGACATGGACAGCGCCACTACGCCGATCGAGGCCAGCCTGCTGTGGGCCATCTCCAAGGCCCGCCGCGCCGACGGCGCCCGCCCCGGCGGCTTCCCCGGCGCAGAACGCATCTTCGCCCAGCAGCAGGGCGGCGTGGCGCGCAAGCGCGTCGGCCTGCTGCCGCAGGAGCGCGTGCCGGTGCGCGAGGGCGCGGAAATCGTCGACGCCGACGGCGCCGTCATCGGCAAGGTGTGCAGCGGCGGCTTCGGCCCGACCCTGGGCGCGCCGCTGGCCATGGGCTACGTGACCAGCCCCTACGTGCCGGTGGACAGCGAGGTGTTCGCCCTGGTGCGCGGCAAGCGCGTGGCCATGAAGGTGTGCAAGACCCCCTTCGTCGCCCAGCGCTACTACCGCGGCTGAGGCCCCGCAGGGCCCGCGCTTGACCGGGCTGGCGGTGCTACCGCCAGCCGCTCAGTCGGCCGATCAGAGCGACTCCACGCCCAGCTCGTCCCACACCGCCTCGGCCAGGTGGAAGGCGGCGTTGGCGGCCGGGATGCCGCAGTAGATGGCGCTCTGCATCAGCACTTCCTTGATCTCCTCGCGGCTCACGCCATTGCTCCTGGCGGCGCGCAGGTGCAGCTTCAACTCGCCCTCGCGGTTCATGCCGATCAGCATGGCGATGGTGATCAGGCTGCGGGTGTGGCGCGGCAGGCCCGGGCGGGTCCAGATATCGCCCCAGGCATGACGGGTGATCATCTCCTGGAACTCTTCGTTGAACGGCGTCAGGTTCTGCAGGCTGCGCTCGACATGGGCGTCGCCCAGCACCGCGCGGCGCACCTGCATGCCGGCTTCGTAGCGTTCTTTCTCGTCCATCTGTTAACTCCGAAGTGAACCTAGGTAGGAGCGAGCTCTGCTCGCGAACAAAGCCCGCTGCAGGGCCTAATGCTGTTCACTTTGCACGCACAGGATTAGCTCCCCTCTCCCTAACCCTCTCCCCTGAGGGGCGAGGGGACTGAACCTGTCCAACCATTTCTTATGTGAACAACAGTAGGCGGCAGGGCCGGGTTCGCGAGCAGCGCTCGCTCCTACAGAAAAGCGGCGGTCAGGCCGTCAGGAAGTCCAGCACGCGCCGGGCGAAGGCATCGCCGGCCTGCACGTTGGACAGGTGCGCGGCGTGGAACTCGACCAGTTCGGCGCCGACGATGCGCTGCTGCATGAAACGGCCGTGCTCGGGGGTGGTCACCGGGTCGCCGCTGCCACAGACGATCAGGGTCGGCGCGCGGATGGCGCCGAGCCGCTCGCGGAAGTCGGCATCGCGCACGGCGGCGCAGTTGGCGGCATAGCCTTGCGGCGAGGTCTGCGCCAGCATGCCGACTATGGGCTCGACCTTGGCCGGTTCGGCCTCGGCGAAGCCCGCGGTGAACCAGCGCAAGATCGAGGCATCGCGCAGATCGCGCATGGCCTGGGTTCCACCGGCCAGCACCGTGTCGATGCGCGGATTCCACACGCTCTCGTCGCCGATCCTGGCGGCGGTGTTGCACAACACCAGGCGCTCGATGCGTTGCGCTGCATTGATCGCCAGCCACTGGCCGATCAGGCCGCCCATAGACAGGCCGCAGAAGCTGGCCTTGGCGATATCCAGTGCATCCAGCAGCGCCAGCACGTCGCGGCCCAGCTGCTCGATGCTGTAGGGGCCTTGCGTGACCAAAGACTGGCCATGACCACGGGTGTCGTAGCGCAACACCCGGAAGTGCTGGGTGAAGGCGGCGATCTGCGCATCCCACATATGCAGGTCGGTGCCCAGCGAGTTGGACAACACCAGCACCGGCGCCCCGGCCGGGCCTTCCAATAAGTAGTGCTGTTCGCCATCGGCGAGTCGTACGGCAGACATCTAAAACCCCTAGCGCGAAAAATGCGTGTGTTCGGCCACCGCGCGCTCGACCCAGCGCCGCGCCTGACCGAGGTAATGGGCCGCATCGAGCAGGCGATCCAGCTCGGCGGCGGAAAGCTGAGCGCAGACCTCGGTATTGGCGCCCAGTACCGCGCGCAGATGAGCGCCCTGCTCCACCGCTTGGCGGCAGCACTGCTCGATCAGATGGTGGGCGGCGTCGCGACCGATGCGCTGGGCCAGGGCGATGCTCACCGCCTCGGCCAGCACCAGGCCCTGGGTCAGTTCGAGATTGGCGCGCATGCGCGCGGCATCCACCTCCAGCCCCGGCACCGCCAGCAACGCCTGTTGCAAGGCACCGGAGACCAGGCAGCACAGCTCCGGCAGGGTTTCCCACTCGGCATGCCACAGGCCCAGGCTGCGCTCGTGCTCCTGCGGCATCGCC
This sequence comes from Pseudomonas sp. CAU 1711, assembly GCF_039888625.1. Taxonomy (NCBI): domain Bacteria; kingdom Pseudomonadati; phylum Pseudomonadota; class Gammaproteobacteria; order Pseudomonadales; family Pseudomonadaceae; genus Pseudomonas; species Pseudomonas sp. CAU 1711. The sequence continues at coordinate 43,125 of NZ_JBDQQT010000002.1, forward strand.
GCCAGCAGGGTCGCGACCAGGCCCGGCGCGCGGGTGGCCGCGCCGATCAGCACGGCGGCGCTGACCGGGTTGCGCTTGTGCGGCATGGTCGAGGAGCCGCCCTTGCCCGGCGCGGAAGGCTCGAAGACTTCGCCGGCCTCGGTCTGCATCAGCAGGCTGAGGTCGCGGCCGAGCTTGCCCAGGCTGCCGGCGATCAGGCCGAGCAGGCCGGCGAACTCGGCCAGGCGATCGCGCTGGGTGTGCCAGGGCTGTTCGGGCAGGCCCAGGCCCAGCTCGCGGGCCAGCGCCTCGCTGACCGGCCAGGCCTGCTCACCCAGCGCCGCCAGGCTGCCGGAGGCGCCACCGAACTGCAGCACCAGCAGGCGCGGCTTGAGCTCATTCAGGCGCTGGCGGTGACGGGTGACGGCACCCAGCACGCCGGCCAGCTTCATGCCCAGGGTGACCGGCGTGGCCTGTTGCAGCCAGGTGCGCCCGGCCAGCGGGGTATCCGCATGACACTGCGCCTGCGCGGCCAGCGCGTCGGCCAGCCTGGCCAGATCGCTTTCCAGCAACTCGATGGCGGCGCGCAATTGCAGGACCAGACCGCTGTCCATGGTGTCCTGGCTGGTGGCGCCGAGGTGCACATAGCGTTCGGCCTCGGGGCTGGCAGATGCCACGCGCCTGCCCAGCGCCTTGACCAGAGGAATGGCGGAGTTGCCGGCGCCGGCTATGGCCTGGGCCAGTTCGACCGGGTCGTACAGCTCGGCGTCGCAGGCGGCGCCGATGGGCGCCATGGCCTCGGCGGGAATCAAGCCGACACTGGCCTCGGCCCGCGCCAGCGCGGCCTCGAAATCCAGCATGCCCTGCAGCCGGCCCCGGTCGCAGAAGATCGCGCGCATGGCCGGCTGGGTGAAGTAGGCGTCGAAAAGTTGGTTGCTTGGGCTGCTCAAGCCGGTGCTCCGCAAGTCGGGATGGTGGTTCGTTGTATAGCAGCTGGGCATTGGAGGCCAGCGGTGCAAGGGTTATGCGGGATAAAAGCGCCCTCGGCTCGGAATGTTGCTCAGATCGGCAGAGGACTGCGCTGTGTATTCCCTCTCCCCGCCGGGGAGAGGGTTAGGGAGAGGGGAATATCGGCCCTCTCCCCCGGCCCCTCTCCCATAAATGGGCGAGGGGAGTTAAGCGAACATGCTCAAGGTGAGCAGCATTCCCTCACCCCGGCCCTCTCCCGGAGGGAGAGGGAGGTGGAGCGGCGGTTAGACCCTTTCGATGGCCAGCGCCAGGCCCTGGCCGACGCCGACGCACATGGTCGCCAGGCCCAGCCTGCCGCCGGTCTTCTGCAGGTGATGCACGGCGGTCAGCACCAGGCGGTTGCCGCTCATGCCCAGCGGGTGGCCGAGGGCGATGGCGCCGCCGTTGGGGTTGACCCGTGCGTCGTCGTCGGCGAGGCCCAGCTCGCGGGTCACCGCCAGCCCCTGGGCGGCGAAGGCTTCGTTCAGCTCGATCACATCGAAGGCGGCGATATCCAGGTTCAGACGCGCCAGCAGCTTGCGCACCGCCGGCACCGGGCCGACCCCCATCACCCGCGGCAACACGCCGCCGCTGGCCATGCCGAGCACCCTGGCGCGGGCCTTGAGGCCATATTTTTGCACCGCCTCGGCCGAGGCCAGGATCATCGCCGAGGCGCCGTCGTTGAGGCCCGAGGCGTTGCCGGCGGTGACCGTCTTGTCCGAGCCGTTGACCGGCTTGAGCCTGGCCAGGCCCTCGGCGCAGGTGTCGGCGCGTGGATGCTCGTCGGTGTCGAACACCACCTCGCCTTTCCTGGTCTGGATCAGCACCGGGACTATTTCCTCGGCGTAGTAACCGCTCTCCTGGGCCGCCGCCGCGAGGCGCTGGCTGCGCAGGGCGAAGGCGTCCTGGTCGGCACGGCTGACGCCGTAATCTTTGGCCACGTTGTCACCGGTCACCGGCATCGGGTCGACGCCGTACTGCTCTTTCATCAGAGGATTGACGAAGCGCCAGCCCAGGGTGGTGTCTTCCAGTTTCTGGCCGCGGCCGAAGGCGCTGTCGGCCTTGCCCATCACATAGGGCGCGCGGGTCATCGACTCGACGCCGGCGGCGATGGCCAGCTCCATTTCACCGCAGGCGATGGCGCGGAAAGCCGCGCCGACCGCCTCCATGCCCGAGGCGCACAGGCGGTTGAGGGTCACGCCCGGCACCGTTTCCGGCAGACCGGCGAGCAGCGCGGCCATGCGCGCGACGTTGCGGTTGTCCTCGCCGGACTGGTTGGCGCAGCCCATGAATACCTCATCGAGCTGTGCCCAGTCGACCTGCGGGTTACGCTCGATCAGCGCCTTGAGCGGGATCGCCGCCAGATCGTCGGCGCGCACCGCGGACAGGCCGCCATTCAAGCGTCCGATGGGCGTGCGCACGGCATCGCAGATGAAGACGTCGCGGCTCATTCGTCACTCCCCTTCTGCCCGTGGGCAGCGGCGGTGCGCGCTTCCAGGTCGCGCAGGGCGGCCAGTTCCTCGGCCCTGGGCGCGTCGGTGGTGGTCACCGCGTCGGCGAAGCGGATCTGCCAGCCGGTGTTCTCGATCACCTGCTCGCGGGTCACGCCCGGGTGCAGCGAGGTGACGATGAATTCGTTGCTGCCGGCTTCCGGCTCCATGATGCACAGGTCGGTGATGATCGCCACCGGGCCGTCGCCCGGCAGGCCCAGGCGCTTGCGGTGGTCGCCGCCTTCGCCGTGGCCGACGGAAGTGACGAAGGCCAGCTTGTCGACGAAGGTGCGATGGCCCTGCTTGAGGATGATCAGCACCTTCTTCGCGCTACCGGCGATTTCCGGCGCGCCGCCGGCGCCCGGCAGGCGCACCTTGGGTTGGTGGTAGTCACCGATCACCGTGGTGTTGATGTTGCCGTACTTGTCGACCTGGGCCGCGCCGAGGAAGCCGACGTCGATGCGCCCGCCCTGCAGCCAGTAACGGAAGATCTCGCCGGTGGGCACCACGGTGTCGGCGGTCTCGGCCAGCTCGCCGTCGCCGATGGACAGCGGCAGCACGCTCGGCTTGGCGCCGATCGGGCCGGATTCGTAGATCAGCACCACTTCCGGGGCGTGGGTCAGACGGGCCAGGTTGGCGGCCTTGGACGGCAGGCCGATGCCGACGAAGCAGACGCTGCCATTGCCGAGGCGGCGCGCGGCGGCCACGGTCATCATTTCATGGGTGGTGAACTCGCTCATCACTGGGCCTCCCCGTTCAGCTTCGCCTGGAATTGCGCAAAATCCTCGGTGCCACGGATGTACTCGTCGATCCAGGCGGTGAAGCTGTCGCGGTCGCGGGCAATCGGGTCCCAGGCCTGGTAGAAGCGGTTGTCGCGCTCGTAGTAACCGTGGGCATAGGACGGATGGGCACCGCCGGGCACCACGCAGACGGCGCTGATGGCCCAGGTCGGCAGCACGCAGGCGTTCATCGGCGCCTGCAGGTCGTCGACGATCTCCTCGACCGTGACGATGCAGCGCTTGGCGGCCAGGGCGGCCTCCTTCTGCACGCCGAGAATGCCCTGGATCAGCACGTTGCCCTGGCGGTCGGCCTTCTGCGCGTGGATCACGGTGACGTCCGGACGCACGCTCGGCACGGCGGCCAGCTTCTCGCCGGTGAACGGGCACTCGACGAACTTGATGCGCGGGTTGACCTTGACCAGGTCGGAGCCCTGGTAGCCGCGCAGCACGGCGAACGGCAGGCCGGAAGCGCCGGAGACATAGGCGTTGGCCATGGCCGCGTGGCTGTGCTCCTCGATTTCCAGGGCATGCGGCCAGCCCTTCTCCACCACGTCGCGCAGGCGATGCAGCGAGCCGACGCCGGGGTTGCCGCCCCAGGAGAAGATCAGCTTCCTGGCGCAGCCGGCACCGATCAGCAGGTCGTAGACCAGGTCCGGGGTCATGCGCACCAGGGTCAGGTCTTTCTTGTTCTGGCGGATCAGCTCGTGGGCGGCAGCCGTCGGAATCAGGTGGGTAAAGCCTTCGAGGGCGACGCTGTCGCCGTCGTGGACGAAGCGCTCGACGGCTTCGCGCAGGGAAATAAGTTCGGCCATGGGGAAGTCCTGGAGGTGACGAGGCGCAGGCATGCGCCGAGCCAGAAGGTATCGCCCACCCGATCAGCAAACAATTCGATAATCGTCTATATGTTCGTTTATCGAACACAGTTTCCCGCAGACCCCCTCAGTGAAACAGCCGGGTACTCAGCTCCCTGCTCGCCTCCAGCAGCACCGGCAGGAAGCGGCGCTCCAGCTCCTGGCGGGAGACCCGGCCGACGTGGGTGCCGACGTTCAGCGCCGCCAGCACCTGCCCGGCCGAGTCCCTGAGCGGCACGGCGATGGAGCGCAGGCCCATTTCCAGCTCCTGGTCGACTATCACCCAGCCCTGCTGGCGGATCTCGGCGATATTGGCGCGCAGCGCCTCGGCGGTGTGCAGGGTGCGGCTGGTCTTGATCTGCAGATCGGCGCTGGCCAGGTAGTCCTCCAGCGCCGGGTCGTCCAGGCCGGCCAGGAGAATGCGCCCCATCGAGGTGCAGTAGGCCGGCAGGCGGCTGCCCACGCTGAGGTCCACCGAGATCAGGCGCTGCGGGGTGGCCGAGCGGGCGATATAGAGAATCTCGTCGCCCTCCAGGGTGGCCATCGAGCAGGCCTCGTGCAGCTGCTCGCTGATGCGGTCGAGGATCGGCTGGGCGGTGACCGCCAGCGGCGTCGACGACAGGTAGGCATGGCCCAGGGTCAGCACCTTGGGCAACAGCGAATAGGTGCGCCCGTCGCTGGTGACATAGCCCAGCTTGAGCAGGGTGTGCAGGCAGCGGCGCACGGCGGCGCGAGGGATCTCGGTGCGGTGGCTGATCTGGGCGATGGTCAGGTGACGCTTGCGCTCCTGGAAGGCATGGATCACCGCCAGGCCACGGGCCAGCGAGGTCATGAAGTTGGGGTCGCCGGTCAGCGCGTCGATGCGCTTGGCCGGCGAAGCCACGATAGGAGGAGCCAGGTGACGCGGTTCATCGCTCATGTGCTGCTGTCCTGCCGCAGAGGTGGTGAATCGCGTTCGATTATCGAGCGGGTGGCCGATAGTCGCAATCGACCTCGCCGTCACGGGCCGCGCCCGCTCGCCCTAGAAGTCGAAGAAGACGGTTTCCCCTTCCCCCTGGATGCGGATATCGAAACGGTAGGCCGGCTTGCCGTTCAGCTCGCAGCGCTTGGCGATCAGGGTCTCGCGGCGCTGCGGCTGCTCGATCAGGTTGAGCACCGGGTCGCGCCGGTTGGCCTCGGCCTCGTCCTCGAAGTAGATGCGCGTGTGCAGGTGGATATTGATGCCCCGGGCGAACAGCGCGACGTTGATATGCGGCGCGGCGGCGTTGTTGACCACGCCCGGCTTGACCGTCTGCAGCGTCCACTCGCCGGCCTCGAAGGTGGTGGCGGTGCGGCCGAAACCGTTGAAGGGTTTTTCCAGATCGAAGGCGCTGTCGTAGACGCCCTCGTGGTTGGCCTGCCAGACCTCGAGGAAGGCATCGCGCACCAGGTGGCCGTTGCCGTCGTAGACGTTACCGAGCAGCAGGATGTGCTCGCCCGGTGCATCCGGTTTGGCCAGCTGGTTCCAGATTTCCTGCGGCCGCGGCGGGTTGCCGGCGGCATCCAGGGCCAGGCCGATGTGCACGTAGGGGCCGGCGGTCTGCGAAGGGGTTTCGGGCAGCAATTGAACGGGCATGGGCGGGCTCCTCAGCGGTTTTCGAAGTGCGTCTGGCGCTGGCCGCGCAGCACGATGTCGAAGCGGTAGGCCAGGCAGTCCATGGGGTTGGCCATGCCCATGTCGAGCCTGGCGATCAGGCTCTGCACCGCCTCCAGGTTGGCGATCGACTTGACGATGGGGCACATCGGGATCAGGGGGTCGCCCTCGAAATACAGCTGGGTGACCAGTTTGCTGGAGATCGACGGGCCGCTGATGGAGAAGTGGATATGCGCCGGGCGCCAGTCGTTCGGCCCGTTGCGCCAGGGGTAAGGGCCGGGCTTGATGGTGCGGAACAGGTAGTTGCCTGCGCTATCGGTCAGCGCCCGGCCGACACCGCCGAAGTTGGGGTCGAGCGGCGCCAGGTAGCGGTCGTTCCTGTGCCGGTAGCGGCCGCCGGCGTTGGCCTGCCACATTTCTACCAGGGTGTGCGGCACCGGCTTGCCGTACTGGTCCATCACCCGCCCGGCAACGATGATGCGCTCGCCGATCGGCAGGCTGCCGGTGGCGAAGTTGAGCAGCAGGTCGTTGTCGTACTCGCCCATCTTCAGGTGCGAGAAGTCCGGCCCGGTGCTTTCCGAGATGGACTGCGGAATGCTCACCAGCGCCTGGCGCGGCGAGCGGGCGATGGAGGTCTTGTAGTCGGGTGTCAGGGCTTTCGGGTGCCAGTTGCGGTCGCGAATGACGAAACGGCGGGTGTCCAGTTCGGACATGGCGGCCTCCTGTCGTTGGAGTTATGGGAGCCTGCGGGTCATCAGGCAGGTGCTCCGCAGTTTCCGCCGCACTGCCCCTTCTGAATATTGAAAAGGCGCCGCAAAAACATAACCAAATGGTTATGGATAAGTGCCCTCGCGATACTCGCGCCCGACTTCGCGCAGCACCTCCTGACACCAGTGCGCCCCCAGCGCCAACGGCAAGGCGGCGTTGCTGCAGATGCCCACCGAGCCGCCGGCCTCGCGCAGCTGCGGCGCCAACTCGACCAGCTCGCCGCAGGCCAGGGCGCCGCGCACGGCATCGGTCGGCGCCACCCACAGCGCGTCGCTGTCGTCGACATAGCGCCGGCTCAGGCTCAGCGACAGGGTCTCCAGACGCCGCAGCGGCAAGCGCAGGCCGTGTTCGACGAACAGGCTGTCGATGCGCTTGCGAATGGTGGTGCCGGCCGTGGGCAGCACCAGCGGATAGTCCTCCAGCGCCGCCGCGTCGAACGGCCGGCCCAGCAGCGGATGGCCGGCGCGCACCACCAGGGTCAGCGGCTCGTTGTACAGGTGCTCGAAGGTCAGGCCCTGAATCTCCGGGCTGTCGGTCATGCGCCCGACCACCAGCTCCAGCTCGCCCACCCGCAGCTGCGACAGCAGGTGCGCGCTGGGCCCGGTGACCACGCTGAGCACCAGCGCCGAGTGGCGCTCGTGCAGGCGCCGCACCACTTCCGGCAGGAAGGCCGCCTCGGCGGTGGACAGCACGCCCAGGCGCACGCTGCTGGCCTGGTACTCGCCGCCGCGCAGGCTCTCCACCCCCTCGCGCAGCGCCTGCACGCAGGGCCCGGCATAGCGCAGGAAAGCCACGCCCGCCTCGGTCAGGGTCGCACCGCCCTTGCCGCGCTCGAACAGCTGCGCGGCCAGCACTTCCTCCAGCTCCTTGAGGGTCTTGGACACCGCCGGCTGGCTCACCGCCAGGCGGTCGGCGGCGCGCGCCAGGCTGCCCAGGCGGGCCACTTCGAGAAAGCACTGCAGGTGACGAAACTTGATGCGCTTGTCGATGTTCATCGGTGCTCCCGAAACGCCTTGGGCGACTGCCCGGTGCCGCGCTTGAAGAAGCGCGAGAAATACGCCGGCTCGGAGAAGCCCAGCTGGTCGGAGACCTCCTGCACCGTCATGCCGGTGTAAACCAGGTTGCGCTTGGCCTCCAGCAGCAGGCGCTGGTTGATCAGCTGCAGCGCCGAGACCCCGGCCAGGCGCCGGCACAGGGCATTGAGATGCGCCGCGCTGATGCCCAGCCGCTGGGCGTACTGCTCGATGGGCAGGTGCTCGCGAAAGTGCGCCTCGACCAGGCGGCGAAACGCCTGCAGATGCTCGCGGCCGCGATCCAGCGCGGCGCCGGCCCCGTGGCTGGCCTGCAGGTGGCGGCGGCTGAGCCAGACCAGCAGCGCGCTGACCAGCGAGCGCAGCATCAGCTCCCGGCCCGGCTCATGGCGCGCGTATTCGCGGTCGATGGACTCGAACAATGTGCTCAGGTAGCGCTCGTCCTCGCCCGCCGCATAGCACTGCGGTTGCTCCAGCACGGCGCTGTCGAGCAGGCGCGCCAGCTCCTCGGCAAAGGGTTGGGCCAGGCTCAGCACATAGCCGTCGATCTGCGCATTGAAGCGAAAGCCATGCACGCACAGCGGCGGACTGACCTGCAGGGTCGCCTCGCGCACGCGGGTGACCACGCCCTCCACCTCCAGCTCGGCCTCGCCGCTGTGCACGTAGAGCAGCTGCACCAGACCGGCATGCCGATGCGGACGAATCTCCCAGTCGTACAGGCTGCTGCGCGCGGGAATCGACTCGCAGTGGATGGGGTCCGGCATCGGCCAGGCGTGGGTCTCGCCGTACAGCTGGAACACCGGAACAGGATTCGGAGCGGGCGTCTTGTGCATCTATAGGCAGCCGAATTTACCCACGAAAAGTCCATGCAATTTATTGGATATTGCCTTCTACGGCGGATTTCATCCACCAAAAATACAGGAGCCAATAACAACAGCGTTCCGGGCGCCTGCCCTGGCAACGCGACAATGAGGTCAATGACCATGAAGACTCAAGTCGCCATCATCGGCGCCGGTCCGTCCGGCCTGCTGCTCGGCCAGCTGCTGCACAAGGCCGGCATCGACAACCTGATCATCGAACGCCAGAGCCCCGAGTACGTGCTCGGCCGCATCCGCGCCGGCGTGCTGGAACAGGGCATGGTCGACCTGCTACGCGAGGCCGGCGTCGGCGCGCGCATGGACCGCGAAGGCCTGGTGCACGACGGCTTCGAACTGGCCTTCGACGGCCGCCGCGAACGCATCGATCTGCACGGACTCACCGGCGGCAAGACGGTGATGATCTACGGCCAGACCGAAGTCACCCGCGACCTCATGGAGGCGCGCCAGGCCAGCGGCGCCACCACCCTCTACAACGTCAGCGACGCCCAGCCGCACGACCTCAAGGGCGACAGGCCCCATATCACCTTCACCCTCAACGGCGAGCGCGTGCGCCTGGACTGCGAGCATATCGCCGGCTGCGACGGCTTCCACGGCGTGTCGCGCAAGTCCATCCCCGCCGGCGTGCTCAAGGAGTTCGAGCGAATCTACCCGTTCGGCTGGCTGGGCGTGCTGGCCGACACCCCGCCGGTCAGCGAAGAGCTGATCTACGCCAACCACGCACGCGGCTTCGCCCTGTGCAGCATGCGCTCGCCCACCCGCACCCGTTACTACGTGCAGGTCGGCGCCGAGGAGAAGGTCGAGGACTGGTCCGACGAGCGCTTCTGGGAGGAACTCAAGCGCCGCCTGCCGGCCGACACCGCCGCCCGGCTGGTCACCGGCCCCGCCATCGAGAAGAGCATCGCCCCGCTGCGCAGCTACGTGGTCGAGCCCATGCAGTACGGCCACCTGTTCCTGGTCGGCGACGCCGCGCACATAGTCCCGCCCACCGGCGCCAAGGGCCTGAACCTGGCCGCCAGCGACGTCAGCACCCTGTACCGCCTCCTGCTCAGGGTCTACCGCGAAGGCCGCAGCGACCTGCTGGAGCGCTACTCGCAGCTGTGCCTGAAACGCATCTGGAAGGCCGAGCGCTTCTCCTGGTGGATGACCTCGATGCTGCACAGATTCCCCGGCACCGACGACTTCAGCCAGCGCATGCAGCAGACCGAGCTGGACTACTTCGTCGGCTCCGAGGCCGGGCGCAGGACCATCGCCGAGAACTATGTGGGGTTGCCCTACGAGGCGATTGACGACTGACCGAGCGGCCCACCCGCGCAGCAGAGCCGAGATAGTCGCCAGGCGGCAGAGCGCAAGGTTCATGAGCCGCCCCGTCGTCGGCTCAGGCCACCCTCGGGTGTCATGCTGTTCAGAAAACGCCGCGACCTCTTTACAGAGCCGCGGCGTTTTTCTGGCTTGTGCCTTGAGAGCGCTCCCCTCTCCCGCCGGGAGAGAGCTGGGGGTGAGGGACTATCGCCTACTCGTTGCCTGGCCCTCACCCCGGCCCTCTCCCAGGGGGAGAGGGAGAACAACAGACCCGAACCAAGAACAGTCCGTGATGCCGCTAAGCGGACAGCATTACACCTTCGGGTGGCCTTTTCGTGTCAGCGGGCAATACTTCTCTGCACAAGTGGCCGCGCGCCGCAGGGAGGTGTGAGATGAACAAGCTATCGATCGTGGGTGTCGGCATGGTGGGTGAGGCTGCGGCCCAGATCATCGCCCGGGAAGAGTACTGCCATGAGCTGGCGCTGGTTGATGTGCAGGGTGAGCTGGCTCAGGGCAAGGCGCTGGACGTCTGGCAGGCGGCCGTCGAGTCGGGTTCCGACACCAGGGTATACGGCGGCGCCAATGCCGAACTGCTGCAGGATTCCGAGCTGGTGGTGATAACCGCGGGCGTGCCCCGCAAGCCCGGCCAGTCGCGCCAGGATGTATTGAGCATCAATCTGCCCATTCTCGACGGCATCATGCGGGATATTAATCGCCATGCCCCGGCGGCCACGGTGCTGGTGGTGTCGAACCCGGTCGACGTGCTGACCTATCGGGCCTGGAGCCTCAGCGGGAAGAGCCGCGACAGGGTGTTCGGCCAGGCGGGAGTGCTGGATACGGCACGCATGAAGTGCTTCATCGCCGAGGAGACAGGGTTCTCCGCTCGGGACATCACGGCGCTGGTGCTGGGCGGGCATGGCGATAGCATGGTGCCGCTGATGCGCTACTGCGCGGTCGGCTCGGTGCCGCTGTCGCACTTCCTGTCCAGCCAGCAGATAGAGCGGATCGTGGAGCGCACGCGTAAGGGCGGCGGCGAGATTCTCGGCCTGAAGAAGCTGGGCAGCGCCTGCGACGCGCCGGGCGTGGCGATTGCACAGATGGTGGATGCCATCGCCAACGGGCGAAACCGCATTTTGCCGACGGTCGCGATTCTCGAGGGCGAGTACGGCCGCAAAGATATCGCCATGGGTGTCCCCTGCGTGCTGGCAGAGAAAGGCATTGTGCGGGTGATCGAGTTGCCCCTGGATGCGCAGGAGCAGGCGATGTTCGACCACTCTGCAGACCAGGTGGCGCGTGATATTGCTGAAATGAAGGCTTTGTGAGCGGGGTATCTGAGGGGCGCAGGGAGCATGGGGCAGGAGCCAACTTGCCCTATAGTAAGTCCGTCCCTTTTCCTGAGGGCCTGATCATCCGCGCCACCGGCGGCCGCATGATCGTGGCCCCGGCGCTGGTGGCCACGCGCAGCGAACTGGACTAGCTGGTGACCAAAGCCAAGATCGCCCTGGACCGCACGGCTTTTCATGGCCCACATAGTAGGGCGGCCGCGTATGGATAGCCCAAAGCGGGTTGACTTGGATGCTGTCAGCTTGCGCTGTGTGCGGTATCCGACGAAGTAGACTACACCGACAGGCAACCCGTGGCCGTTACACATGCCCTGTCGAGGGCGGGAGGCTATGATGGCCGAAGTCATTACACCGCAACAGAATCACCTGCTGGCGGCCCTCTCCGCAGAGGTGCAGCTACGTCTTCTCCCGCACATGGATAAGGTCTTCTTGCCTTTGGGCAAGGTGCTCTACGAGTCCGGCGACACGTTGCGACATGTCTATTTCCCCACCGACGCCATTGTCTCGCTGCTGTATGTGATGGAGAGCGGCGCATCGGCCGAGATTTCCGTGGTCGGCAACGAAGGGCTGGTGGGCGTCGCGCTGTTCATGGGGGGCGAGAGCACTCCAAGCCGAGCCATAGTGCAGAGCGCGGGGCACGCCTACCGACTGCCGGGGCAGCGCCTCAAGGACGAGTTCAACCGCCATGGTGAATTGCTCACGCTGATGTTGCGCTATACCCAGGCGCTGATAACCCAGATGGCCCAGACCGCCGTGTGCAACCGTCACCACCAGATCGACCAGCAGCTGTGTCGTTGGCTTCTGCTATCGCTGGATCGCCTGCCAAACAACCGCCTGACCATGACCCAGGAGCTGATTGCCAACATGCTCGGTGTGCGCCGCGAGGGGGTTACCGAAGCGGCGGGCAAGCTCCAGCGTGCGGGCGTGATCGAGTACAACCGTGGGCATATCACCGTGCTGGATCGGCAAAAGCTCGAAGAGTTGAGCTGCGAGTGCTACGCCGTGGTCAAGCGCGAAACCGACCGGCTGCTGCCATATAGGCTGGAGGGCTCTGGGCAGTAAGCGCTTCAAGCGGGGCCTGCGTGTTCTAACGAACAGAAGCCGGAGAGGCGATTGGTCAGACTTGGCTAACGGGACTGCCCAGTACCACTCCCCCGCCATCCTTGGCACCCCCAGTGCTGCGGGCACCGAGATGCCAAGCGATCACGCACGCGTCATTTCGAACAGGCTCCTCGCCGCTCTGCCGCAGAAGGAGCGCCAGCGCCTGAGGCGGCATTGTCACAGTGTCTGGCTTAGCGCCGGCGACACCCTCTGCGAGCCGAACCAACCGCTGCAACACCCATACTTTCCACTCGACGCGGTTATTGCATTGGTATTCAGCCTGGGACCGTAGCGGCCTCTGGGGCTAGGCGTGATCGGGAGAGAAGGCATGCTCGGCGCTACCCTGGCGCTGGATATTGCCACTGCCCCCTGTCGTGCGGTGGTGCAGAGTGGCGGCTGGGCCCTGCGCATAAGCCCCCGTCAGTTGCGCCTGGAGTTGAACCACTGTCCGCGCCTGCGGCAAACGCTCAAACGCTATCTCTACCTGCTGCTGACCCAGTGGGCCCAGGCTGCTGTCTGTGGGCGCTTCCATGAGGTCGAACCACGCCTCGCGCGCTGGTTGCTGATGACGGCGGATTGCAGCCATGCCGACAGCTTCTACCTGACCCATGCCTACCTGGCCGACCTGCTCGGCGTGCGCCGCAGTGGCGTGACCATCGCCGCGGGGGCACTGCAAGCGCGCGGGTTGATCCAATACCGTCGCGGCCACATCACCATCCTTGACCACGCGGGTCTGCAGCGGGCTGCCTGCGAGTGTTACGCGGCGATGCGCGAAAGCTATGCCCGCCTGTTCACTGCAGCTACCCAGGGCTGATCCAGGCACACCAGGGGATCGAACCCTGTTGTGCTGCTTAACCCGCAACCAGCCGCCTGGTGAAGGCGAGGGCAGAGAGCGCCTTGCCGAACAGTAGGCCTTGAGCTTCGGCGCAGCGCTCCGCCTTGAGCAGATCCAGCTGCACCTGGGTTTCCACGCCATCGGCGATGACCTGGAGGTTGAGTCGGGCGGCCAGGGCCATCAGGGCGCCCGGGATGGAGCTCTTGCTGTCGCCTTTGCCTATGAGCTGGGTGAGCGACCTGTTGATCCTCAACGCATCGAAAGGCAGCTCCAGCAGCTCGTGCAGACTACAGCCGCCTATGCCGAAGCCGGTCAGTTCCAATCGCACGCCCAGTACCTTGAGTTGCCACAAGGCCATGGCGCAGGTCGCGAAATCGTGCATCAGCTCGGTCTCGCTGATGGCCAGCTGCAGACGCTTCGGGGGCAATCTGGTCGCGTGCAAGCTGGTGCTTACCCCTGGAACGGTGTTGGGGTGGCAGAGTTCGCTGGCAGTCAGGTTGACTGTCACGCTGGCGAGACCTTGCTGCTGCCAGGCTCGGGCCTGCGCGCAGGCTTCGCGTAGGCGCCATTTGCCAATCGGTACGATGAGCCCCGATGCTTCGGCCAGGGATACGAAGCTGTTGGCCATGAGCAGGCCATGATCGGAGTGCCGCCAACCCAGCATGGCTTCCGCGCCGACAGTGCCGCCGGTTGCCAAATCGACCCTGGGCCGGTAGTAGAGCACCCGCTCGTGCCGCTGCTGGGCGGGCTCCAGGTTTTGTTCTGCAGGTTGCTGCTCTAGCGTTTGCTCGTTCATGCCCTCGTGAAAGAACTGATAGTTGTTCCGCCCCGCCTGCTTGGCGTGATACATGGCCAGATCGGCATGCTTTAACAGGCTCTTGGCATCTGTGGCATCAGCCGGATAGACACTGATGCCGATGCTGCTAGTGACCTGAACCTCTTGCTGGCCAATCTGGTGTGGCTGGGCCAGGGCGGCGAGGATCTTCTGCGCGGCAACGCTGGCGTCGTGCTGGCTATGCCCCTCTGCCAGGAGGACGACAAACTCATCGCCGCCATTGCGGCAGACCGTATCCGATCCGCGAACGCAGTCTGAAAGACGCTGCGCCACCGCCTGCAGCAACTGGTCGCCACTGGCATGGCCAAAGGAGTCGTTGATCAGCTTGAAGTTGTCCAGGTCGAGGAACATCAGGGTGGTCGAGTGCCCGTTGCGCTGCGCCAGGCTGATAGCCTGGGAAATACGGTCATTGAGCAGTACCCGGTTGGGCAGACGCGTGAGGAAATCATGTTGGGCCAGATAGGCCAGGTGCACGGATCTTGAACGCGCCTCGGTAACATCGTGGAACACCACTACCGCGCCACTGATGTGGCCGCCAAGGCCGATGATCGGTGCCACGGAATCCTCGATCGCCACTTGCGTGCCATCACGCCGAACCAGCAGCATGCCGACGTCCATGCCCTGGGGACGACCCTGCTGCAGTGCGCGCAAGACCAGGTTAGGTACATCGCCCTCGGTGCTGCTGCCAAGCAGCGGCATGACGCGCTCGATGGGCTGCCCCATGGCCTCTCCGCGCGACCAGCCGGTCATGGCCTCGGCGGCGCAGTTGAGATAGTCGACGGATCCCAGCATATCCGTGGTAATGACGGCATCGCCAATCGATTCGAGCGTGGCCTCCGCCCGTCTCCGTAACTTCTGCTGGTGCCCCAGGCGGATACAGCCACCCAGCACCTGAGCCAACAGATGGTCGGCATTCTGGTCCTTGCGCAGATAGCCCTGCGCATTCCGCTGCAGGGCTTGCCGTGCCAGGTGCTCGCTGTTTGCCGTGCAGAGCAACACCACCGGAAGTCGCGGGGCCGCTGCGCGTACAAGCTGCAGGCCCGCTAAACCCGCGCTGCCGGGCAGCTCCAGATCGAGCAGTATGGCGTCCACCGGCCCTTGTTTAAGCCGCGCAACAGTCGCGCCTAGAGAGCCAACGCGTTCGTCGGATAAAACACGTCCCTCCTCCCGGTCGAGCATTCCATGCAGTCGGCGATAAGTAGGCTCATCCGCCGTGGCAATCAGAATGTGTTCACTCATCGGGCATTCCTCAGTACAACCCGGAAAGACGCATCGAACCGATCACTTGCGGCGAATCAGCTCCCCGTCACTGCTCTGGAGATGCTGCGAGATAACGACCTGCTCCTGGCGTAGGGTTACCTCGGCCTGGTGTGGCAGCGTCAGGGCTGTCATCAGTGTGGTGACTGCAAGCATCGCCATGGCAAGGCCAAAGGCGAGCACTAGCGCTCGGGATGACGCGGCCATTGGCCCGCTGCGGCTGGGTGCGCTCCGTTGTTCTCCATTAAGGTTTGCCAGGCAGATCATGCGCGTTCCCAGAGCACTGGCCCCTGCTTCACCGCCCTTCTCGCCCGATAACGCGAAGTGCTCCTGCGACTGGTCACCGATGCACCGTCCAGCATCCTTCCCGGCCCTTTTCAGGGCCACGGCCTGGCCTCGACTGGGCCTCTTGGCGTTGCCGGTCTGCGGGCGCTGGAGCCTCATGGCGTGGCTCCCGGATCGTCCAGGGCGGGGCGCAGGTCATCGCGCAGAGCGTTCCACGGATTGGCGGTGTCAGGCGCCTCCCGCATATCGTCTTCGGTGTCTGGCGGTGGCAGGTGGGTGACCTTGTCGCCACTCGGCTCGGTGAAATCAGGCTCTGCAGGTTGCGGGTGCACAACTGACTCAGCCGGCCTATCTGTTCTATTGGGCTTGTGCATATGGGCCTCCTCTTGGGGGCGATGGGCAGGCTGGTGGCTTGCCAGTAGACCTGACCATGACAGCGGCGCCCCTTCCTGTCGGTACGCTGCCACGCATAGGCACAGGCACTGTGCCACCCCTTAAGGCAGGTCGTGCATAGCCGGCGTGGATCAGCGTTCGCCTGCGTACAGACCGCACCAACGTCCTGGCGCCAGACTGAAACACACCACAGCGGTAGTTGCCGCAGCAGGCCACCCCATGAATGGCTCAGTCGAATACACCTCCGCCCTGCACATTGATGCGCAATACCAGCCTCTGCGGCTGTACCTGAACAGGCTGAATGGCGTGCACTACGCAAGCCTCTTCGAGTCGACCCGCCGCTGCGAGCTGACCCCGCTGCATGGCAAGTCGCTGCATGTCAGCCTCGAAGAGCTGGACAATGCCGAAATCTGGCAACTGCTTTTCTGAATGCCATGCTCAGCCCGCCAGTTTCCGTGGCAGCGGCCGATGCAGCGCCTGCAGCCAGTGCTTGAGATTGCTGGATACGCGTTGTGGCTGCTCCATCGGCGTCAGATGTCCCGACTCCTCGATTTGCGCCAGTTGCGCTCCCTCGATGGACGCCTGCATCTCCACATGCAGCGCGGGCGGCGTCACCAGGTCTTGGAGCCCACACAGCAATAGGGTAGGGCACGCGATCTTCCCGAGACTCGCGCGGCTGTCCAAACGCCCAAGCATGGCCCGTTGCTGGCGTATGAAGACTGCCGCGCCGAGGTGCTCGGCCATCGCCATGACCTCATTCACCAAAGCCCTGTCCTGAAGATGCCTGGGGTGTAGCAAGCCGAACGGCAGGGCGGCGACCACGGAAGGAAAGTCATGCCCGGCCTGGCTTATCAGCTCTAATCGTGCCTGCTTATCCTCGGCGCTGTCAGCATGCGCACTGGTATCCAGCAGCGCTAGCGCGAACACGCGATGGGGGGCCTGGCGCATGATTTCCAGCGCCACATAGCCGCCCAGGGAAAATCCCGCCAGGGCAAAGCTCTGCTCTGGCGCTTGCGCCAGCACCTGGCTCGCCAATTCGGCAATGGAGTCGGACTTTGTCAGATCGGCGTGCGTGATATGTGCTCGCCCGGCAAGCGCCTCGACCTGGTGCCGCCACAGCCGCCCATCGCAGAGCAGCCCCGGTAGAAACAGTAGATGCGGCGTGTTCATGGAATTGCCTCCTCAGTCGATGACGCATCAACGCACGCCACCTGCGGGCGCTGACCTCCACCTTGGCCCCACAGGGCTGCCACCACCGTTCGCTAGCGCACGCAGCGTTGGCGAGCGCACAGACCGCCAAGCCGGGGCGGCCTAGGCTGGAGCCACCACCGTCTTGTACGGTTATTCGATCGGGAGCGGCACCATGCACAGTTATCAGCACCATGTCTCGGGCTTCTACCTGCGGCGCGCCCGCGCCGAAGCCGGTCTGGCACAATTGTTAAGGAGCGGCCTGCGCCGCGAGCAACTGCAGATCATCGCTGCCAACAGCAACGGCCCGGCGACTTCCCGGCCAGCGGGCAGCGGCCCGGCACGACTGGGCAACATACTCACCTACGGCATCAGCGGAATGGCCATTGGTGCCGTTCTTGGCCTATTGCTGGAGGTAGTGCTGCTTGGCGAAGGCGGCCCGTGGAGTGCCTGGCTGCTGCCGCTCGGCCCTGTCATGCGGCTCGGCGGGCTCATCCTTGCCGGGGCGGTTCTTGGCTGCATGACGGGCGCGGCCACTCTTTGGCAATCCACCTGGGCCAGTGACGAAGATGATGTGCTACTGGTGGCGCAGACCCATAGCGCATCCGAAACGGCCATAGCCCATGAAGTAATGAAAGCCTCGGCGGAGTTGTGCAGCGACACCGATATGCGGAGCGAACGGCACGCATAGAGGCAATGGCCAATATAACTGGGGCGGCCCATGTGCACCGCCGCAGGCTCAGATTAGCCCGAGCAGTAGCAGGATCAGGACGATGACCGTCACCAGCCCCAGGCCGCTGGTGGGCCAGTAACCCCAGCTGCGGCTGTGTGGCCAGGAGGGGTAGGCGCCGACCATCGACAGGATCAGCACGATCAGCAGTAGGGTGCCCAGGCTCATGGCAGTCTCCTTGTGCGCGAGTGAGTGGCGGGTTCGGCAGGGGCGGTCCATGACCGTCGCTCTGCATGCCTCCAGCATGGGCGCACAAGCACAGTTGCTCTGTACGCAGGCGCACATACTTCACCTTTGCGCTGTACACGGGCCGTGGCAGGCAGGTGACCCAAACAGCAGGGTGCTTCGGGCCCTCGCGTATGTGGCGGCCTGCTATGGCTCGCCTGGGCACGCTAAAACCGCACCGCCGCCCATCGGACGACGGCTTGGCTGACATCACAGTTGGTTTCTTTCCAGGAAGCTCTTGACCTGCTTTTCTGCTTCGTCGCGGGTCATGGCATAGCGCTGTTGCAGCAGGCCGGCCAGCTTTTGCGCCTGCCCTTCGGACTGCAACAGTTCATCCTCGGTCAGCTTGCCCCAGGTGATTTTGGCGGCGCCGACCTGCTGCCGCCACAGGCCCTTGAGGGTACCGGTGCTAGGCAGACTCATGACTTGTTGCGCTCCTGCCTGGCGGCCTGGGCTTCACCCTGGGCGAGCTTCTGCTGCGGCTGGCCGTCCTTATTGAGCGCCTGGGCCTCACCCGGCCTCTGCGGATTCGGGGTGGCCTTGCTGAGCGGCGGATTATGGCTGGCCGTGCCTTTGGGGGGCTGCTGGGCCTGCTTGGTCGGCGTCTTGGAGACCTGTGAATCGATAGGCTTGTTCATGGTGACCTCTTGCTGGGTGCGGTGCCGGCGAGATGGCGCGACACCGAGGGCCGACGATGACAGCCCGGCTGCAAGGCGTCTGTGCGCCAGCACGCTTAGGTCCAGGCAAGCGGCGCAGCCCGTCCATGCCTAGGTGGGGTAACGCACCGACAGGGTGAGCTGCAGCCACGAGACTGGTGGCATCCATCCGCACCAGTGGCCGCACCGGCACACAGGACTCCAGCACATGAGCAATACACTGGCTGACATCATCCACCGGAAGTGGCGCCACCTGGCCGGCCTGGCGCTGATTGCCTGGGACGAACTGACCCTGGAGGAGCTGATTCGAACCCAGGGCGATGCCCAGCAGCTGACTGACCTGGTGCAGCAGCGCTACGACATGCCGCGTGAGGATGCGCAGAAGCAGGTCATGAGCTTCTTCGAGCGGCACCGCACCACCTGACCACTCGTGCTGCGCCGGACACGCCGGCCAGGAGGCAGTTCCATGCTCTTCTCCTATTTCGCCGTCTCATGCGAATCAGGCAACATCATCAACATTACCCTGCGCAGCAGTCCGCCAACCGACACCGCCACTGTGCACTACCACTATGCTTCCCTCTTCAACATCAATCGCTACCACGCGCTGCACAACGCCGGCCAGGATCTGATCAATCTCCGACACGTATCCTGAGAGATGCCCAGGCATCAGGTGCAGCTATGGCCGAAAGTGGCGGCCTCCCCAGGATGATCGCCCTTGTGGGTAGTGATCCCGGTGTCAGACGGCGTAGCGGGACTATGAGCACTGGCGGACAGGCGCACGATCAGCAGTTTTCTTCGGCACAGTGGCGCCGGCGCGTTACAAGGAGCCGACCGCCTTCCTACATCTACGCCGGTCTGGGCAGCAAAAGAAACATGCCTAGGCGCTAATCGACATCCTTGCCATGAACGAAGATCGTCAACTCATGCAGCTTCCCAGGGTGCTGACGGACCGGCTGGCCAAGCCATTCGTGCGCTTCCTGCAAGTCGAGACGGCTGTTGCCGGTGTTCTGCTGCTGGCCACGCTGATCGCACTGGTAGCGTCCAACTCGCCGTGGGCGCCTGCTTACCTGGAACTCTGGGAAATCGAGGGCGGTTTGCGGATCGGCTCGCTGGAATATGCGCGATCCTTGAAAGACTGGATCAACGACGCCGCGATGACGCTGTTCTTCTTCCTGGTCGCCCTGGAGCTGAAGCGCGAGCTGGTGCTCGGTGAGCTGAGCAGTCCGCGCCGGGCCGCCCTGTCGATTGCCGCTGCGCTAGGCGGCATGATGATGCCCGCCATGATCTATTGGACACTGCAGCATGACCAGCCTGGAGCACAGGGCTGGGGAACGGTCATGGCGACTGACACGGCCTTCGTCATAGGTTGCCTGGCTCTTCTCGGATCACGCATTCCACACAGCCTGCGCGTGTTCATGCTGTCGCTGGCGATCATCGATGATATCGGCGCCATTCTTGTCGTCGCCATCGGCTACAACGCCCATATCTCCTGGGCCATGCTGGCGCTGGCGGCGTTCGGCCTGGCCACGGTGCGCGGTATGTCCCTGGCGGGCTTCCGGAGTTTTCCGCTGTACTTCCTGATGGGGGGACTGATCTGGGTCGTGATAGATGCGTCTGGAGTACACGCAACCATCACTGGCGTGATCCTCGGCCTGATGACGCCGGCGCGCCGCTGGGTCAGCGATAAGCGCCTCTATGCCATCCTCAGTCAGGTCATTGCCCACCCCGGCGCCCAAGGCAGTGGGGTCACCCAGGATCGCAAGTCATTACTGGCCGCCGAGATTGCCACGCGGGAATCGCTGTCACCGGTGGAGCGCTTGGAGCTTGGCCTGCACCCCTGGGTCGGCTTCGTCATCATGCCCCTGTTTGCCCTGGCTAACGCGGGGCTGCCGCTGTCCCTAGTGGGTATCGGCAACTCCATCACCCTCGCGGTGTTTTCCGGTTTCGTCCTGGGCAAACCCCTCGGTGTTCTGGCCTTGAGTTGGCTGGCGCTGCGCTTGGGCATCGCCACTCGTCCTCCCGAGCTCCACTGGGGGCTGCTGACCGGCGGTGGGCTGCTGGCGGGTATCGGCTTCACCATGGCGTTGTTCATCGCCAACCTGGCATATCCCGCCAGCCTGATCGACAGCGCCAAACTGGGAATTGTCGGCGCCTCCATCTTCGCCGCCCTGGCCGGCATTTCATTGCTGCTGGTCATTTCCGGGCCAGGCTCTCGGCATCATCGCTGATAGGGTGCGAGCCGCTAGTCTTCAGGCGGCGTACATTACCAAAGCGACGACCGAGGCACCGTCTAAAGCCCCCGCGCATCTAACCGCAGCAGATTTGGTGCCGCAGGTGGAAGCGGGACTGGCGGGATGCTTGGCGGGAAAACATGGGGGTATCGCAGTGCTAGGGGGCCCGGGACCGCTTCTGGCCTGTAGCGACCAGCAGCCAAGGATCGCTCATGCCCCGAGCGGACTATTGCCTAGGCATCCGCCTCAAACCTAAGCACCACCGCCACACTCCCCGCCGCCAGCACCAGCAGCGGCGATGTGGCCACCAGCAGCCCGCCCACTCCGGCACCCGCCGCCAGCAGTTGGCCCGCCATCAGCGGGCCGCTCATCGAGCCCAGCCGGCCGACCGCCACGGCCACGCCGACCCCAGTGGCGCGCACATCGTCCGGGTAGAGGCGCGGGGCCAGCGCGTAGAGGATCAGTTGCCCGCCCACCGCGCAGGCGCCGGCCAGGATGCCGGCGGCATAGAGCAGTTGCACCTGTTCGACGTAGCCCAGCGCCGCAAGCGCCAGCAGCATGCCGGGGTAGACCAGCGCCACCGCCAGCAGCGAGCGCTGCCGATCCATCAGGCGGCCGGCCAGCAGCACGCCGAAGACGCCGCCGAGGTTGAACAGCACCTGGATAAAGGCGCTGTCCAGGCGGCTCAGCCCGCGACCGGCCAGTAGCGTGGGCAGCCA
This sequence comes from Pseudomonas sp. CAU 1711, assembly GCF_039888625.1. Lineage (NCBI taxonomy): Bacteria > Pseudomonadati > Pseudomonadota > Gammaproteobacteria > Pseudomonadales > Pseudomonadaceae > Pseudomonas > Pseudomonas sp. CAU 1711. The sequence goes on from NZ_JBDQQT010000002.1 coordinate 64,639, forward strand.
GTTGAGCAGCATGTAGAGGATCATCAGCGTGCAGAAGCAGCTGCACCAGAGCAGCAGGGTGCTGCGGCCACGCGGGCGCCCGAACAGGGCGTTGGCGCTCTGCGCCAGGCTCAGTGGGTGACTGCCCGCCGGGCGCGATTCCGGTAGCCAGAGCACCAGCAGCCCGGCGATCAGCAGCGGTGCCACGCCGCCGACATAGAACACCAGGCGCCACTCGCCCATCACCGAGAACATGCCGATCAGCGCCGCGCAGGCCCCACCCAGGGGCACGCCGCAGTAGGTCAGGCTTACCGCCATGTTGCGCAGCTCGCGGCTGGCCACTTCCGACGACAGGGCGATCAGAATCGGCAGCGCCGCGCCCATGCCCAGGCCGGTAATCAGGCGCGCCGCCAGCAGTTGCGCATAGCTGGCGCTGTGGGCGGTCAGCAGGGAGAACAGGCCGAACAGCCCGACCGCGGCGATCAGCACGCGCTTGCGCCCCAGGCGGTCGGCCAGCCAGCCGCCGGCCACGGCCCCCGGCAGCAGGCCCACCAGGCCGGCGGTGAACACCCAGCCCAGCGCGGCGGGGCTCAGGTCGAACTCACGGATCAGGTGCGGTGCCGCCACACCCGTGGCCTGTAGATCCAGGCCTTCGAGCAGGGCGACGACGAAACAGAGCGCGATGGTGCGCAGGGAACTGCGCGGGGTGATCGCAGAGCTGGACATGTGAACCTCGTTGTTATTCTTGTGCGAGTGCGTGCGGGAGAGTGGCGGCCGTGGCCGTCGATTAGAGGCCGTCGACCTTGTAAACCTCGATCAGCACCTCGTCCTCGCTGACGTCATCGATGGTGCCGACGAAGATGTAGTCGTTCAGCCAGGCGTGCCGCCCTGGCTGGGTCTTGAACTGCGGCGTCGTGCGGGCGTAGTAGTCGTTCTGGGCCAGTTCGAGCCCCTTGGCCTGCTTGACCAGGCCCGTCTCGTTGGGGCGCCAGATGCCGGCGTTGTCGATGATGATGATCTGGCCGTCATCGGTCTTCAGGCGATACAGGGCATGAATCATCGTCACCCCGTCGTCGCGCTCCACGGACATGTCGGCACCGCCCGGCACGACCCGGCCCTTGACTCCCTTGCCGACGAAAGTGCCGCCAACGATCGGGTAATTGATGCGGTGCCCGTCGGGGCCCCGGCCCATGTCCTCGTCCGGCCCCAGCCTGACCCTGATCTGCATGACCAGTTCGTTGCTGATGCGGTTCGGCTTGGTCTCCTCGAGCGCCGCTGCGAGTGCGACATCGGCGCCGCCGAGCAGCAGCATCGCACTCAGGGCGCCCGTCAGACGGAGGCGGCTCGAACGCTTTCGTGGAAGGCGATTACGCGGGTGCATGGCATGTACCTCTTATTGACGTTTCTGGGTCTGGACGGCCGCCGGACAGTGTCGACGGGCGGCCCGCTTTACGGCTCGCGACGACGGGTCGCCCCCTCAGGAGGAGTCGGGGTTCTCCAGCAACAGCGCCATGCCCTGCCCGCCGCCGATGCAGGCGGCGGCGATGCCGTAGCGGGCGCCGCGGGCACGCAGCTGGCGGGCGACGCTATGCGCCAGGCGCAAGCCGGTGGCCGCCAGCGGATGGCCCAGGGCGATGGCGCCGCCATGGCGGTTGAGCCGCGCGGGGTCCAGCTCCAGCTCGCGCTGCACGGCCACTATCTGCGCGCCCTGCGCCTCGTTGATTTCCAGGCTGTCGATGGCCTCCAGCCGCAGGCCCGCGCCATCCAGCAGCAGGCGAATGGCCGGCGCCGGGCCGATGCCCATGATCTCCGGCGGCACGCCGACCACCGCGCTGGCACGCAGCAGCGCCAGGGGCCTGTCGACCTCGCGGGCATCGGCCACCAGCGCGGCGGCGGCGCCGTCGACCAGCGCACAGCTGTTGCCGGCGGTCTGCAGCGAGCCCGGCGAGACGGAGGCCAGGGCGGCCAGCGCCGCCAGGCTGGTCTCGCGCGGATGGCTGTCGCGCTCGAGCCGTGCAACCTGGCGCGGCAGTCGCAGCTCGCGCGGCTGATAACCGGGCAGCTCGAAGCGAGCGCTGACCACCGGCACGATTTCCTCGTCGAACCAGCCGCCAGTCTGAGCCGCCAGCGCCTTGTGGAAGCTGCCGAGGGCGAAGCCATCCACCTCCTCGCGGCGCAGGCCGTAGCGCCGGGCCAGGTTCTGCGCCGTGCCGAGCATGGTCTGGCCGATGGCCGGGTCGAGCAGCGCTTCCCAGAGGAAATCCTTGAAGCCCACCGGCGCGCCGAGGCGAAAACCGCCCCTGTGCTCGTAGCTGGCGATGGGGTTGCGCGACATGGATTCGGCGGCCACGCACAGCGCCAAACGGCTGCTGCCGCGCTGCACCTGGTTGCCGGCCTGGCGCAGCAGCTCCAGGCCGGTGCCGCAGATGCGCTGCACGGCCAATGCCGGCACGTGCAGCGGCACACCGGCATAGAGGCCGATATGGCGCGGCAGCATGTAGGCATCGAAGCTGGCCTGGGCCATGCTGCCGGCCAGCATGCTGTCCACCCCTGCGGCGTCGATGCCGGCGCGCGCCAGCACGCCGCGCGCCGCGTGAATGCCCAAATCGATGGGCGATACCTGCGCCAGCGCCCCGCCATAGTCGATCCAGGGCGTGCGCGCCGCCGCCAGCAGGGCGACCCGCTCGAAAGCCTCGAACTGCCCCTTCATGCCCCCTCCCCGGCCACCACGCAGTAGGCATCGGGGTCGGCGTACAAGGCGTCGATCAGCGCGGCGCGGCGGGTCAGCACGGCGCGCTGGTTGAGCGAGCCCTTGTCGGTGATCTCGCCGGCATCCAGGCTGGGCGCCTCGCTCATCGGGCACAGCCAGGCGATGCGCGAGGCCAGCCCGGTGGCGTCGCGGTTCAGCTCGGCCAGCAGGCTCGCCAGCCATTCGCGCATCGGCACCGCGGCCAACACCCGGTCGACACTGGCATCCTCCGGCAGGCCGGCCAGCGCCCGGCAGGCCGGCAAATAGGGGAACAGCAACAGGCCGAGACGCTGGCGATCCGGCCCGGTGACCACCACGTCCTGCACATAGGGCGCGCCCTGCAGGATCACCCGGGTGCGCAGCGGGCCGACGCTGACGAACACGCCGGTGGACAGCTTGAAGTCCTCGGCGATGCGCCCGTCGAACATCAGCCCCAGCTGCGGCCGCGCGGGGTCGGCGAACCTCAGCGCGTCGCCGGAACGGTAGAAGCCCTCTTCGTCGAAGGCCTCGCGCGTCTGCTGGGGCGAGCGCCAGTAGCCCGGCATGATGTGCGGGCCGCGAAAACGCGCCTCCAGCTTGCCCTCGACCGGCACCAGCTTGACCTCGCAACCCGGCGCCGGCAGGCCGACGTAGCCGGCCATGGCCAGGGGCCCGGTGGTGAAGGTGCAGGACGGCGAGGCCTCGGTCATGCCGAGGCCGGCCATCATGCGGATGCGCTCGCCACAGTGCTGCTCGGCCACCCGGTCGAGACGATCCCAGACGCTCTGCGACAGCCCGGCGGCGGCGAAGAACAGCAGTTTGATGCGCGCGAAGAAGCTGTCGCGCAGCGCGCCGTCGCACTCCAGTGCGCCGACCAGCTCCTCCCAGCCCTTGGGCACGGTGAGGTAGGCGGTGGGCGAAATCTCCTTGAGGTTGCGCAGGGTCTCGGCCATGCCCTGGGGGGTCGGCTTGCCGCCGTCGATATACAGGCTGCCGCCGTTGTACAGCACGATGCCGACGTTGTGGCTGCCGCCGAAGGTGTGGTTCCACGGCAGCCAGTCGACCAGCACCGGCGGTTCGACGGCGAACTCGGGGAGGGTCTGCAGCAGCATCTGCTGGTTGGCGCAGAGCATGCGCTGGGTGGTCGGCACGGCCTTGGGCAGCTTGGTCGAACCGGAGGTGAAGAGGAACTTGGCGATGCTGTCGGGCCCGGTCGCGGCGAACGCCAGGTCTGCCTGGGTGCAATCGTCCTGCTGCAGCAGGCTGGCGAAACTGCGGCAAGCGCGCCCTGGGATATCGCCACGGGTGAAGACAAGCGGCGTTGCCGGCGGGCTCAGCGCCTCGATGGCGCGCTGGAACTGCGCGGCATCGGCGGCGAAGATCAACCCCGGCCGCAGCACCTCGAAGATATGCCGCAGCTTGGCCAGGTCCTGCGACAGCAAGGCGTAGGCCGGCGACACCGGGCAGTAGGGAATCCCCGCATACATCGCGGCGAAGGCCAGTTGCAGGTGCTGCAGATCGTTGCCGGAGAGGATCACCAGCGGCCGCTCGGCGGACAGGCCGTAGCCCAGCAGTGCCTGGGCCAGGGCCCGCACGTTGCCGAGCATCTGCCGGTAGCCGATGCGCTGCCATTGGCCATCGCCGCCGCGCTGGGCCACCAGGGTCGCCTCCGGCTTCAGCTCGGCCCAGTGCAGCAGGCGCTCCAGCAGGCGTTGCGGATAGGGCCCCAGGGGCTCCTCGGCGCGCAGATGAACCTCGCCATTGCCGCCGCTGGCGATGGCCACCGCGGGCTGGCCGATGGCGACCTGGCGATAGCGCACCGGCCCTGGGCCTTGCGCTGCGGATTCGACACTCACTTCGCCTTCCTCTATTGCGGCGCCTGCGGCGAACCTCGCCGGGCGCACGGATTGTTCTTGTTCTCGCACGCGGGGCGGCACCGGCCGGCGCGCCCCTCGACAGCCGCGGAATCAGATCGGGTAGTGGCGCGGCCCGTTCTGCACCGTCACCCAGCGCAACTGGGTGAAGTGATCGATCGAGGCGCGGCTGCCGAAGCTGCCGTAGCCGCTGGACTTCACCCCGCCGAAGGGCATCTGCGCCTCGTCGTGCACGGTCGGCCCGTTGATATGGCAGATGCCCGATTCGAGCCGCTGCGCCAGCGCCAGGGCCCGCGACACATCGCGGCTGAAGATCGCCGCCGACAGGCCGAACTCGGAATCGTTGGCCAGGCGCAGCAGCGCCTCGTCACCCTCGCCGCGCAGCACCACGGCCACCGGGCCGAAGGACTCCTCGCGATACAGGCGCATGTCCGCCGTGACCTCATCGAGCAGCACCGGCTGCATGATGCTGCCCTGCACGCCGCCACCGGCGACCAGGCAGGCGCCCTTGGCCACGGCGTCGTCGACGAGCGCCTGGATGCGCTGGCCGGCGGCCGCATCGATCAGCGAACCCAGTACCGCCTCATCGTCCGCGGGACTGCCGGCGCGCAACTTGGCGACCCGGAACGCCAGCTTGAGCACGAAGGCATCGGCCACCTTGGCATCGACGATCAGCCGTTCGGTGGACATGCAGATCTGCCCCTGGTTGAAGTAGGCTCCGAACACCGCCGCATCCACTGCCGCGTCCAGGTCGGCGTCGTCCAGCACCAGCAGCGGCGCCTTGCCGCCCAGTTCCAGCAGCGCCGGTTTCAGATGGCGTGCCGACAGCTCGCCAACGATGCGCCCGACATGGGTGGAACCGGTGAAGTTGACCCGCCGCACCGCCGGATTGGCGATCAGCCGCTCGACGATGGCCGGCGCGTCTTCCGGCGCGTTGCTGATGACATTGACCACGCCCTCGCCCAGCCCGGCCTCGTGCAGCACCTGGCCGATCAGCCGGTGGGTGGTCGGGCTCAGCTCGGAGGCCTTGAGCACCACCGTATTGCCGCAGGCCAGCGGCATGGCCAGGGCGCGCACGCCGAGGATCACCGGAGCGTTCCACGGCGCGATGCCCAACACCACGCCGCACGGCTGGCGCAGCCCCATGGCGAAGCTGCCGGGCACATTGGACGGGATGACCTCGCCGAGAATCTGCGTGGTCATCGCCGCCGCCTCGCGCAGCATGCCGGCCGCCAGCTGCACGTTGAAGCCGTACCAGTTGGCCGCCGCGCCAGTCTCACTGGCCACGGCCATGAACTCGGGCGCACGGGCCTCCATCAGTTCGGCGGCCTTCGACAGGCGCGCCCGGCGCTCGCCGGGTGGCAGCGCGGCCCAGGCGGGAAACGCCGCCTGCGCGGCCGCCACGGCGGCATCGGCATCTTCCAGGGTGGCGGCGGCCACTCGCGCCAGCACCTCGCCGGTCAGCGGGCTGCGGCGTTCGAAGGTACGGCCATTGGCGGCCGGGCGCGCCTGGCCGGCGATCAGCAGGGACACATCGTTCATGGGCAATCTCTAGTTCGGCAGAGGGTGGAAGCAGGCTCAGCGCTTGTAGGCTTCGAGGCCCGGCTTGATGCTCTTGTCGTCGAGGAACTGCTTCATGCCCTGCTCGCGGCCGCCTTCCGGATCGAGCAGGCGTGACTGGTCGAGCTTGGCGTACAGGTAGTCCTCGTTCTGCTCCCAGGTCAGCTCGCGGCAGCGCTTGAAGCCGATCTTGGCCGCGCGCAGCACCACCGGATTCTTCTCCAGCAGGTTCTCGGCCAGCTCGCGGGTGGTCTCGCGCAGCTGCGCCAGCGGCACGCTCTGGTTGACCAGGCCCATGGCGGCAGCCTTCTGCCCGCCGAAGGTCTTGCCGGTCATGATGTAGTACAGCGCCTCGCGGTGGCCGCAGGTGTCGGCCATGGCCTTGCTCACCAGGTTGCCCGGCGGAATGCCCCAGTTGATTTCCGACAGGCCGAAGGTCGCCTCGTCGGCGCAGATGGCCAGGTCGCAGGCCACCAGCGGGCTGAAGCCGCCACCGAAGCACCAGCCGTTGACCATGGCGATGGTCGGCTTGGCGTACATGCGCAGCAGCTTCCACTGCCATTGCGAGGCCTCGCGGCGAATCTTCTCCTGGAGGATCTCGGGACCTGCGTCGATTTCGCGGAAGTATTCCTTGAGGTCCATGCCGGCGGTCCAGGACTCGCCGGCACCGGTCAGCACCAGCACGCGCGCCTCGGCGTTCTGCTCCAGGGTCTCCAGCACCTCGACCATCTCGCGGTTGAGCGTCGGGCTCATGGCGTTGCGCTTCTCCGGGCGATTGAGGGTCACCCAGGCGATGCCCGACTCCAGTTCGACCTTCACCGTCTGCCAGCGGCCTGCATAGCTGCTCATGTCACACACCTTTTGTTCTGTTTGGGTGGTGCAAAGCTATGCCGGCAAATTAGTTATGTCAATTAACTATTTCTCGGAGAACAAACCGACATTAGCTCCACGAGCATCTGAAAAAAATGCATGAGACAGCTCACTTGCTGGGCATCAAATATGAAAATCATTAAAATGATTAACAAATTCCAGAAACGGAGCGCTCCATGCCGCGCAAGCCCAAGGACTCACCCGCCCCTCTCGCTCAGGAGCCCCTCGATAGCGCGCTCGACAACCTGGTCGGCTACGTGATGCGCCGCGCGCAGATGAAGCTCATGCAGCACCTGACCACCCGCCTGGAAGCCCATGACATTCGCCCGGCCCAGTTCACCGCGCTGAGCATCATCGAGCAGTCACCCGGGCTGATGCAGGCCGACCTGGCCAAGGCCCTGGCCATCGAGCCGCCCCAGGCCGTGCTGATGATCAACAAGCTGGAAAGCCGAGGGCTGGCCATGCGCGTGCGCAGCAATCCGGACAAGCGCTCCTACGGCCTGTTCCTCAGCAAGGCCGGTGAACAGCTGTTGAAACAGCTCAAGGAGGTCGCGGCGCAGAGCGATCTCGACAGCACCGCGGCGCTGAGCGACGCCGAGCGGGAGCAGCTGCTGGGCCTGCTGCACAAGCTGTATCGCGGGTAACCATGGCTCCGCGGCCAGCCACAGGCCGCCGCGCTAGAACAGCTCTACGCCAATTCGCCTGACCAGGAAGGCGAACAGGACAAACGAGGCCGCCGAGAGGGTTACGGACGCCAGCAGCGTCGGCCAGAAACCGATGCGCGGCAACAGGTAGGGGAAGGCGAGGAACATCGGCAGGGTCGGCAGCACATACCAGAAGGTGTACCAGGCGTGGTTGGCGATCTTGCCCTGGGCCTGCCCCTCGACATGCAGCCAGATCAGGGCCAGCACCGTCACCAATGGCAGGGCCGCGATCAGCGCCCCCAGCTTGTCGCTGCGCTTGGCGACCTCGGAGACCAGCACCACGACGGCCGCCGTTATCAGGTACTTGGTGATCAGCCACGCCATCGATGCCCCGACCGTCGTTCGACACATTCTCGACAGTCTAGCCGGCCAAAAAGCAAAAGCCCCCGAAACTCAATGAATTTCAGGGGCTTAGGCTTTGGATATGGCGGGAAGATAGGGATTTGAACCCTAGGTGCCATTGCTGACACAACGGATTTCGAATCCGTCCCGTTCGACCACTCCGGCATCTTCCCAAAGCGGTGCGCATGATACCAGCAGCTGGCCGTTAGTCCAGCGATTTTTCTTTGCGATCAGGCGCTTGCGCCGCGCGCATGAAAAAGGGAGCCGCGACTCCCCTTCTCATGGCCATCGCGAGCCTCACTGAGTCAGCCGGGTCAGCGCCTCGCGGTATTTGTCGGCGGTCTTCTGCGCCACCTCGGCCGGCACGGCCGGGGCCGGCGGCTGCTTGTTCCAGCCGGTGGACTCCAGCCAGTCGCGCACGAACTGCTTGTCGAAGCTCGGCGGGTTGCTGCCCTCGGCGTAGCTGTCGGCCGGCCAGAAGCGGCTGGAGTCGGGAGTCAGCGCCTCGTCCATCAGGGTCAGGGTGCCGTCCTCGTCCAGGCCGAACTCGAACTTGGTATCGGCGATGATGATGCCGCGGGTCGCCGCGTACTCCACCGCCGCGCTGTACAGGGCGATGGCGGTGTCGCGCACCTGGGCCGCCAGCTCGGCGCCGATGATCGCCTCGCACTGCTCGAAGCTGATGTTCTCGTCGTGATCGCCGACGGCGGCCTTGGTCGAGGGGGTGAAGATAGGTTGCGGCAGCTTGGCCGCTTCGCGCAGCCCGGCCGGCAGCTGGATGCCGCAGACGGTGCCGCTCTTCTGGTATTCCTTCCAGCCGGAGCCGACGATGTAGCCGCGCACTATGGCCTCCACGGCGACCGGCTTGAGGCGCTTGGCGACCACGGCGCGGCCCGCCACCAGCGGCAGCTCGGCGGCCGCCACCACGTCCTCGACCTTGTCGCCGGTGAAGTGGTTGGGCACCAGGTGCTTGAGCTTGTCGAACCAGAAGTTGGAGATGGCGGTGAGGATCTTGCCCTTCTCCGGGATCGGCTCGTCGAGTATCACGTCGAAGGCCGACAGGCGGTCGCTGGCGACCATCAGCATGCGCTTGTCGTCGATCTCGTAGAGGTCGCGAACCTTGCCGGAGTAGAGCTTCTTCAGGCTCAGGGTGGTGGGTGTGGTCATGTCGAATTTCCGCCTGGTTGAAACGAAACAGGCGAAACCCGGGGGTTTCGCCTATCCATGCGCTGCGCGGCCGGCCGCAGCCGGCCAGGGTCAGCCGAGGTTTTCCTGGATCAGGGTCAGCACGCGACGGGATACCTCCTCCGGCGCCACGGTGTTGATGTCCTTCTCCACGCTGACCTGCACTTCGCCGTTGGCGCCGCTGGTCAGGCGAACCTGATAGCGCTCGGCGCGGGCGTCGATCTCTTCCTTGCTCGGCTCGCCGCCGAACAGGCCGCTGAGGAAGCCCTTCTCCTCTTCCGGCTTCTTCGCGCCCTCGGCCAGGTTGACGTAGTACACGCCGAGGCTGCGGTTGATGTCGTCGATGCGCACGTCGGCCAGTTCCAGGGCGCGGCCGACGCTGGACCAGGCGCGGTCGAAGTCGGTGCTGAGGTTGAGCACCGGGTTGCCGGCGCCGTCCTGGGTCAGGCTGACACGGCTCGGCGCGTCGAAGTTGCGCGCGGCCAGCAGGGACACCGAGCCGTGCTCGGCGGAGCTGCTCAGGTCGTCGAGCATGCCGTCGAGCAGCGAGGCTTCCAGGCTGGCGATGCCGGTGCGGGCCGGGAAGGCCACATCGGCGCTGCTGCCCTCTTCGCGCTCGACGCTGGCGACGAACACTTCGCTGGTGCCGCGCACCACGCCGGGCTCGATGCGCACGCGCACTCGCACCTGGCTGTCGTCGTCGGACAGCAGGCTGCCGACGCGACGGCTCATGGAGGGGGCCAGCTCGGCGGGCGTCTGCCACTCGGTGACGAACTCGCCGGTCTGCGGGCGCTCCTCGGCGACGCGGAAGCCGTTGTTCTCGAAATAGGAGCGTGCCACCGGCCAGACTTCGGCCGGCGTGCGCTGGGCCACCAGCCAGCGCGAGTCGCCGCTCTTCTGCAGGCTGAACTCGCTGGCCTGGCCACTCACGCCGACCGGCTGCGGGCGCGGCACCTCGAACTCCTGGGGCGTGGCGGTGCTGGTGGCGACATGCGCCGGCACCGGCAGCAGGGGGTCGATGCGCTTGGCGTCGACATTCGCCGGCATCTGCATGGGCGCGGTCTGCCGTGCCTCCAGGTAGTCGGTGGAACGGTCACGGAAATAGCCTTCGTCGCCCCACAGCCAGCCGCAGCCACTGGTGCTGGAGATGATCAGGGCGAGAGTGGACAGACCAGCCAGTCGCTTCATGCGTAATGCTTCCTCGGTTAAGCCAGGACGCCGGACTGGCGCATGGCCTGCCGCAGCGGTTCGTGACAGCGCGGGCTGAGCCAGGTCAGCGGCAGGCGAATGCCGTCCTGCATCAGGCCCATCTCGTGCAGAGCCCACTTCACCGGAATCGGGTTGGACTCGATGAACAGATTCTTGTGCAGCGGCATCAGGCGCTCGTTGATCGCCCGGGCGGTGGCGGCATCGCCACGCATGGCGGCGGCGCAGAGTTCGGCCATGGCGCGCGGGGCGACGTTGGCGGTCACCGAGATATTGCCCTTGCCGCCCATCAGCATCAGCTCGACGGCGGTGGCGTCGTCGCCGGAGTAGACCAGGAAGTCGGCGCTCACGCGGTCGAGGATTTCCTGGCCGCGCTGCAGGTCGCCGGTGGCTTCCTTGATGCCGATGATGTTGGCGATCTTGGACAGGCGCTCGACGGTCTCCGGCAGCATGTCGCAGACGGTGCGGCCCGGCACGTTGTAAAGGATCTGCGGGATGGCCACCGCCTCGGCGATATGGCGAAAGTGCTGGTACAGGCCTTCCTGGGTCGGCTTGTTGTAGTAGGGGGTGACCAGCAGGCAGGCGTCGGCGCCGACGCTCTTGGCGTTCTCGGTCAGCTCCACCGCCTCGCGGGTGCTGTTGGCACCGGTACCGGCGATCACCGGAATACGCCCGGCGACCTGATCGACCACGCGACGGATGACTTCGACGTGCTCACCCACATCCAGGGTGGCGGATTCGCCGGTGGTGCCGACCGCAACGATGGCGTTGGTGCCTTCCTGCAGGTGGAAGTCGACCAGTTTGCTCAGGCCATCCCAGTCCAGACCGCCTTGTGCGTCCATGGGGGTGACCAGTGCCACCATGCTGCCCGAAATCATGCAACCGCTCCTGCCGGAAAAAGAGAGCCGTAATGGTACTGACGGCTCAGGTGTTGCACAACAGCCGCGGCATTCCCCTGAGCGGCGCTTTTCGCTACCCTTCTCCCTTTGTTCGGCGCCGCCTTCGCGCCGCCCCTCAGTTTCAGGAAAGCTGCATGTCCACCCCTCCGGTTCGCGAACAATTCCTTGTCATCAGCGCCCTCGGCGCCAACCCCATGGAGCTCACCAGCGTGCTCTGCCGGGCCAGCCAGGAAAGCCGCTGCGGCGTGGTCAGCAGCCGCCTCACCCGCCACGGCGAATACAGCGCGCTGATCCTGCAGATCAGCGGCAGCTGGGATGCCCTGGCCCGCCTGGAAAGCACCCTGCCGGCGCTGGCCAAGCGCCATGACTTCAGCGTCAACACGGTGCGCAGCGGTGCCCTCGACGTGCGCCCCAACGCCCTGCCCTACGTGGCCTACGTCAGCTGCGCCTACCGCCCGGACATCCTCAACGAGCTGTGCCAGTTCTTCAGCGACCACCGCGTGGAGCTGGAGAACATCACCTGCGACACCTACCAGGCGCCGCAGACCGGCGGCACCCTGCTCAACGCCACGCTGACCGTGACCCTGCCGCCGGGCACCCAGATCAGCTGGCTGCGCGACCAGTTCCTCGACTTCGCCGACGCGCTGAACCTGGATGCGCTGATCGAGCCCTGGCGCCCGCAGAACCCCTAAGGAGCCCGCGATGACCGTCGCCCTCGACCAACAGGTTGCCGACTTCACCGCCGCCGCCACCAGCGGCCAGCAGGTTTCCCTGAGCGCGCTCAGGGGCAAGCAGGTGGTGATCTACTTCTATCCCAAGGACAGCACCCCGGGCTGCACCACCGAGGGCCAGGGCTTCCGCGACCAGTACCCGGCCTTCCAGGCGGCCAATACCCTGGTGTTCGGCGTGTCGCGCGACGGCCTGAAGTCCCATGAGAACTTCAAGTGCAAGCAGGAATTCCCCTTCGAGCTGATCAGCGACAAGGACGAGGCGCTGTGCCAGCTGTTCGACGTGATCAAGCCGAAGAAGCTCTACGGCAAGGAGTACCTGGGCATCGACCGCAGCACTTTCCTGATCGACGCCCAGGGCGTGCTGCGCCAGGAGTGGCGCGGGGTGAAGGTGCCGGGGCATGTCGATGCCGTGCTGGCCGCGGCGCAGGCCCTGCACAAGGGCTGAGCCGGGCAGACGAAAAAAAGGCCGCGACTGCGGTAATGCTGTTCACTTAGCGGCATCACGGCCACGGCCGGATTTTTCTTGGTTCAGGTCTGCGGCTGTTGTTCTCCCTCTCCCGGCGGGAGAGGGGAGCACTTAGGACACCTTTTACCGGGAGAATATCCAAGCTAGGGCATTGCGCAGTGTGCCCTCAGGCAGACACAAGCCAGAAAAACGCCGTGACTCTGTAAAGAGGTCGCGGCGTTTTCTTAAGTGAACAGCATTACGCGACTGCGGCCTTTTTGCTGCGAAGGGAATTCAGGCCTTCTTCAGCCAATAGCGAAACACCCCGCCCTCTTCCTCCTCGCGCAACAGCTGGTGCCCGGCCAGACGGGCGAAGGCGCGGAAGTCGCGCTGCGAACCGGCATCGGTGGCGGTCACCTTGAGCACCGCGCCGCTGGCCAGGCGGTTGAGCTCGAGCTTGGCCTTGAGCAGCGGCAGCGGGCAGCTGAGGCCACTGGCATCCAGTTCGGCGTCGCAGGCGGGAATATCGGTCATGGGCATCTCCTCGAAGGCGGCCAAGGATACCGCACAAGCCTGGCCAGCGCCCGGCCCGGCCGGCTAGAGTAGCGGCTTCGCCCAAGCCTGAGCCTCGTGCATGAAATTCCTGCGCCCCACCCTGCTCGCCCTCGCCTGCCTCGCCCCACATGTCGGCGCCAGCGACCTGCCTTCGCTGGGCGACGCCAGCTCCTCGATCTTCTCGCCCGAACAGGAACACCGCCTCGGCCGCGCCTGGCTGAGCATACTGCGCGGGCAGATCGACCAGCTGTCCGACCCGCAGCTCAAGGACTACGTGGAGACCAGCGTCTACCGCCTGGCCGAGACCAGCCAGCTGGAAGACAAGCGCCTGGAGTTCGTCCTGCTCAACAGCCCGCAGATCAACGCCTTCGCCGCCCCCGGCGGCATAGTCGGGGTCAACGGCGGCCTGCTGCTGCACGCCCGCACCGAGGCCGAGTACGCCTCGGTGATGGCCCACGAACTGGCGCACCTGTCGCAGCGCCACTTCGCCCGCGGCGTCGAGGCGCGGCAGCGCATGCAGGTGCCGGTGATGGCGGCCATGCTGGCCGGCATAGTGGCCGCCGCGGCCGGCGCCGGCGATGCCGGCATGGCCACCATCATGGGCGCCCAGGCCGCGGCCATCCAGGAACAACGGCGCTTCTCCCGACAGAACGAGCAGGAGGCCGACCGCATCGGCCTGCTCAACCTCGAACGCGCCGGCTACGATCCGCGCGCCATGCCGAGCATGTTCGAACGCCTGATGCGCCAGTACCGCTACGACTCCAGGCCGCCGGAGTTCCTCCTCACCCACCCGGTGACCGAATCGCGCGTGGCCGACACCCGCAACCGCGCCGAGCAGTATCCGCCCAAGGGCCGGGAAGACAGCCTGCACTACCAGCTGATGCGCGCCCGCCTGCAACTGCTGTTCGAGGAGACCCCGGGCATGGCCGCCAAGCGCTTCCGCGCCATGCTCGACGGCAACCCGAACCTGGACGCCGCCCATTACGGCCTGGCCCTGGCCCAGATCAAGGCCGGCCGCCTCGACGAGGCGCGCAAGGAGCTCGACCTGCTGCTGGGCAAGACGCCCGACGACCTCAGCTACAACCTGGCCATGATCGAGCTGGACAGCAACGCCAACCGCCTGGCCGCCGCCGACCAGCGCCTGCAGCGCATGCGCGGCCTGTACCCCAACAGCTATCCGCTGGAACAGGCGCGCATCGACCTGCTGCTCAAGCAGAACCGCGCCAAGGAAGCCGAACAGGCCCTGGACGAACTGCTCAAGCAGCGCGGCAAGGACCCGGACATCTGGTACCAGGTGGCCGAGGTGCGCGGCCTGACCGGCAACATCATCGCCCTGCACCAGGCCCGCGCCGAGTTCTTCGCCCTGGTCGGCGACTACGACCAGGCCCTGGAGCAGCTCGACCTGGCCAAGCGCCGCGCCAGCAGCAACTTCCCGCTGGCCTCGCGCATCGACGCCCGCCAGCAGGAGCTCATGCAGGAGAAACGCGACCTGGACAAGATGATGCGCTGAGCCTGTCGACGGGCAATAAAAAACCGATGCCGGTTACCGGCATCGGCTTTTTCATGCGCCCCGCCCGACCGCGCGGGGCGTTGAAGCCTGTCAGGCCGTGGCGGCCAGCTTCTTCAGCTCCTGATCGCGCAGCTCGCGACGCAGGATCTTGCCGACGTTGGTGGTCGGCAGGCTGTCGCGGAACTCGACGAAGCGCGGCACCTTGTAGCCGGTGAGGTTGGCGCGCATGTGCTCCATCACCTGCTCCTTGGACAGGCTGGCGCCCGGCTTGACCACCACGAAGACCTTGATCGCCTCGCCCGACTTCTCGTCCGGCACGCCGATGGCGGCGCACTGCAGCACGTCCGGCAGGGTAGCCAGCACGTCTTCCAGCTCGTTCGGGTAAACGTTGAAGCCGGACACCAGAATCATGTCCTTCTTACGGTCGACGATGCGCAGGTAGCCGTCGTCCTGGATCACCGCGACGTCGCCGGTACGCAGCCAGCCATCTTTGAGGATCTCGTCGGTGGCCTCCTGGCGCTGCCAGTAGCCTTTCATCACCTGCGGTCCCTTGACGCACAACTCGCCACGCTCGCCGAGCGGCAGGTCGTTGCCGTCGTCGTCGATCACCTTGCACAGGGTCGAGGGCAGCGGGATGCCGATGGTGCCGATCTGGATGTTCTGGTAGGGGTTCACGGTGGCCACCGGGCTGGTCTCGGTCATGCCGTAGCCCTCGCAGATCGGGCAGCCGGTGACTTCCTTCCAACGCTCGGCGGTGGCCAGTTGCAGGGCCATGCCACCGGACAGGGTCAGCTTCAGGCTGGACAGGTCCAGCTTGCGGAAGTCCTCGTTGTTGCACAGGGCGACGAACAGGGTGTTGAGGCCGACGAAGGTGGTGAACTTCCACTTGGCCAGCTCGGCCACGGTGCCCGGCAGGTCGCGCGGGTTGGTGATGAGGATGTTGTGGTTGCCGGTCAGCATCATCGCCATGCAATGGAAGGTGAAGGCGTAGATGTGGTACAGCGGCAGCGGGCAGATCACCACCTCGCAACCCTCGCCGAGGTTGGCCCCCATCAAGGCCTTGGACTGCAGCATGTTGGCCACCAGGTTGCGATGGGTCAGCATGGCGCCCTTGGCCACCCCGGTGGTGCCACCGGTGTACTGCAGCACGGCGATATCGTCGTTGCTCGGACTGGCCTCCGTGAAGGACCTGCCGCGCCCCATGGCCAGGGCCTTGTTGAGCTTGACGGCCTGCGGCAGGTTGAACGCCGGGACCATCTTCTTCACGTGCTTGACCACGGTGTTGACCAACAGGCGCTTGAGCGGCGGCAGCAGGTCGCCCACCTCGGTGACCACGACGTGCTTGACGCCGGTCTTGGGCAGCACTTCCTCGGCCAGGTGGGCCATGTTGGCCAGGCAGACCAGGGCCTTGGCACCGGAGTCGTTGAACTGGTGTTCCATCTCCCGCGCGGTGTATAGCGGGTTGGTGTTGACCACTATCATGCCGGCGCGCATGGCACCGAATACCACCACGGGGTATTGCAGGACATTGGGCAACTGCACGGCGATGCGGTCGCCGGGCTTGAGGTCGGTGTGATTCTGCAGATAGGCGGCGAAGATGCCGGAGAGTTCGTACAGCTCGCCATAGGTCAGGGTCTTGCCCATGTTGCTGAAGGCAGGCTTGTCGGCGAAGCGTTGGCAGGACTCTTTCAGTACGGCCTGGATATTGGGGTACTGGTCGGGATCGATCTCGGCAGCGACTCCGACAGGGTATTTGTCCTTCCAGAAGTTATCGGTCATGGAAGCCTACTCCTGTGCAACAGCTGATCTACACCGCGCGTGGGCGGTTGTTTGTTGTGATGATTGCGCCTGGATGCGCGGCGGGGCCTGGCGCAAGGCGGTGCCGAGAGTAGCAGCTTTGCCGGAGAGCGCCTAGCACCAAAGGGGGCCCAGGCGGTCAGAAAAGTGACCGATCAGTAACGACCGGTCACTTCCTGATACGGCGGGCAGAATGCCCGAAAAACAAGGCTTCAGGCGATATCACGCAGCTCGCGGCGGAGAATCTTGCCGACCGGCGTCATCGGCAGGGCATCCTTCAGCACGATGTGCTTGGGTACCTTGTAGCCGGTGAAATTCTCCTTGCAGTAGGCCTTGATCTCCTCGACCGTGACGCCACCCTCGCGCGCCACCACGAACAGCTTGACCGCCTCGCCGGACTTCTCGTCCGGCACGCCGATGGCCGCGCAGCTGGCCACCTTGGGGTGGGCCATGACCACTTCCTCGATCTCGTTGGGGTACACGTTGAAGCCGGAGACGATGATCATGTCCTTCTTGCGGTCGACGATGCGCACATAACCGTCCGGGTCGATCACGGCGATATCGCCGGTCTTGAACCAGCCCTCCTCGTCCAGCACCTCGGCGGTGGCCTCGGGGCGCTGCCAGTAGCCCTTCATCACCTGCGGGCCCTTGATGCACAGCTCGCCGCGCTCGCCCAACGGCTGCTCGACGCCGTTATCGTCGATCACCTTGAGCGCGGTGCCGGCCATGGGAATACCCACAGTGCCCAGGCGTGCCAACCGGCCATAGAAGTTGCCGGTGGCCACCGGCGAGGTCTCGGTCAGGCCGTAGCCCTCGACGATGCTGCAGCCGGTCATCTGCTGCCAGCGCTCGGCGGTGGCCTTGACCAGCGCGGTGCCGCCGGAATTGGTGACCTTCAACCGGGAGAAGTCGAGGCTCTTGAACTCCGGATGATCCATCAGCGCGACGAACAGGGTGTTCAACCCGGCCAGCGCGGAGAAGCGCCACTTCTTCAACTCCTTGACGAAGCCGGGGATGTCACGCGGGTTGGTGATCAGCACGTTGTGGTTGCCGCTGACCAGCATGCATAGGCAATTAATGGTGAAGGCATAGATGTGATAGAGCGGCAGCGGCGCGATCATCACCTCGCCGCCCTCCTTCATCAGCGGCTGGCCGTCGTCGCCGGCCTGCTGCAGGCAGTTGTAGACCTGCTGCATGTTGGCCACCAGGTTGCCGTGGGTGAGCATGGCACCCTTGGCCACCCCGGTGGTGCCGCCGGTGTACTGCAGCACGGCGATGTCGTCCAGGCTCAGCTTGGCCGGCTGGAAGGCATGGCCACGGCCCTCGCGCAGCACCTGTTTGAAGGGCAGCGCCTGGGGCAGCTGATAGTCCGGCACCATCTTCTTCAGGTGCTTGACCGCGGCATTGACCAGCAGGCCCTTGAGCGGCGGCAGCATGTCGCCCAGGCGCGCCTCGATCAGGTACTCGATCTGGGTGTCGGGCAGCACTTCCTGCACCGACTTGCCGAAGGTGTTGAGGTACACCAGGGCACGCGCGCCGGAGTCGTTGAACTGGTGGCGCATCTCGCGCACGGTGTACAGCGGATTGGTGTTGACCACGATCAGCCCGGCGCGCATGGCGCCAAACACGGCGATGGGGTATTGCAGCACATTGGGCATCTGCACGGCGATGCGCTCGCCGGGCTTGAGGTCGGTGTTCTTCTGCAGCCAGGCGGCGAAGGCCGCGGAGTGACGCTCCAACTCGGCGTAGGTCAGGTTGACGCCGAGGTTGGTGAAGGCCGGGCGATCGGCGAACTTCTTGCAGGAGCGCTCGAAGACCTCGACCACCGAGCGGTACTGGTTGAAGTCGAGGTGATTGGCGACGCCGGCCGGGCGCTTGTCGTCCCAGAAATCAGGTTGCATTGTTGTCATTCTCCTTGACCTGAGTGTGCGGGCCGGGCACCTGCGAGCACGCCCGGGTTGTGCCGGAACTTAGCAGCTCGGTCGTCGCAGGCATATACCGGGGGGCGCTCATTGACCGCGTGAATCTTTGCCATGCTTTTCGGCGATTCGACGCCGCCTGGACTATAGCTAGGGTCTGCCCTCGCTCCGTTCGCGCGCCGCGAATGGGACGCCAGCAGCCACCGAAGTGCACCTGACAGTTGACGGACCATGCCCCGACGCCTCTATCCCATACTCCTCGCCCTGTACTGCCTGACGCCGATGGCCGCGCCGCGACTGGCCACCCTGGAGTACCCGCCCTACAGCACAGAGACGATGCCGGGTGGCGGCAGCATAGTCGAGCTGACCGAGCGGGCCTTCGCCACCCAGGGCCACCGCCCGCGCATCGACTTCCTGCCCTGGGCGCGGGTACGCGCCGAGCTGCGCCAGGGCACCTACCAGGGCGCCCTGGCACTGTGGCCGCAGGAAATAGTGGAGGAAAAGCTGATCGCCTCGCGGCCGCTGTTCTACAGCCAACTCGGCCTGTTCGCGCGGCGCGGCGACCCGGTGCGCTTCCGCAGCCTGGACGATCTGCGCGGCCGCCGCATCGGCATAGTGCGCGGCTACGGTTACCCGCTGCGCATACTCAAGTCCGGCATAGTGGCCGAGGAAGCGGTGGACGATATCAGCAACCTGCGCAAGCTGAAGGCCGGTCGCTTCGACCTGGTGCTGCTGGAGCGCATCGTCGGCGAATACCTGATCGCCGGCGACTCCAGGCTACGCGGACGTCTGGCATGGCAGGAGCCAGCCCTGGAGCGCATTCCCCTGGTGGTCGGCTTCGTGCCGCCGCGCCCGGGCGAGCACGACTGGGCCGCGGTGTTCGAGCGCGGCCTACGCGAACTGCATGCCCGCGGCGAGTACATGCGCATCCTGCGGCGCTACCAACCACGCTAACGACCCTTTGCGTGGCCGGCCTGGGCATGCACAATGCCGGCTCCTTCTGGGCACAAGGACCCGCCATGCAGCACGAAGCACTCTGGATCGACGCCAGCGACGGCAGCCAACTGTTCGTCCACCGCTGGCACAACGCGGTGGCACCGCGCGCCGCGCTGATGATCGCCCACGGCATGGCCGAACACGGCGCCCGCTATGCACGCCTGGCCGAGGCGCTGGTGGCGGACGGCATCGAGGTCTACGCCCTCGACCAGCGCGGCCACGGCCGCACCGCCGAGCGCGGGCTGCTCGGCCACTACGCCGACGCGAACGGCTGGAGCAAGGTGGTCGGCGACCTGGCCTCGCTCAATCACCTTATTCGCCGCCAGCATCCGCAGGCGCCGATCTTCCTGCTCGCTCACAGCATGGGCAGCTATATCGGCCAGGCCTATCTGATGCAGCACAGCTGCAGCCTACAGGGCGCCATCCTGTCCGGCTCCAACTACCAGTCGCCGGCCCTGTACAAGGCGGCCGAGCTGGTCGCCCGCTTCGAGCGCTGGCGCCTGGGCCCGAGCGGACGCAGCAAGCTGATCGACTTCCTCTCCTTCGGTTCCTTCAACAAGGCCTTCAAGCCCAACCGCACCGCCTTCGACTGGCTCAGCCGCGACCCGGCCGAGGTGGACAAGTACGTCAACGACCCGCTGTGCGGCTTCGTCTGCACCACCCAGCTGTGGTGCGACCTGACCCAGGGCCTGCAACAGATCAGCCCGCTGCACAACCTGGCGCAGATCGACAGCGAGCTGCCGCTGCTGGTGATCGGCGGCGAGCGGGATCCGGTCAGCCAGGGCAAGCGCCTGGCCGACCTGGCCGCGGCCCTGCGCGGCGCCGGGCTCAAGGACGTCGAACTGAAGCTCTATCCCGAGGCCCGTCACGAGCTGCTCAACGAGAGCAACCGCGACGAGGTCACCACCCACCTGCGTGGCTGGCTGCAGCGGGCCCTGGCCCGCGGCCGCCGCGCCCCAGCACTCAGGAGTCCCCATGAGCCAGCTCACCAATATCCCCTATGACAAGCTGGAAGTCGGCCAGCAGGCCAGCCTCGACAGGAAGGTCGAGGAACGCGATGTGCAGCTGTTCGCCGCCGTTTCCGGCGACAACAATCCGGTGCACCTGGACGCCGACTTCGCCGCCGAAACGCTGTTCAAGGAGCGCATCGCCCACGGCATGTTCAGCGGCGCCCTGATCAGCGCCGCCATCGCCTGCCGCCTGCCGGGCCCGGGCACCATCTACCTGAGCCAGCAACTCAAGTTCAGCCGCCCGGTGAAGCTCGGCGACACCCTCACGGTGAAACTGGAAGTGCTGGAGAAACTGCCCAAGGGCCGCGTGCGCCTGGCCACCCGCGTGTTCAACCAGAACCACGAGCAGGTGGTGGACGGCGAGGCCGAGGTGCTGGCCCCGCGCACCGAGCAGACCCTGAACATGCCGGAGATGCCCAAGGTCAGCGTGGGCTGAGTCCGGCCAACGCTCACCCGCCACAACGCCGCGCCCGCTGCTCTTGCGGGCACGGCGTTTTTCTATGCACGCACCGATGCGTGCGCGCCAGCCCGGATGCAATCCGCGAGCGGACTCACCCGCCGCGCCCCGCACCACGCCCGTGATGCCGCTCACTTAGCACGCACAGGCTCAGCCCCCTCTCCCTAGTCCTCTCTCCCTAGTCCTCTCTCCAGCGGGCGAGGAGACCGATCGCCCCCTTCCTATGTGAACGGCAGTGCGCAGCACGCCCGCACTGCTTTCCGGGACAAACGGCGCTTGCAATTAATTAATTGATTATTTAATTTTAAATCCATGAACACACCTCGCAAACCGCCACGCGCCCCCGGGCGCCCCGCCGCCGACGCCACGGTGCAGCGCGAGCTGCTGCTGAACACGGCCGTCGATCTGTTCTCCCACCAGGGCATCCAGGCCACCAGCCTGCGCGCCATCGCCGAGCGCGCCGGCGTCACCCCGGCCCTGCTCAACTACTACTTCGGCGGCAAGGACGGCCTGGTCGATGCACTGGTCGAGGAGCGCTTCCTGCCGTTGCTGATGCGCACCGCCGAGGGTCTGCAGAAGGCCGGCGACGACCCGCAGGAGCTGGCCGGCGCCTTCGTCCGCGAGATGAGCCGCAATGTCGCCGAACAGCCCTGGCTGCCTGGGCTGTGGGTGCGCGAGATCCTCTGCGAGGGCGGCCTGCTGCGCGAGCGCCTGATTGGCCGCGCGGGCCCGCTGGTGCCGCTGCTGCTGGCCCAGCGCTTCGCCGCCGCCCAGGCGCGCGGCGCCCTCAACCCGGGGCTCGACCCGCGCCTGCTGGTGGTCTCGCTGATCGGCCTCACCCTCCTGCCCTATGCCGCCGCGCCGATCTGGCGCGGCGTGTTCGCCAACCCGCAGATCGGCGACGACGCGCTGGTCGCCCATACCCTCGCCCTGCTCAAGGGCGGGATGGAGCCCTGAGATGTACCGCCTGCTACTTTCCTGGCTGCTGCTTGCCGGCCTGACCGGCTGCAATTCCGATGGCGAACGACTGCTGGGTACCCTGGAATGGGATCGCATCGCCCTGCCCGCCGAGGCCTCGGAGACCGTGCTCGCCTGGAAGGTGACCGAGGGCGAGCGGGTCGAGGCCGGCCAGTTGCTGCTGGAGCTGGACCCACGGCGCCAGGATGCACGCATCGCCCAGGCCCGCGGCGAGGTGGCGCAGGCCACCGCGCGCCTGGCCGAGCTGAGCAACGGCGCGCGCAGCGAGACCATCGACGCGGCCCGCGCCGACCTGGCGCGCAACCGCGCCGAGCTGACCGATGCCGAGCGCAACTTCCGCCGCATCGCCGCGCTGTACCAACGCAAACAGGTGGCCATCGCCGAACTGGACCGTGCCCGTGCCGCCCGCGACCAGGCCAACGCCGCCACCCGCAGCGCCGAGGCGCAGCTGCGCGAGCTGACCAACGGCACCCGCCCGGAGCGGCTGGAACAGGCCGCCGCCGTGCTGGACGCCGCCCGCGCCAACCTGGCCCGGCTCGAGGTCGACCGCGCACGCCTGAGCCTGCGCGCACCGCGCGCCGGCCTGGTCGATGCCCTGCCGTTCAAGGTCGGCGACCAGCCGCCGGCCGGCGCCGAGCTGGTCAGCCTGCTGGTCGGCGAGGCGCCCTACGCGCGGGTCTTCATCCCCGCCAGCAGCAGGGCCGAAATCGAGGTCGGCGACGCCATGCGGGTGTTCGTCGAGGGCATCGAGCAACCCTTCGCGGCCCGCGTGCGCAGCATCCGCAGCGAGGCCAGCTTCACCCCCTACTACGCCCTCACCGGCGACGACGCCAGCCGCCTGACGTACCGCGCCGAACTGCTGCTGGAAGGCGAGACCGCGCGCCGGCTGCCGGCCGGCCTGCCGCTCTATGCGGAGCGCATCGATGAACGGCAATGAGCTGGTGATCCGCGCCCGCGGCCTGAGCAAGCGCTTCGGCCAGCTCAGCGCAGTCGATCATCTCGACCTCTCGGTGCCGCGCGCCGAGGTGTTCGGTTTCCTCGGCCCCAACGGCTGCGGCAAGTCCACCACCATCCGCATGCTCTGCGGCCTGCTGCTGCCCAGCGAGGGCGAGGTGGAAGTGCTCGGTTACCAGATTCCGCGCGACGCCGAGGCACTGAAGCGGCGCATCGGCTACATGACCCAGAAGTTCTCGCTCTACGAAGACCTCACCGTGCAGGAGAATCTGGAGTTCCTCGCCGCCGTGCAGGGCATCGGCCGCCACGAGACACGCCAGCGCATCGATGAACTACTGCAGCGCTACTGGCTCGCCGACCGCCGCAAGCAGATGGCCGGCACCATGAGCGGCGGGCAGAAGCAGCGCCTGGCGCTGGCCGGCGCCGTGCTGCACAAGCCCGACCTGCTGCTGCTCGACGAACCGACCAGCGCCGTCGACCCGCAGTCGCGCCGCGAATTCTGGGACTCGCTGTTCGAGCTGGCCGAGGCCGGCACCACCCTGCTGGTGTCCACCCACTACATGGACGAGGCCGAGCGCTGCACGCGCCTGGGGATTCTCGATGCCGGCCGGCTGGTCGCCGACGGCAGCCCGCGCGAGCTGATGAACGCCCTGCCCGGCCAGCCACTGCTGATCGAGTGCGCCCAGCCGCGCCAGGCCCAGCGCGCCCTGCAGGGCCACCCGGCGGTGCTGGCCATGGCCCAGATCGGCGCCACCCTGCGCGTGCTCTGCGAAGACCAGGGTGCCCGTGACGAGATCGCGGCCAGCCTGCGCCGCGCCGGCGTCGCGGCCGAACTGCATGAGGGCGAGGCCAACCTCGAGGACGTGTTCGTCGCCGTCACCCGCAAGCCGCTGCAGGCCCGGCCATGAACCTGCGCCGCCTAAGCGCCATCGTCCTCAAGGAGCTGCGCCAGCTGCGCCGCGACAAACTGACCTTCGCCATGATCGCCGGCATTCCCCTGCTGCAACTGGTGCTGTTCGGCTACGCCATCAACATGGACGTGCGCGGCATCGAAACCGCCGTGCTGGACCAGGCGGGCACCGCGCAATCGCGCGAGGTGGTGGCCGAGATCGCCTCCAGCCAGGTGCTCGACATCCGCTACCACCTGGACAGTCCGCAGGACATCGACCACCTGTTGCGCCAGGGCAAGATCAGCGCCGCGCTGGTGGTGCCGCGCGACTTCGAGGCGCGCCTGCAGCGCCGCGACCGCCCGCCGCAGGATCGCCTGCCGCTACAGCTAGTGGTGGACGGCTCCGACCAGAGCGTGCAGGCCTCGGCACGTCAGCTCGCCGCCTACCCCCTGCCCGGCTGGGAGAGTCGCCCGGGCGTGGAGGTGGTCAACTTCTACAACCCCGAGCGCCTGGCGCCGCTCAACACGGTGCCCGGCCTGCTCGGGGTGATCCTGACCATGACCATGGTGATGTTCACCGCCGTGGCCCTGGTGCGCGAGCGTGAACACGGCAATCTGGAGCTGCTGATCGCCACCCCGGTGTCGCCCTGGGAACTGACCATCGGCAAGGTGCTGCCCTTCATCGGCATCG
Source organism: Pseudomonas sp. CAU 1711 (assembly GCF_039888625.1). NCBI lineage: Bacteria > Pseudomonadati > Pseudomonadota > Gammaproteobacteria > Pseudomonadales > Pseudomonadaceae > Pseudomonas > Pseudomonas sp. CAU 1711. The sequence continues at coordinate 88,918 of NZ_JBDQQT010000002.1, forward strand.
GCCTGATCCAGGTGACGGTGATTCTGCTGGTCGGCCACTGGCTGTTCGCGGTGCCGGTACGCGGTGCGCTGCTCGACCTGTACGGCGCCTCGCTGCTGTTCGTCGTCGCCAGCCTGGCCCTCGGCGTGTTCCTCTCGACCCTGGCCGGCACCCAGTTCCAGGCCATGCAGATGGCCTTCTTCACCTTCCTGCCGCAGATACTGCTGTCCGGCTTCATGTTCCCCTTCGCCGGCATGCCCAAGGCGGCCCAGTGGATCGCCGAGCTGATGCCGCTGACCCACTACCTGCGCCTGTCGCGCGGCATCATGCTGCGCCAGGCCGGCCTGGCCGAGCTGTGGCAGGAGATCGTGGTGCTGCTGCTGTTCTGCGCGGTGCTGCTGAGCCTGGCGGTGGCGCGCATCCACAAGCGCCTGGACTGAGGCCGCGCGCCGCCGGGCTCAGAGCTCGGGAAGGCGCCAGTCGATCGGCGTGAGCCCGCACTGCTGCAGGTACTGGTTGGCGCGACTGAAGTGGCCGTTGCCGAGGAAGCCGCGGTAGGCCGACAGCGGCGACGGATGCGCCGACTTGAGGATCAGATGGCGGGTCGGGTCGATCAGCTTCTGCTTGCTCTGCGCGTGCGCGCCCCAGAGCAGGAACACCAGGTTGCCCGGCCGCGCATTGACCACCTCGATCACCTTGTCGGTGAACGGCTGCCAGCCCTTGTCGGCGTGCGAGCCGGCGCTGGCCTGCTGCACGGTGAGCGAGGTGTTGAGCAGCAGCACGCCCTGCTCGGCCCAGCTCTGCAGGCAGCCATGCGCGGGAATGTCGATGTTCAGGTCGCGCTTGAGTTCCTTGAAGATGTTCACCAGCGAGGGCGGCGCCGGCACCCCGGGCTGCACCGAGAAGCACAGGCCATGGGCCTGGCCCGGGCCGTGATAGGGGTCCTGGCCGATGATCACCACCTTGACCCGCGCAAGCGGCGTGGAGTTGAGCGCATTGAAGATCAGCGGACCCGGCGGATAGATCACCTTGCCGGCGGCCTTCTCGGCGCGCAGGAACTCGCCCAGCGCCTGCATGTAGGGCTTGTCGAATTCCTCGCGCAGGGCCTCCTTCCAGCCCGGTTCGAGTCTGATGCGGTCGTCGGCGCTCATGCGGTGTTCCTGCTGAAAAAACGAAAGCGGCACGCTAGGCAAGCCGTCTGGCGAGGTCAAGCAAAAGCGGTTCAACGTGCCCCATTCTCGTCTTCGGGTGTAGCCTGCTCCAGACTTTGCAAACGCTCGCGCAGCGCCTCCAACCGCAGCATGAGCGACTCGCGCGTGGCGTCCTCGGCCGCCTTCAGCTCGGCCTCCAGCGCCTCGATCTCGGCGCGCAGGCCCTTGCGCTCGATGGACATGCGCTCGGCCTGCTCGGCCTTGTCGAACACCAGCTCCTCGGCGTCCACCTTGTCCGTGGCGCGCACCCGCCCCGGTTCGGGCGGGATCACCTGGGTACCCGCCGGCTGCGGGCGCTGGACCATGTGCGTCGGCGAGAGAATCTCGATCCGTGCGCCGTGCAGCACGTCCAGCACCGCCCGGCACAGGTCGGAGCGGGCGCTGATCAGCCGCCGGCTCTCGTCGAGGAAGCCCGACACGCGGTACTGCACGGAGAAATCGCCGATCTCCAGCACATGCACGAAGGGCTCGTGCAGGCCGCTCTGGGTGGCGGCCTGCAGCAGCAGCGGCTCGATAGTCGCGTGGTGCACGTCGAAGCCCAGCGACAGAGTGGTGAAGACGATGGTGCCGGAGCTCTGCGTGGTGATCACCGGCTGGCTGACCAGCAGGGTATTGGGCAGGGCGATCAGCTCGCGGTTCTCGGTCTGGATCTCGGTGTCGAACAGGCCGCGCTCGGAGACCCGGCCGAAGTGCTCGCCCACGCGGATGAAATCGCCGATGCGGAACGGCCGGGTCATGCGCAGCAGCACCCCGGCCATCAGGTTGGCCAGGATGTTCGAGGAGGAGAAGGCCACCGCCGCCGACACCAGCAGGCCGAGCAGGCCGAGAATCTGGTTGCGCGCCCCCGCCTCGATGGGCAGCACCAGGATCAGGATCACCAGCGCCAGCAGGCTCAGGCCGAGCAGCACCAGTTGGCGCGGGAAGCGCCGCTCGTTGCCCAGGTCCGGGTGGCGCCCCAGCAGCAGCCAGTGGGCGGTGCCCAGCAGCAGCAGGGTCACCAGCAACGTGAGCAGCAGCGGCAGGAAGGAGCGTATGGGGTCGAGCCATTCGAGCATCGCGGACATGAGTCAGGTTCCCTTCATCCAAGCAGGCGCGTCTGCTGCGCCTGGGCCGACTCGCGCAGGTAGTCCCAGGTCGCCTTCATGCGCGCGATATCTTTCAGCTCCGCCGGCATGAGCATCCAGAAGGTGCGAGTAAACACCACCTGGTCGCCCAGCACACGCACCAGGCGCGGATCGCTGTCCGCCGAGAAGGCCGGCAGTATACCCAGCCCCACCCCGGCGGCGACCGCCTGCTGCTGGGCCAGGATGCTGGTGCTGCGCAGCGGGATATGCGCCGGTTTACCCAGCTCGTCCAGATACTGCAACTCCTTGCTGTACAGCAGATCGTCCACATAGCTGACGAAGGCCAGTTCGCGCAGGTCCTCCGCCGAGCGGATCGGCGGGCGGCCGCTCAGATACTGCGGCGAGGCGTACAGGCACAACTGGTAATCGGTCAGCCGCGTCACCAGGTAGGGGCCGCGCACCGGGCGCTCCAGGGTGATGACGATGTCCGCCTCGCGCCTGGACAGCTGCAGCATGCGCGGCGCCGCCAGCAGGTCGAAGCACAGGTTGGGATGCTGGCGATTGAACAGGGCCAGCTGGCTGGCCAGCACGTTCACCCCATAGCCCTCCGGCACGCCGATGCGCACTACCCCGGACAGGCCCTCGCCGGGGCCCTCGCGCACCCGGTCGATATCGATGCAGGCGCTCTCCATGGCCTCGGCCCGCGGCAGCAGGTTGCGCCCCGCCTCGGTCAGGCTGAAGCCACTCGCGCCGCGCAGGAACAGCTGCTGACCGAGGCTGTTCTCCAGCGCCTGGATGCGCCGCGATACTGTGCTGTGGTCGACCTCGAGGCGGCGCGCCGCCACCGCCAGCTTGCCGGCCCGTGACAGTTCGAGAAAGAAGCGCAGGTTGTCCCAATCCATCGCATCGCCCACCTTTGCAAATTTGCACAATACACTTGCAAATACCCCAGTTGCCACATGCAAAAATGCATTGCTAGGATCGAGACAGGCCCCCGGCTCAAGCCCTTCGCCCATCGACCCACTAGCAGGTACGCTCCATGACAGCCCAAGCAAGCGCAGTCCCCACGGTCAAACTGCTGATCAACGGCGAATTCGTCGAATCCAGGTCCAGCGAGTGGCGCGACATCGTCAACCCGGCCACCCAGCAGGTGCTGGCGCGCGTGCCCTTCGCCACCGCCGAGGAGATGAACGCCGCGGTGGCCGCGGCCAAGAACGCCTTCAAGACCTGGCGCAAGACGCCGATCGGCGCCCGCGCGCGAATCTTCCTCAAGTACCAGCAGCTGATCCGCGACAACATGAAGGAGCTGGCCGCCATCCTCACCGCCGAGCAGGGCAAGACCCTGGCCGATGCCGAGGGCGACGTGTTCCGCGGCCTGGAGGTGGTCGAGCACGCCGCCAATATCGGCAACCTGCAGATGGGCGAGCTGGCCAACAACGTGGCCAGCGGCGTCGACACCTATACCCTGCAGCAGCCGCTGGGCGTGTGCGCCGGCATCACCCCATTCAACTTCCCGGCGATGATCCCGCTGTGGATGTTCCCCATGGCCATCGCCTGCGGCAACACCTTCGTCCTCAAGCCCTCCGAGCAGGACCCGATGGTGACCATGCGCCTGGTCGAGCTGGCCCTGGAGGCCGGCATCCCGGCCGGCGTGCTCAACGTGGTGCACGGCGGCGCCGAGGCGGTGAACCTGCTGTGCGACCACCCGGACATCAAGGCCATCTCCTTCGTCGGCTCGTCCCGGGTCGGCAGCCATGTGTACAAGCGCGCCACCGCCAACGGCAAGCGCGCCCAGTGCATGATGGGGGCGAAGAACCACGCCATCGTCATGCCCGATGCGCCGCGCCAGCAGACCCTCAACAACCTAGTCGGCGCCGCCTTCGGCGCGGCCGGCCAGCGCTGCATGGCGCTGTCGGTGGTGATCCTGGTCGGCGAGGCGCAGCAGTGGCTGCCCGAGCTGGTGGAGAAGGCCAAGACCCTGAAGATCGGCGCAGGCGCCGAGGCCGGCACCGATGTCGGCCCGCTGGTGTCCTGCGCCGCCCTCGACCGCGTCGGCGGGCTGATCGCCCGCGGCGTCGAGGAAGGCGCCAGGCTCGAGCTGGACGGGCGCAACCCGCAGGTTCCGGGCTTTGAAAAGGGCAACTTCGTCGGCCCGACCATCTTCTCCGGCGTGACCGCGGCGATGAGCGTGTACCAGGAGGAAATCTTCGGCCCGGCGCTGTGCGTGATGCACGCCGCCACCCTGGACGAGGCCATCGAGATCATCAACGCCAACCCGAACGGCAACGGCACCGCCATCTTCACCCGTTCCGGCGCCGCCGCGCGGCACTTCCAGGAGGAAATCGACGTCGGCCAGGTCGGCATCAACGTGCCGATCCCGGTGCCGGTGCCGCTGTTCTCCTTCACCGGCTCGCGCGGCTCCAAGCTCGGCGACCTGGGGCCCTACGGCAAGCAGGTGGTGCTGTTCTACACCCAGACCAAGACCGTGACCGAGCGCTGGCTGGACGAGGACGAGGTCGGCCACGTCAACACAACCATCACCCTCAAATGAAAGCAGCAAGCCGCAGGCAGGGACCACTTGCTTGCGGCCTGAAGCTTGAAGCTGCTCAGTAGGAGCCGTAATGGATTTCGAACTCGACGAGGAACAACGCCTGCTGGTCGACAGCGCCCGCGCCTTCGCCGGCTCCGAGCTGGCGCCACACGCGGCGGACTGGGACCGCGATCATCACTTCCCGGTCGAGGTGATTCGCCGCGCCGCCGAGCAGGGTTACCTGGGCCTGTATATCAAGGAAGAGGACGGCGGCCTGGGCCTGTCGCGCCTGTCCAGCGCGCTGATATTCGAGCAGCTGGCCGCCGGCTGCGTGGCCACCACGGCCTATATCAGCATCCACAATATGGCCACCTGGATGCTCGCCTCCTTCGCCGATGCCCCGCTCAAGGAGCAATGGCTGGCCCGGCTGATCTCCGGCGAGGCGCTGGCCTCCTACTGCCTGACCGAGCCCGATGCCGGCTCCGACGCCGCCCACCTGCGCACCCGCGCCCGCCGCGACGGCGACGACTACGTGCTGGACGGCAGCAAGTGCTTTATCTCCGGCGCGGGATCGACCGATGTGCTGATCGTCATGGCGCGCACCGGCGAGGACGGCGCCAAGGGCATCTCCTGCTTCCTGGTACCGGGCGATGCGTCCGGGGTGAAGTACGGACGCAACGAGGACAAGATGGGCTGGCGCGCACAGCCGACCCGCACCATCGCCTTCGAGGGCGTGCGCATCCCGGCGGGCAACCGCATCGGCCCCGAGGGCCAGGGCTTCGTCTACGCCATGAAGGGCCTGGACGGCGGCCGCCTGAATATCGCCAGCTGCTCGCTGGGCGCCGCCCAGGCGGCGCTGGAGCAGAGCCTGCGCTACGCCTGCGAACGCAAGCAGTTCGGCAAGCCGCTGGCCGAGTTCCAGGCCCTGCAGTTCAAGCTGGCCGATATGCTCACCGACCTCACCGCCAGCCGGCAGATGGTGCGCCTGGCAGCGCACAAGCTGGACAACCGCCACGCCGAGGCCAGCCTGTACTGCGCCATGGCCAAGCGCTTCGCCACCGACCACTGCTTCACGCTGTGCAACGAGGCCCTGCAGCTGCACGGCGGCTACGGTTATCTGAACGACTACCCGCTGGAACGCTGGGTGCGCGACAGCCGCGTGCATCAGATACTGGAGGGGACCAACGAGATCATGCGGGTGATCATCGCCCGCCGCCTGCTGGACCAGGGCGGCATGCTCGATCGCCTGCTGTAGCTTTGGCTTTCAATCCCCTCTCCCCTCGGGGAGAGGGCTAGGGAGAGGGGGCCGAGCAGCTTCCCTCTCCCCCGCCCCCTCTCCCATCAATGGGAGAGGGGAGTCAACCGACGAGGACCGTTATGACCACCGCCATCGAAGCCTACAAACCCGGGGTCTTCGACCTGACCCACAAGCTCACCGTGGAGAAGCACGGCCACACCGCGCTGATCACCATCAACCACCCGCCGGCCAACACCTGGGACCGCGACTCGCTGATCGGCCTCAAGCAGGTGGTCGAGCACCTCAACCACGACGACGACGTCTATGCCCTGGTGGTGACCGGCCAGGGCAGCAAGTTCTTCAGCGCCGGTGCCGACCTCAACCTGTTCGCCGACGGCGACAAGGCCCGCGCCCGCGAGATGGCGCGACGCTTCGGCGAAGCCTTCGAGACCCTGCGCGACTTCCGTGGCGTGTCGATCGCCGCGATCAACGGCTACGCCATGGGCGGCGGCCTGGAATGCGCCCTGGCCTGCGACATCCGCATCGCCGAGCGGCAGGCGCAGATGGCCCTGCCGGAGGCCACGGTCGGCCTGCTGCCCTGCGCCGGTGGCACCCAGGCCCTGCCCTGGCTGGTCGGCGAGGGCTGGGCCAAGCGCATGATCCTCTGCGGCGAACGCATCGACGCCGAGACGGCGCTGCGCATCGGCCTGATCGAGCAGGTGGTGGACAGCGGCGAGGCCCGCGGCACCGCCCTGCTGCTGGCGGCCAAGGTGGCGCGGCAGAGCCCGGTGGCGGTACGCACCATCAAGCCGCTGATCCAGGGCGCCCGGGAACGCGGGCCGAACGCCTGGCTGCCGGAGGAGCGCGAGCGCTTCGTCGACCTGTTCGACGCCGACGACACCCGCGAGGGGGTCAACGCCTTTCTGGAGAAACGCGACCCGCAGTGGCGCAACAAGTAAACCGCAGCTGCAAGCTGCAAGCTGCAAGCATGCAGTCGGATCGAATGCCATAGCGCTTCTACTTGAAGCTTGTGGCTTACGGCTCGAAGCCCAACCTAAGGTTGCCCCATGAACATGCATTTCGAAGAACGCCCCGGCCTGCACGGCTACCGCATCGGCATCGCCAGCCTGGATGCGGAGAAGAGCCTCAACGCCCTGACCCTGCCGATGATCGAGGCGCTCGACGCCAAGTTGCGCGAGTGGCAGGACGACCCGGCCATCGCCTGCGTGCTGCTGCGCGGCAACGGGCCCAAGGCCTTCTGCGCCGGCGGCGACGTGGTGCAGCTGGTGCAGCAGTGCCGCGAGCATCCCGGCGAGGTGCCGCCGCTGGCGCGGCGCTTCTTCGCCGACGAATACCGCCTCGACCACCGCATCCATACCTATCCCAAGCCGCTGATCTGCTGGGCCCACGGCCATGTGCTGGGCGGCGGCATGGGCCTGATGCAGGGCGCGGCGATCCGCATCGTCACCCCGAGCAGCCGGCTGGGCATGCCGGAGATCAATATCGGTCTGTATCCGGACGTCGGCGGCAGCTGGTTCCTCGCCCGCCTGCCGGGCCGGCTCGGCCTGTTCCTCGGCCTCACCGCCAGCGGCATCAACGCCCGCGACGCCCTCGACCTGGACCTGGCCGACCGCTTCCTGCGCGACGACCAGCAGGAGGCGCTGCTCGAAGGCCTGGTGCAGCTCAACTGGCAGCAGCAGGCGCCCGAGCAACTCAACAGCCTGCTGCGCGCCCTGGAGCAGGAGGCCCGCGCCGAGCTGCCGCAGGCCCAGTGGTTGCCGCGCCGCGAGCGCATCGACGCGCTGCTCGACGTGGCCGACCTGCCCGCCGCCTGGCAGGCACTCACCGCCCTGCACGCGGACGAGGACCTGCCCCTGGCGCGCGCCGCCAAGACCCTGGCCGCCGGCTGCCCGCTCACCGCCCACCTGGTCTGGGAGCAGATCCGCCGCGCCCGCCACCTGTCGCTGGCCGAGGTGTTCCGCATGGAATACGCCATGAGCCTGAACTGCTGCCGCCACCCGGAATTCCCCGAGGGCGTGCGCGCCCGCCTGATCGACAAGGACCAGGCGCCCAAGTGGCACTGGCCGGACCCGGCCGGCATACCGCCGGCGGCGATCGAGGCGCACTTCGCGCCGCTGTGGGAAGGCGAGCATCCGCTGGCGGATCTGTAACTCCCCCTCTCCCCCTGGGAGAGGGTCGGGGTGAGGGAACGACCACGAGTCGCCCCGCAGCCCCTCACCCCCGGCCCCTCTCCCACAGGGAGAGGGGTGCTACCTGCCACTCGAGGAGAACAACAACAATGCCCCAGATCGCCTTTATCGGCCTCGGCCACATGGGCCTGCCCATGGCCCGCAACCTGCTCAAGAACGGTTACTCGGTGACCGCCTTCGACCTGGTCACCGAGGCCGTGACCAGCCTCGCCGGCGAGGGCGCCAAGGCCGCGACCAGCGCCGCCGAGGCGGTGCGCGACGCCAGCGTGGTGATCAGCATGCTGCCCGCCAGCCGTCATGTGGAGGGGCTGTACCTGGGCGAAGGCGGCCTGCTGGAGAAGATCACCCCCGGCAGCCTGGTGCTGGAGTGCTCGACCATCGCCCCCGACTCCGCGCGCAAGGTGCACGGCGCCGCCGCCGCGCGCGGCATCGCCCTGCTCGACGCGCCGGTGTCCGGCGGCACCGCCGGCGCCGCGGCCGGCACCCTGACCTTCATGGTCGGCGGCAAGGCGGAAACCCTGGAGAAGGCCCGGCCGATCCTCGCCGCCATGGGCAAGAACATCTTTCACGCCGGCCCGGACGGCGCCGGCCAGGTAGCCAAGGTGTGCAACAACCAGCTGCTCGCCGTGCACATGATCGGCACCGCCGAGTCCATGGCCCTGGGCGTGGCCAACGGCCTGGATCCGGCCGTGCTGGCCGAGATCATGCGCCAGAGCTCGGGCGGCAACTGGAGCCTGGAGAAGTATAACCCCTGGCCGGGAGTGATGGAGAATGCGCCGGCGTCCAAGGGCTACAGCGGCGGCTTCATGGCCGAGTTGATGGCCAAGGACCTGGGCCTGGCCCAGGAGGCCGCCCAGGTCACCGGCAACAGCACGCCGATGGGCGCCCTGGCGCTGCAGCTGTACCGCATGCTGCTCAAGCAGGGCGACGGCAAGCTGGACTTCTCGGCGGTGCAGAAGCTGTTTGTCGAGAAGCCTCAGGGTTAGTCGGAGATGCCCCAGCGCCAGCCACTGTCGCGCCGGTTCCACTCGGCACTGCCCTGGATTTTCGGTTCACGATCCCGCTGGCGTTCATGGCGCTGGTCCCTGCGCGGGTAGCCGTCGTAGCGCTGCCCACCGTGACGCTGCCAGTAGGACTGCTCGCGATGGCGCTGGTCCCAGCCCTGGCGCGGCGGCTGGTAGCCCTGCAGGCGCGGGCGATCCCGCTCATGGCGATGGTCGCGGCGACGCTCGTCGTGCCACTGGTAACGGCCGTCGTAGCCGGGGGCGTAGTGGGAGTGGCGACGCTCCTGGTAGCGGTCGCGGTGCCAGCGATAGCGGTGGCGGTCATAGTCGTCGTAGTAATAGCGGTAGACCGGGTAGCTCTCGTAGTACTGCACGCTGTAGCCGGGACGGGAATAGCCGTAATCGCCGCCGTAGGCGACACAGCCACTGAGACTCAAGACAAGCACCGCAAGGGCAAGGGCTAGACGGGACATGGCGGCCTCCTTCGACCGCTGGGAAGGCGCCGGCGTATGCCGGCTCCGGGACTGCTCCCATCCCATCAGACCGCCCGCCGGCCACTCCTGTGCGAAGTGGCCGGGATGCTTTCCTGTTGCAAGTTGTTACGGCGCCGGCAGCTCGATGTCGTCCCGGTAGGGCGACTGCAGGTCGCGCTCGGGAATCTCCCAGATCAGCAGCTGCGGCGGCGTCTCGCGGAAGGCGGGGCTGGCGAAGTAGTCCCTGGCGGCACCGGAGAACTCGCCGCCGTCCTTGGCGAAGTTGCCCAGGCTGGCGCCCAGTGCCTGTTCGAGGAACGGCACGAAGTTGGAGTTGCGCGAGAAGGAGGTGCCGATCAGCGCCACGTTGGGCAACTGGCTGTCGCCGAACAGGTCGTCCTCGCTCATGGCCTCGGCCTGCTCGACCTTGCTGAAACGCGACTCGGCCACCCGATCGCCGGCCGGCTGCAGGCCCTGCGGCAGCCAGTCGAGACCGGCCAGGCGCACCAGATCGCCGGGGCGCGGCGCCTCCGGCAGCACCTCGCGCGTCAGCTGCTGGGCCGGTGCCGGGCTCACGCCCAGCGCCGTGACCCGCGCGGCCAGGGCCTCGGCCGCCGCCTCGGCGCCGAGCTCGCTCCAGTGGGTGTCGCTGCGCAGGTAGGCGTCGGCGCCCAGCGGCTGCAGCACCGGCGCCAGGTCGACGGCCGTCACCCCGGCGGCCTGCAACGCGGCCTGCCAGCGCACGGCCCGCTCGGCCAGCTGCGGCGAACGGGCGACCCCACAGAGCTGCCCGGCGGCGATGCGGCTCTTGTCCGGCACCAGCGCCACCAGCAGGCGGATGTCGCGCGCCGCCAGCCAGTCGCGCACCGCCGCGACCTTCTCCGCGCGGGCCTGGGCGTTGGCCTCGGCCCGCGGGTGGATGCGGTTCTCGTCGGCGAGGAACAGCCAGCCGGGGCAGCCCTGGCGCACGCGCGGGCCGGTATCGCCCAGCGCCAGCCAACTGGCGGCACGCTCGAGGTCCGCCGCCCACTGGGCAACCGACACACTGGCCAGCTCGCCGGCGATGTGATGGGTCAGCGCGCCCTCGGACACCTGCTGCCAGCTCAGTGCCTGCGCCGGCTGCACCGTCACCTTGTGGCTCACCAGCACGGCCCACAGCACCGAGGACAGACCCGCGACCAGGAACGCCAGCATCACCATGCCGGCGAGGGGGCTTAGCTTCGCGGTCGAGGTCTCGGCGGCTGCAGAGTGGTTATCAGTCATCACATCAGGCCTTAGAACTGGAAGTACAGGAAGGGCACCGTTTCACGGCTGGCGATCAACGCGAACGACAGCATGAAGCCCAATACCGGCCACAGCGAACCTGCGAGATAGAACAGGACATTCTGGCTGAAGCGCGCCACGAACCGCTGCTGATAGATCGGCGCGATCACGCACAGCACGCCCAACAGGGCGGCGATGCCATGGGTCGGGCGCAGGGTGGCCGCCAGGGCATCGCCCAGGGCAAAGGCATTCAGGCCGAACTGGCCGGCGTACATGGTCAGTGCCGTGGCGAAATCGGGGGCGCGGAACAGTGTCCAGGCCAGCGCGACGAACAACAGCGTCAGCACGTGCGAGAGCGCCCTCGGCATGCTGAACCAACCGGCGCCGCTCCAGATGCGCGCCACGCACAGGGCAACCCCGTGCGCCAGGCCCCAGAGCAGGAAGTTCCAGCTGTCACCGCCATGCCACAGGCCGGCGATGGCCATGGTCAGCAACAGGTTGCGATAGATCAGCCAGCGGCTGCCGCGGTTGCCGCCGAAGGGAATGTACAGGTAGTCGCGAATCCAGCTGGACAGCGACAGGTGCCAGCGCCGCCAGAAGTCCTGAATGCTGCTCGCCAGATAGGGGCGATTGAAGTTCTCCGGAAAGTGGAAGCCGAGCATCAGGCCGATACCGATGGCCATCGCGCTGTAGCCGGCGAAATCGAAGAACAGCTGCAGTGAATACGCCAGGCAGCCTATCCAGGCATCGACGAAGCTGGGCTCGGGCAAGGCGAAGGCCGCATCGACCACCGGCGCCAGGCTGTCGGCGATCAGCACCTTCATGCTCATGCCGATCATGAAACGCCGGGCGCCGAGGCCGAAGTTGCTCCAGCTCAGGCCGCGCTGGTGGAGGTCTTCGTTCACCCAGCTGTAGCGAATGATCGGCCCGGCGATGGACTGGCCGAACATCAGCAGATAGGTCGCGTAGTCGACGAAGCTGCGCTCGACCTTGACCGTGCGCCGATACACGTCGACCAGATAGGAGATGGCCTGCAGCACGATGAACGACAGGCCCGCCGGCAAGGCCACCTTCTGCCACTCCAGCGGCAGCGCGCCCTGCGACATCAGCACCTCGTTGAGGGTCGCTGCCAGGATGTTGGCGTACTTGTACCAGCACAGGACCAGCACGTTGATCACGATCATGGCCGCCAACCAACGCCCCCGGCTCTTCGAGCCGAATGGCGCCCGATCGATCAGCAGCCCCCCTACCCAGGTGATCAGGGTCAGCGTCGTGTGCAGCAGCATGAACATCGGGCTGAGCCAGGCGAAGAACACCCAGCTGCCGACCAGCAGCACGCCGTTGCGCAGCTGAGTCGGCGCGAGCACGTAGATCAATAGAACGACAGGTAGAAAGAGCGTCAGAAACTCGAGTGAGGTGAAGACCATGGTTGAGGCATCAGTTCGCTAGATTGTCCTGGGCCTGGAACAGGCGCGGCCCCAGGGCGGACGGCACCAGGAACAGGGTATAGCGCTGGCCGGCGGCCAGTTGCCCGAGGTCCAGCGGCTCGCCCACGGCGGCGCCGCCGCAACGCAGCTGCACGGACAGCTTCAGCGGGTTGATCGAGCGGCGCTGCAGGCTGCCCTCGGCGACATCCTTGAAGATGTCGACATTGCGCCCGGCGGCCTGCAGGCCGGCATTGGCGCAACCGCCGTCGAGGCTGTAGAAGGCCAGCGAGGCCTTGAGCGCGTTGAAGTCGTCCGGCTGCTCGCGCAGGGTCAACAGGCGCAGTTCCTTGCCGTTACCGAGGCCGACCACGGTGGCGAACTCGCCCGGCTCGACGCTGACGTCCAGCGCCTGCTGCCCGTCGCCCTGCTTCAGGCTGCCCTGAATCGGCTTGCCGGCCGGCACGGTGAGAAAATCGGAGGCGCGCTGCTCGCCTTCCAGGCGCAGGCTGGCGCCGTTGGCGGCGCTCAGCTCAAGCGCCGTCTCGCCGGCATTGAAGAAGCGCAGGAAGGCCGAGTCCTCGCTGGGCCCGGTGGGATACAACGGAATCTCCGCCGCCAGGGCCTGACCCAGCGGCAGCGTGGCGAACAGGCCGAGCAGTGCGCGCTTCATCATTTGCCTCCTTTCAGGCTGGCGGCCGGCAGCTTGCTCATCGCCTCGGCGATGGCGTTGCCCCAGGCCTTGTAGCCGGCCACGGTGAAGTGCTGGCCGTCGGTGGTGACCCACTGGCCAGGCTTGGACATCTTCAGCGAGTCGACATAGGTACAGGGCGCCACGTTGGCGGCGAGGAACTGCGACATCAGCTGGGTGCGCGGGTCGTTCTTCTTGTACTTGCCGCCGGCCTTGCCCCAGGCCGGGCCGACCCACACGCACTTGGTGCCGGTGGCGGCGATGGCCTTGGTCAGGTTGGTCACGCTCTGCCAAGCCCAGGCCTTGGGAAAGGCCGGCTTGTCGTAGGAAGCCATGGTGTCGCCGATCACCAGCACCACCACATCGGGTTTCTTCTGCGCGATGAGATCCTTGATCGGCGTGGTGGTGGCGCCGCTGCCCTTGAGCACGAGCTTGCCGTTGCCGTCCTGCACGGCACCGCAGTCGACCTTCTTCGTCACCAGCCAGTCGGCCGCGCTGGCGCCACAGGCGCCGATGGAATGCACATTGGCGCCCTTGGCCACCAGCGCGGCGTTGAGCGGCTCGGTCAGGTGGTTCTGCAGGCTCATGTGGCTCTCGCCGAGCACCAGAAGGGTCAGGCCGGCCAGTACGGAAGAAGACATCGGAAACTCCTCGAATCGTTCACTGCATAAAGAGAAAAATCGGGCTTACTGGGCGGCGCCCTTGCGCACCTTCTCCAGCTCGGCGCTGATGGCGGCGCCCCACTTCTGGTAGCCCTGCACGTTGAGGTGCTGGCCGTCGGTGGTGGCCCACTCGCCCGGCTTGGAGAACTTCAGCGAGTCGACATAGCTGCACGGCGCCACGTTGGCAGCGAGAAAGGCCGACATCTGCTTGACCTTGGTGTAGGTCTTGCCGTACTTGCCGCCTTCAGTGCCCCAGTTCGGCCCGACCCAGGCGCACTGGGTGCCGGTGGCGCCGATGGCCTTGGTCAGGCTGGTGGTCTGCTGCCAGATCCAGGCCTTGGGGAAGGACGGCTTGTCGTAGCCGGCCATGGTGTCGCCGATCACGATCAGCACCAGGTCCGGCTTGTCCTTGGCGATCAGCTCCTTGATCGGCGTGGTGCCGGCCTTGCCACGCAGCACCTGGGCCGGCGCCTTGCCGCGCCGTTCGGCCGCGCCACAGGAGCCGCCCGGGGACGCCTTCAGCCAGTCGCCGGCGTTGGCGCCGCAAATACCGATGGAGTGGACATTGGCGCCCTTGCGGATGAGGTCATCGTGCAGGCCACCGATCAGGTAGTTGGGAGTGGCCATGTGGCTGTCGCCAATGATCAGGATCGACAGACCGGCGAGCAGGGAGGAAGCCATCGGAAATCCTTATTTCGCGTAGGGGGATTGATAGGGCGAGACCGGCAGAGCCATCGGGCCGGTCATGCGCTCGAGCATGTAGCGCAGGTACAGGCCGCCATTCCACTGGCGATAGTCCTGGGCGTTGTCGACGCCGACCTGGCCGCCGAGGAACAGGTGATCGCCCAGCTGGTATTCGGCGACACCGGACAGGTTGTAGCCGATGCCGGTGCTGCTATCGCTGCCGTAGACCGCCTCGTAGCCCAGCGCGCGGCTGGCGGCGGCCTGCATGGCGCCATCGCCGGGGAAGAAGTCGGCCTCGTCCTGGCTGATCGACTGCACACCGACCGAACCGCGCAGCTGGAAGCTCAGGCGCTCGTAGCGACGCGCCCAGCTGACCGGCACGCCCAGGGCGAAGAAACGTTGCGGGCTGAAGTAGCCGCCGTGGCCGTAAGTGAAGTAGCCGAGGTTCTCGCGATAGCCGATGCCGAGCAGGTCGAGACCGATGGTGGCCTGGCTCTGCTCGTCGTTCTGCAGGTACCAGTAGACGCCGGTGCCCAACTCGACCCGGTCGTTGTCCTCGACGTTGTTGCCGAGCAGGCGATGCCAGCCGGCATAGGCGTAGGCGCCCATCTCACGGTCGTCGAAGGCCAGTTGGGCGCGAGCGCCGTTGGCGGTGACGCCGCCCCACTTCTGCCCGCTGCGCTTGTCCTCGGCACCGGCGAAGGACAGCAGGCTGTCGGTGACCGCACGCCGCGACGCATTGACACTCCAGTGCAGATCCGGGCTGCCGGGCACCGCCCGTTCGATGCTGACACCGCCAACCGCCGTGCTGTAGAGGAAGCCCTGCGGCGTGGTGCCGATATCGGCCTTGACGCCCGCCCCCGGATTCTCGAAGGCCACGGCCAGGCCGACGCCGGAATCCTGCTGCGAGCCTGGCGACATGCCGGGATTGTCCAGGGTCGCCTGCGGGCCACCGCCGAAACGGTCGCGGGCGCTCGCATCCAGGCTGCCGGCATCCAGCGACACCGGGGTGACGCGCACCGCCAGGCGGTTGTCGCCCAGCGGCATGCTGACCTCGAAGGGCGCCTGCACGTCGGTGATCTTGCTCAGGCCCGACTCGCTGTCGTTGCTGCGATACGTCACACCCTGTGCCAGGTAGGGGCTGCGCTGCTGGAGGATGTCGTCCAGCGCGCGGGCCGCCTCGCTCATGCCGGCACGCGGGTCCGGCTCATCTTCGACACCCGGCAGGAAGGGGTTGGCCGCAGCGGGTTCGGCGGCAGCTGGGCTGGTCACCGCTGCAGGCTCCGGTCGCAGGGCCAGCAGGCTGTCGCGCGATGAAGTCGCGGGGAATTCGCTGCGGGCGGGTACGGCCTGCCTGCTGCCGGCCGGTGCCGGGATACTGTCCAGAGCCAGGGCGGAACGCTCGACGGGCGACGGCAGCGTCGACACCGGATCGGGAATTTCGGCGGGCGCGGCGGCCAGGCCGCCAACGCCGGCGAAGGGGTTGGCCGGCGCGCTGGCCGGACGGGTACTGGCGGCGAAGCTCGGGGTCTGCTCGCGCTTCTCCCGGGCAACCACCTTGCCGAGCAGCTCGGCGGCGGTGCCGGTACGGCCCAGATAGCGGTACACGCGCGCCGCAGTAGTGAGAATATCGACATCGTTGGGCGCCAGCTTCAGCGCCTGCTCCAGGCGCTCCTCGGCATAGGCGTTCTCGGCCTGCTGCGCGGCCATGTCAGCGGCACCGACCTGCAGGTTGGCATCGTCGGGGTGTCGCTTTACCAGTGGCTTGAACAGTTCCAGAGCCTTGGCCGTATTGCCGTGGGCGCCGTACATGCGCGCCAGCGCGGAGACCGCCAGGCGGTCCTGCGGACGCTGCGCCAGCGCCGGGGCCAGGGTGTCGTAGGCGGCGGCCAGTTCGCCGCGCAGGCGCAACTGCTCGGCCTGGCGAACGCGATAGTGGAACAGCAGATCGTCGTACTGCTTGCGCTGCTCCAGGGTCATGCTGCGCCCCTGCAGATCACGCAGGATGGCGGCCACCTCACTGTCCTGTTCGGCGCGCAGCAACACGCCGGCATAGCTCAGGGTCAGGCTCAGATCGCTGCGCGGGCTGCGCGCCAGCAGATCACGCATGATGCGCATGGCGCGCTGCGGGTCTTCGGCATCGGCATAGGCGGCCGCCAGGATGGCCTGGCGCGATGCGCTGCCCTCGGCCAGCGGCTCGATGCGGCCGAGGAAGGCGCGTGCCTCGGCATGCCGGCCGCTGCGGTTGAGGTCGTCGATCTCCTGCATCTGCAGGTTGAAATCGACCTCGGCCACCAGCCGATTGACATCGGCGTTGCGTGCCTCGCGGGGAATACGCGCCAGCGTGACCTGGGCCTTGCGCCAATCGCCCAGCTCCATCGACAACAGGGCACTGGTGTACAGCGCATCCTTATCGTCGGGTCGCTCCTGCAGTAGCCCATCGACCAGGCTGCGCGCCTCCTCGACGGCGCCCAGGTCGACATACAGGCGCGCCAGGGCGAACCGCGCCCAGGCGTTGTTCGGGTCGTCACGCAGGGCGTTTTCCAGCTCCCGGCGCATGCCGGCACTGTCGCCACGCTGCTCGGCGGCGCGAGCGCGTTGCAACGACTGTTCGGCGCGCAGCTGATCGAGGCTGCCGATTTTCTCGCGCTCGGACTGCGGCAGCTTCTCCAGTTCACGCAGCGCCTGGTCGACTTTGCCCTGCCCGCCCAGCACCTGCACCAGGCCGCGCAACGCACGCGCCTGCTGCTGGCCCAGCGGCAGGGCCTGACGATAGCCGTCCTCGGCGGCGGCCAGTTCACCCTGACGCGCCTGCAGGTCGGCCAGGGTCAGCAGCGCCTCGACATCCTTGGGCTTGAGCCGGCGCGCCTGCTCCAGTTGCTGGCGGGCGTCGACACTGCGGTCCTTGGCCAGGCTGTCGCGGGCACGCTGCAGCAGAGACCAGTAGCGCACATCGTCCAGGGCACTGCGCCAGGCACGGCCACCGCCGTTGTTCACGGCGCGGGTGAGCAGCAACTCGGCATCGTCGTAACGCTCCTGGCGTTGACGCAGGATGCCCAGCCCGCCGAGGGCGTCGGGGTCCTTGGGGTTCTTCTTCAGGTAGGCACTCAGCTCGCGCTCGGCCAGCTGAAACTCGCCCTTGTCCAATGCCTTGAGGCCCCGGTCGAGCTGCGGGTCGCGGCGCCAGGCCGCCGCTCCGCTGGCGGGCTGACTACGCCCCTTGACCAGCAGCGCACGGATTTCCTCATCGTCCGGGTGGCTCTCGAGGAATTGCTCGAACAGCGGTTGCTGCGCCGGCTTGGGCGGGCCGATCCAGGTCAGTGCCAGACGCCAGCTCTCGTCGGCGTCACCGCCGATATCCTCGCGCTGGGCCAGCTTGGCCAGGGCGCGAATGCCCTCCTCGCGCGCCCCCTGGTTGCGCGCTAGATGTTTGCCCAGGAACAGCGCCGCGTAAGGGTCGTCCGGGTACTCGCGCTGGATGCGCTCCATACCACTGCGCGCCTCGGCCCAGTGTGCATCGACGTATCCCAGGTTGTTGTAGAACTCCAGGCCGATCTGCCCCTGCGCCGGCTTGCCGCCCAGCGCCCGGCGATAGACCTCGGCGGCTTCGCCGCGCTGGTCGCTCTCGACCAGCAGGCGTGCCTCGTCGAGCAGCTGCTGGTTGGCCGGATCGGCCAGGCGCATGTCCTGCTCCAGGAGCAATGCCTGGCGCGGCAGCGGCTGCAGCGCCTGCAGCCGCTGCAGGTAGCCGGCGGCACTGCTCAGATCGCCGTCCTTGACCGCGATCAGGCCCAGACCATAGAGCGCATCAGGCTGCGCCGCATCGATCAGCAACAGCTTGTTCCACACCTCGCCGGCGCGCTTGGGCTTATCCTGCGCCTGCCAGAAGTGGCCCTGTTCGACCAGCAGGCGGCTGGCTTCGTCGCCCTCGGCCAGGGCGCTGCCCTGGGCCAGGACGGCAAGCAGGGCCAGAGTCAGGGGGCAGTAGCGGAACATGGGGTCTCCCAGCGTGGTTGCAGGCGGCCATCGGCGGCGAAGCGGTAATAGCCGTCGGCCCAGCCGAGGCCGAACAGGCTAAGCATGTAGTCGTAATAGAAAGGCGCCTGGGCGCTGCCGGCGATCCACTGGCCGATGGCCGCGCGCGCGCGCTGATCCTGCAACTCCTCCAGCCAGGGCTGGCCCTTGGCCCGGAAGTACGGCACCAGGGCGCCGGAGAAGCCGCTCGGGCTCTGGCCAGACGTGGCCCCGCTATGTACATCGACCTGTTCCGGCGGCAGCCCGGTGGTGGCCGTGGCGCGCGCCATGCCGAACAGGCTATCGAGCAACGGCTTGGCCAGCGGATCGTCGGGATGGGTCATGCCCGCCCAGAGGTAAACGCGGATGGCGTCGTAGCTACCGCTATTGCCCTTCATCGGGTCGCTGGCGAACAGCCCGGCGTGCTCCGATACCGCGCGGTAGCCGATCCAGTCGGCGGCGAAGCCATGTGACCCGGCCTGCTCCTGCAGCACCGCGGCATGCGCGGCGATGGCATCCCAGGGCCCCTTGGGGTCGACGACCGCCAGACGGCGCATGAGTGGCAACGGCTGGTAGCTGGGGTTGAGGCGCCACAGGTGGCCGATATGCGAGAAGCCGATCGGGCCGGGCAACAGCACCGGGCCGAGCCCCGGCAGCTCGGTGGTCTCGCGGGCCTCGATCTGCGCCAGCAAGGCTAGCGCATCGGCACGGTACTCGGGCTTGCGCCACAGACGATCGGCTTCCAGCAGGGCGTAGACGAACCACAGGTCGGCGTCGGAGGCAGAGTTGGGGTCCTGAACCTGCCACTTGCCGTCCTTGCCCTGCCCCCACAGCCAGGCCGGCAGGATGTTCTGCGGGTCGTTGCCGGCGAGGTTCTCGCGGCTCCAGCGCCAGATGCGCTCGAAGCGCGCCTGATCGTTGGCCACCAGGGCGAAGAACAACGCGTAGGACTGCCCTTCGGAGGTGCTGTGATTCTTCTCCAGACTGGATTCCAGCACGCGGCCGTCGGGCTGGATCCAGCGCTCGGCAAAGCGCTGCCAGTGCGGCCAGTCGGCCGTGCAGGCGGCCTGCACCGTACCCGCCAGCAACAGACTCAGCACCCCGGCACAGAGGTGCACGACGACGCGCGGCTTCATCCGTTCAACCGGGCGCGGGCCCGCGCGCGCAGGCTGTAGAACAGCAGCAGGCTGCACAGGCCTATGCCGAGCGCGGTGAGCAGCAGCATCCAGCTCAGATTGTTCGACAGCAGCCATTGCAGGTAGCGGAACCAGCCCAGGTCGCCGACGTGATAGTGCTCATCGGCCACCAGCGAATTGATCCGCGTACCGTTGACCACCGCCAGGCTGCCCTGCAGGGACTGCTCGTAGTCCTCGCCGCCGCGCAGGGCCGCGCTGACCTCAACCAGATTCTCGGGTGCATTGGCGGCGATCACCACCACGCTGCGCTCGCTGGTCAGTGGCGACTCGAAACCGGTGACGTAGGCTCCGGCCGCACCGCTGCCCAGCACCAGATTACTGCGTGCCGGGCGGCGACTGTCGCTGCCCACCCAGTAGCTCATGCGATGCACCAGGTCGGACAGCTCGAAGCTGGCGCGCCCGTTGATCTGCGCCGGCAGCCAGTCCGCCCAGCGCGTGAGCAGCGGCTGGTTGCTGCCGGTGGCGAGAATCAGCAGGTCCTTATCCTCCAGCTCGGCATCCTGCTCACCCTGGGTCACGGTCACGGCGCTGGCCGGCAAGCCGGTGGATTCGCCGAAACGACCGAGCAGGTCGAGCAGCAGGGAGACTTCCTCGGCGCTGGCGTTGGCCGGCACTACCACGGCGGTCTCGGACAGGTCGGCCATGCGCGTGAAGGGGAAGCCGCTGTTCTGGAACACGCCCAGGTTGGGCATGGCGATGAAGTGGTCGTAGCCGCTCAAGTCCAGGGTCGAATCCGGCTCGATAGTGCCGCGCATGTTGTCGATGATGATGTCGCGGCACTCGCCCTGCTTGATGTAGTCGTACATGAAGCGCAGCTGCAGGGTCGACTGCAGCGGCAGGCTCTCCAGGGGCAGCCGCAGTTCGGCCTCGCGCAGCAGGCTCTCGTCCTGCAGCTTGGCCAGCAGCGATTCGTCGAGGTTTTCCTGGGAGGGCAGCGGCAGCGACTTGATGAACTTGCCGCCGACGCTGATCAGCAGCGACGAGTTGGTCGACACCGGCTGCGGCGTGTAGCGGTACTTGAGGTGCAGTGGCACACCCTTCTCGCGCCAGTTGAACAGGTCCGGCGGCAGGCGCATGGGCAGCTCGATGTTGCCCGGGTTGTAACCTGCCACACTCAGGCGCTTGGCCTCGGTCAGCTCGCCTAGGCGCACCGGGCGGTCACTGGGCAGCCAGTTCGGCGCGTCATAGGGCTTACGCGGCGCCAGGCTGTCGACCCGCTCGATGCGCGCCTGGGCGCCGGCCAGCACCTGGCTGCCGCTGACCAGGGCCAGGGCGGCCTGCTTGAGCTGCTCGCCATCGCGCCCGGCGATCAGCAGGAGCTTGCCGTAGGGATCGTTGGGGTTGGCCATCAGGGTCAGGCTGGGGCCGTTGCCCGCCGGCACCTCGATGCCGCCGACGCTGGCCGGGCCATTGAGCAGGACGATGGCGTGGCCCTGCTCCGGCAGCTGCCCGAGGCTGACCGGGAAGCGCGCGCCACGGTAGCTGGCCAGGGCGCCGAACCAGGACGACACGCTGCCTGCCGCTTCCAGGGTGCGATTGTCCGGTACGCCGGCGAACACGAATGGCAGCTCCAGCAGGCGCGAGTCGCGGCTGTCGAAGAACGGCAGAGGCAGCTTGGCCAGGTCGTCCGGCAGGGCGATCTGGGTGGTCTCCAGCTGCAGCTCGCTGGTGTTGCTGACCTTGGCCCACAGGCTGGAGTGCAGCGGGTCCTCGCACATCATGGTGTAGTGGCCGATCAGCTGCAGGGTCAGGCGGTTGAACTCGGTGATCAGGTGCGGCGGGATGTCCAGCACCTGCTGCTGCAGGGTGCCGGCGGTCTCCTTGGGCACCGGCAGGCTGGCCGCCACCTGATCGTTGATCATCAGGTTGATCTGCGACAGATCGGGCAACAGTGCCGGCGAGTAGCTGTACTCCAGATTGACCCGCGCCTTGCTCACCACCTGGTCGGCACGCACATCGAAACTGACGCTGTCGCTGCCCTCGATACCGCGCAGGTGCATGGTGTAGTTGACGCCCAGCTGTTTGAGGCTGGCGCTGTAGGTCGGAACGAACTCGGGCACCAGCTCCTCCCCCTCGCCTTCGCCCTCGACAGCCTCCAGGCCTGCTTCCGCGCCGGCCTCGACCGGCTCCTCGGCCCAGGCCGGGAGCCAGGGCAGCGCCAGGCTCAGCGCGAGAAAGAGGGACGACAGTCCATTGCGTGTATGGCTCATGAGTTCCTCGGGGTGGAGCGAAGGTGGAAAGACAGGGCGCGCAGCTGGCCGACCAGTTCGACCAGGGTGGCACGCGACAACAGGCGGATGCCGCGCCAGCCGATGCTGGAGACTTCGGCCAGGGCGCCCAGCGGAGTGTCCACCGCGCCCTGGCCCCAGGTCGCGGCCCAGGTATCGGCGCGGGAGAAGGTCATGCCGGTCAGCTCGCGCTGCTGTTCGAGGTTCAGCTCGCAGAAGTTCAGGCCCAGGACATGCCCCTGGCTGAACACCACGGTGGCGGGAAACACGCTCTCCTCGCGGTCGCGGAACAGCGACACCAGCACCCGCTCACCACGGGCGACCACCGCCCCTTCGGGCAGTTCGAGGCCGACGCCGCTCTGGGAGAAGTCCTTGGTGCGGCACACCACCGTCTTGCCATCGGCCAGGCCGAGGGTGGCCGGCAGCTCCGCGTAGACCCGCGGTTCGCCGCGAATCTGCCGGGCCTCGGCGGCCACCGCCACCGAGGCGGCGCTGATGACGATGTTGTACAGGGTCCAGGTCAGGTTGATCAGCAGGGTGCTGGCGCTGGCCTCGGCATCGAAGCCCAGCTTGAACAGCCCGACCAGCACGCCGAGCAGGTTGAGCAGCAGCACCACTATGTAGGGTCGCGCCATCTTCCAGTCGAAGTAGCTCTTGTCGATCACCCCGCCCTTGGCCGTGACGTTGAACTTGCCGAGCTTGGGGTTGACCATCGCCAGCAGCACCGGGCGCATGATGTACCAGGCCAGTACCGACTCGTAGACCTCGTTCCAGAAGGAATGGCGGAAGCGCCCCTGGATGGTCGAGTTGGTAACGCTGGCGATGAGGATATGCGGCAGCGCGTAGGCCATGATCAGCAGCGCCTCGGCCTGGAATATCTGCGCGCCGAAGAACAGATAGGCCAGCGGCGCGGTGAGGAACACCAGGCGCGGCAGGCCGTAGAAGAAGTGCAGCATGGCATTGAGGTAGCACAACCGCTGCCCCAGCTTGAGGCCCTTGCCCAGCAGCGGGTTGTCGGTGCGGAAGATCTGCGCCATGCCGCGCGCCCAGCGGATGCGCTGGCCGATATGTCCGGACAGGCTCTCGGTGGCCAGGCCGGCGGCCTGCGGCAGCGCCAGGTAGGCGGTGTTGTAGCCCAGGCGATTGAGCTTGAGCGCGGTGTGGGCGTCCTCGGTGACTGTCTCCACGGCGATGCCGCCGACTTCCTCCAGCGGGCCGCGCTTGATGATGGCGCAGGAGCCGCAGAAGAAGGTGGCGTTCCACAGGTCGTTGCCGTCCTGCACCAGGCCGTAGAACAGCTCGCCCTCGTTGGGCACCGAGCGGAAGGTCTCGAGGTTCTTCTCGAAGGGGTCCGGCGAGAAGAAGAAGTGCGGCGTCTGCAGCATCGCCAGCTTCGGATCCTTGAGGAACCAGCCCATGCCGACCTGGAGGAAGGAGCGGGTCGGTACGTGGTCGGCGTCGAAGATGGCGATGTAGTCGCCACCGGTCAGCTTCAACGCATGGTTGAGGTTGCCGGCCTTGGCGTGGAAGTTGTCCGGACGAACGATGTAGCCAATGCCGGCCGCCGCGCAGAACTCGCGGAACTCGTCGCGACGACCGTCATCGAGCACGTAGACGTTGAGCTTGTCCTTCGGCCAGTCGATGGCCTGGGCGGCGAAGGCGGTCAGCTTGATGATGTCCAGCGGCTCGTTGTAGGTGGGGATGTACACATCCACGCTGGGCCACAGGCGCTGGTCGGCCGGCAGCGGATAGGGCTTGCGCTGCAGCGGCCAGGCCGTCTGCAGGTAGCCGAGCAGCAGCACCAGCAGGGCATACAGCTCGGCCAGCACCAGGCCGTAGCCGAACAGCATGTCCAGCAGGCTCTCGAACCCCAGGGAGCTGGTCAGGCGCCAGTACATGTAACGCAGCGAGGCGATGACCGACATCACGATCATCGCCAGTATCGCCAGGCGGTTGGCATGCCGGCGCAATAACAGCGCCGCCGCCATGCAGGCGGCGGTGAACAGCATCTGGCGTTCCAGGTCCAGCGGCGCCGCGACTATGACGGCGAGCACCAGCAGGGCCGCCAGCAGCATCAGGCTCTGCCCCGCTCGCCCCGCCAGAAAGCGCGCGAGCCGCGACTCCGGCGCGAGGGCGCCGGACCATGTACGGCGACTCACGCGGGTTGCTCGGCTCTGCTGTCCGTAGCCAACCTGGTCACCAGCCCCTGAGCGCACTCGAGGATGTCGTGACAGCCCCGTCCATGGGGGTCGAAGTCCAGTATGGTGCGGTTGTAGGCCAGCGCCTCGCCGATCGACTGATCGCGATGCACCAGGCCGAGCAGGCGCTGGCCGAGCAGCCCCTGCATGATCCGCGTGATGTCCTTACTGAGTTGCCGGGAGTTGTCGACCTGATTGATCAGGTAGGTCGCCCCGAAGAAATCCGCGCGCCCCTGCGCGTAATCGGCGATCAGGCCATCGATCATCGGCAGCGCGGTGTAGGACGCCGCGTCGGCGAGGCTGACCACCAGCGCCAGGTTGGCCACCGACAGCGCCTGCTGCAGGTACAGCGAGGGTCCCGGCGGCGTATCGATCAGCACCACCGCGCCTTCCGCCAGCTGCAGATCGGCCAGGCGCCGCGCCAGCCAGAGAGGGTCGTCGTCCAGGCGCTGCTCGAAGGCACGCCGGCCGGGCTCGTCGATCTGCCCGTAGGGCAGCACGCACACGCCGTCGCGGCTGGCCGCGCATAGCTCGCGCCAGTCCTGCTCGGCGCCGGACAGCCCCGCCACCACGGCCGGCCGCTCGTCGGCGAACTGGAAATGGTGATGCAGGGCGTTCTGCGGATCGAGGTCGAGGGCGAGCACGGCGCGGCCGGCCTTGCGCAACGCCGCGGCCAGGCTGGCGGCCATGGTGCTCTTGCCGACCCCGCCCTTGGCGGAGACCACGGCGATCACCCGCACATGCTCGAGACGCGGCCGCGCCTGCTGCAGAGCAGCCGCCTCGGCCTCCTGAGCCTCGTGCTCGCGAGTCTCCTCGGCCAGCTTGGCCAGCAGGCTCTGCAGCCCCTCGGGGGACCAGGCCGAGGCCTGCTGCGGCTGTGGCGCAGGCGCCTCGGTGGTACCGGGCACGGACGGATTGCCCTCGACGGCCTGCGCCTGCGACGCCGCGGCCACTGCAAACGGCGAGGGGCTCTTTACCGAAACCTCCCCGCGAGCCACCGTCGGCCAACGCTCGACAGAGGCACGTGAGTCATCCTTGCTCGCGATCTCCTGGTAGTGGTCGGGACGACCACCGAACTGCTTGAACAGATTGGCGATATCGCTAGAGACGCCCATGGCTACACCGCTGACTAGGAAATAACAGGGAGGAGATGAGACGCCCAACACATGGCGTCAAAAAATCAGCATCTGAATATTATTTATTGGAATGGTGTCAATTCTACAGCGATATAAAAAGATGATGTCAAGATGATATTTCACCTGCTTCCGCCCATGTCGCCAACAGAGCCGGTCGTGACGCCTCCAAGCAAGAGACGCGCCATTTATAAGAAACATGCGGAATGGCGCGGATTGGGGCATAAGGGCTAAAGTCGCGACAGCGCCCCCACAAGGACGAAGCATGCCGCTGACCCGCGACCAAGCCCAGCAACGGGCCGACGATATCCAGGCGTTCCGCCGCGAGGCGCAGCGCCTGGACGCCGAGAATGTACTGGCGACCGACGATGCGCCGCTGGCGCGTATCGCCGCCCACCACGACCGCCTGCTGGCACAGTACCGCGCCAGCTTCGACATCGATCACGACCAGCAGACCAAGCGCCTGTCGCTGAGCATGCGCATCGTCTCGCTGCTCGGCGCCCTGGCCCTGGCCGCCAGCCTGCTGTTCTTCTTCTACCAGTTCTGGGGGCTGTTCGGAGAAGCGAGCCAGATCGTCATTCTGATCGGCTTCTCGCTCGGCAGCCTGCTGCTGACCTTCGCCCTGCGCCGGCGCGATGCCTCCGGCTACTTCGCCAAGCTGGCGGCCATGCTGGCGCTGGCCTGCTTCATGCTGAACATCTATATGCTCGGGCAGATCTTCAACATCACGCCCTCGGACAAGGCCCTGCTGCCCTGGGGCGCCTACGCGCTGCTGCTGGCCTATGCCTGCAACGCGCGCCTGCTGCTGGTGCTGGGCCTGGCCTGCCTGCTGGCCTTCTGCGTCACCCGCCTCGGCAGCCTGGCCGGCTTCTACTGGCTGCACGCTGGCGAGCGCCCGGAAAACCTGCTGCTGCCCGGCCTGCTGCTGTTCCTGCTGCCGCAGTGGCTATCGCAGGCGCGCTACAGCGGCTTCGCCGTCGCCTACCGCATCGTCGGCCTGCTGGCCCTGTTCGGCCCCATGCTGGTGCTGGCCAACTGGGCCGAGGGCAGCTACCTCGACCTGGACGACGACCTGCTCGAGGGTGGCTACCAGCTGCTCGGCTTCCTCGCCTCGGCCCTGCTGGTGTGGCTCGGCAGCCGCCGCGACTGGCCGGAAGTGGCGCTGTTCGGCCAGCTGGCGTTTATCCTGTTTCTCTGCATCAAGATGGTCGACTGGTGGTGGGATCTGCTGCCCAAGTACCTGTTCTTCCTCATCCTCGGCCTGGCGGCGATCCTCGCGCTGCTGGTGCTCAACCGCCTGCGTCGCGGCCACAGCGGAGGTGCCAGCGCATGATCGCCCTCAAGCCTCGCCACGGCCTGCTGGCCGGCCTGGCGCTGATCCTGCTGAGCAACGCCGTGGCCCTCGGCGGCGCCTGGTACAACCGCCAGGGCGAGGCGGAAAGTCGCCTGCTGCTCTCCGAACGCGAGCTGTGGCGCAGCCACGACGGCATGCGCCGGGAAAACAGCGGCCTCAGCCTGCACCTGGACTGGCGCACGCCACGCGATCCCGAGAGCGAAAGCCGCTACAGCCGGCAGTCGCTCGGCGAGGCCACCCTGCTGCGACTGGGTTTCGAGCCCCACGCCGGCAGCGCGCAGCGCTGGCGCCAGCCGCGCGAACGCCAGGCCCTGATAGTGCTGGAGCTGGACGGCCCGGCCTACCGGGCCGAACTCCTGGCCGCCGAGCAGGAACTGCTGCAGGCCGAGAGGATGCTGGCCCTGAGCCCGGATAGCAGCGAACTCAAGGAAAAGGCCGAGCTGGCCCGCAAGGCGCTGGAACACGAGCGCACAAGAGCGAGCCGCCTGTTCGCCATAGACGCCGGCAGCGATATCCAGACCCTGCGCCAGCGCTACCCGGACCGCAGCCGCTACGCCATAGTCGGCGGCACTGTGCGCGCCTGGTGCAGCTGCGGCGGCGACGACCCGCACCGCCTGCAGGGGCAGGTCGACGCCCTGCTGGTCGACGAGCTCAACGTGCCCGCCACCTGGCGCGCGCAGCTGGCCGAGCGCATGCCGCGCCGCTACGAGAGCGAGCAGCTGCCGCTGCAGATCGAAGTCAGCTTCGGCCGGCGCCTGGAGCCCTGGATCGGCGCGCTGCGCCTGGCGGAAAAAGCCGGCGACCGCGATGACGGCGGCGCCACAGCGCGCTAGCATGGCCGCCAACGCTTCCAAGACCCAGCCCCCATGCCGCTCAGCACGTCCCGCAAGGCCCAGATCGTCCTCCTGCTGCTCCTGGCCGTCCTCCTGCTGGGCGGTTTCCTCGCCACCAGCCTGGTCAGCTACTACGCCTCGCGCGACAGCATCCGCGCGCAGATAGTCAACACCGAGCTGCCGCTGACCTCCGACAACATCTATTCGGAGATCCAGAAGGACCTGATTCGCCCGACCCAGATCGCCTCGATGATGTCGCGCGACACCTTCCTGCGCGACTGGGCGCTGGCCGGCGAGACCGACAGCGAGCCGATGATCCGCTACCTGCGCGAGATCCGGGAACACTACGGCACCTTCACCAGCTTCTTCATCTCCGAGCGCAGCCGCACCTACTACCAGGCCAAGGGCGTGCTCAAGCAGATCAGCGAAAGCGAGCCACGCGACGCCTGGTACTTCCGCGTGCGCGGCATGACCGAACCCTACGAGATCAACGTCGACCCGGACATGGCCAACGACGATCGCCTGACCTTCTTCATCAACTTCAAGGTGTCCGACTACCAGGGCGAGTTCATCGGCGTGACCGGTGTCGGCCTGACGGTGGATGCCGTGGTCAAGCTGGTGGACGACTACCAGAGGCGCTACGACCGCAACATCTACTTCACCGACCGCCACGGCCGCCTGGTGCTGACCGGCGCCGAAGGCGGCCCGCAGGGCGCCCGCCGCGGCCAGGCACTGAGCGAGATCCCCGCCCTGGCGCCCCTGCAGGCCAAGCTGCCACAGCCCAAGAGCGGCGACTTCAGCTACGAGGAGCAGGACCGCGGCCACTTCCTCAATGTGCGCTACATCCCCGAACTGGACTGGTACCTGTTCGTCGACAAGCACGAGGAAGGCGCCCTCGCCGGCATCCGCCACAGCCTCCAGCTCAACCTGCTGATCTGCGCCCTGATCAGCGCCCTGGTGCTGTTCCTGGTCTACCTGGCCACCCGCCGTTACCAGCAGCATATCGTCGCCCTGGCCACCACGGACGCCCTCACCGGCCTGCCCAACCGGCGCGGTTTCGACCTGCTGGCCAACCAGGCCCTGCAGGAGGCGCAGCGCGCGCAGAGCCCGCTGAGCGCCCTGATGATCGACCTGGATCACTTCAAGCGGCTCAACGACACCCATGGCCACCTGGCCGGCGACCAGGTGCTGCACGGCTTCGCCGAGCAGCTGCAGGGCAGGCTACGGCAGTCCGACATCATCTGCCGCTGGGGCGGCGAGGAATTCATCCTGCTGCTCAAGGACACCGACCTCGCCACCGCGCGGCAGCTGGCGGAGAAGATTCGCCAACAGATCGAGCAGGCCGTCTTCGCCTTCAGCGGCGCCGAGCTGCGCATCACCTGCAGCATCGGCCTGGCCGAGCGACATGGCGAGGACAGCCTGGAGCGCCTGATCGCCCGCGCCGACCGCGCCCTGTACCGGGCCAAGCAGTCCGGACGCAATCGCAGCTGCGAAGAGAGCCTCGCATGAACCCGGCGCAGCGTTGCCCGGGCTGCGGCCGGGCCAACGGCTGCGCCCAGGCCGGCCGGGACACAGCGGTGCAGGACTGCTGGTGCTTCCATGTCCCGCTGCCGCCCGCCGCCCTGGACGAGCAGCCCGAGGCCCGGCGCAACGCGGCCTGCCTCTGCCCCGACTGCCTGCGCGCCCTGGGCGCAAGGGCCAGGCCCGCCTGAGCCATGCGCCTCGACCGTTTCCTCAGCAACCTGCCGCGCTTCAGCCGCGCCGACGCCCGCCTGCTGCTGGCCGCCGGGCGCCTGCGCGTGGACGGGGCGACGGTGCGCGACGGCCGCTTCGAGGTGCGCGAGTTCAGCCGCATCGAACTGGACGACGAACTGCTGCAGGCCGGCAAGCCGGCGCGCTACTTCATGCTGCACAAACCGGCCGGGGTGGTCAGCGCCACCGCCCACCCCGAGCACCGCACCGTGCTCGACCTGCTCGACGAGCCGGACAAGCACGAACTGCACATCGGCGGACGCCTGGACCTGAACAGCACCGGGCTGCTGCTGGTCACCAACGACGGCCTCTGGTCGCGCCGCCTGACCGAGCCGCGCAGCCGCCAGGGCAAGGTCTACCGGGTGACCACCGAGCAGCCGATCGGCGCGGAATACGTCGAGGTCTTCGCCCGCGGTATGTACTTCGCCTACGAGGACCTCACCACCCTGCCCGCCGAGTTGCGCATACTCGATGCGCACAACGCCCTGCTGACCCTGCACGAGGGCCGCTATCATCAGGTCAAGCGCATGTTCGGCCACTTCCGCAACCGGGTGATCGGCCTGCACCGCGAGCGCATGGGCCCGCTGCGCCTCGACCCAGAGCTCGCTCCGGGGCAGTACCGCGCCCTGCATGCCGAGGAAATAGCTGCGGTCTGACACCGACCGACGGCAGAAGCATTTTTCATCGATATGACTTGCATCGGTAACACCGGGCTGCTTGAATCAACCCCAACGGTCCGTTAGTGACCGATTAGTCACGCAAGACATCTAACAAGCCTTTTCCGCCGCCACACGGGCCTGCCAAGCGAATCTTCGGTGCCCGGACGGAAAGCGCCCCGCCGCCAATAACAAACTCGGCCCGCCGTCAGAGCCGACCCGGCCCCGCTTACCAGGCCCATGCCTACCTGCCCTGAAGCCTGCGCAGCTTCGGTGTACCGCTGCGCGTTCGAAACGCCGATGTCGGGGGCATCATCATGAAAGCAGAAACCGCCGTGCTGGATATCCAGGGGCAACACAGGGTTTATACGGAGTTCTACCGCAGCGAGGCCGCCAGGGGCACCATCGTCCTGGTCAATGGCTCGTTGTCGACCACGGCATCCTTCGCACAGACGGTTCGCTACCTGCATCCACACTTCAATGTGGTGCTGTTCGACCTGCCCTATGCCGGCCAGTCGCGCCCACACAACAGCCACGAGCGCTTCCTCAGCCGCGAGGAGGAAGCCGACATCCTGCTCGCCCTGATCGAGCACTTCGCCTGCGACCATGTGCTGTCCTTCTCCTGGGGCGGCATCGCCACCCTGCAGGCCCTGGCCCGGCGCCCGGCACGCATCAAGCGCGCGGTGATCAACTCCTTCTCGCCCATCGTCAACCAGGCCATGCTCGGCTACCTGCGCAGCGGCCTGATCGTGATGCGCGAGTACGACCGCGAGAGCATCGGCATGGTGCTTAACGGCACCATCGGCAAGCACCTGCCCTCGCTGTTCAAGCGCTACAACCACCGCCATGTCAGCGGCCTGGAACGCTACGAATACGATCAGATGAGTTTCCATGTGCAGACCGTGTTGAACAACGGCGGCCGCTCCTGCGTCAGCTTCGCCGGAAAGATCGAGATTCCCCTGCTGTTCGTCAACGGCGAATGGGACGAGTACACCACCGCACAGGACGCCCGCCTGTTCACCCAGCATGTGCGTCACTGCGAGTTCCGCACCATCGCCCAGGCCGGCCACTTTCTCGACATGGAGCACAAGGGCGCCTGGCTGCAGACCCGCGACGCCCTGCTCGGCTTCCTGCTGCCCACGCCTGCAGCACTGCCGCAGCAACGCGAGCGGGAAGCCGCCCTGGCCGGCTGAGCGCCGGCCCGCTTCACCCACGCGCCCGATTCTGGTAAAAAGTCGCCCTGCGCGGGTGTCGTATAATGGCTATTACCTGGGCTTCCCAAGCCCATGACGTGGGTTCGATTCCCATCACCCGCTCCAATTCAGAATTGTTAAAGCCCTGTTTTTACAGGGCTTTTTCATTTATGCCGATTGATGCTGTCGAAAGCGAGGCGCGACCAGCTCAGCGAGAGACCGCCTGGATGACGCGCTTCGGGTCGTTCGGCAGGGCCTTCACCCTCGCTACTGGCCACCGATACGCCTGGACAGCGCCGAGCCACGCCCCAGCAGGAACTGCCGCAGTAGCCGGGGATAGTCGGCATGCACCGCCGAGCATACCGACGGACGCTCCGCCAATGCCGCGCGCCAGGCGCTCAGCTTCGGCAGGCCGGTGAAGAACGAGAGGTCGCCCAGCGTCTCGAACTGGTCGAAATAGCGGAACGCAGGGGCGAAGGCCGCATCGACGATGCCGAAGCGCTCGCCGGCGAAGAACGGGCCATCGGCAAGCACTTCCTCGAGTTGCTCGAAGCGACTGCGGATGTCCCGAGCCCTGGCTGTCAGCTCGCTCTCCCCCGGCGCGTTGTAGAAGGCCCCGATGGCGTTCAGCAGCGCCGAGCCGAACTCGATCCAGGCGCGATGGCGTGCGCGTTCGAGCGCTGCCTCGGGGTGCAGTCGCGGTGCGAGGCTGTCATCGAGGTACTCGCAGATCACGGCCGATTCGAACAGCGCCGTGCCGTCGACCAGCAGAACCGGAGTCTTGGCCAGCGGCGACAACCTGAGAAACCAGTCCGGCTTGTCGCCCAGGTCGATATCGCGACGCTCGAAGGACACGGCTTTCTCGGCGAGGACTATCGCGGCCCGCTGCACATAGGGGCAGAGTGCATGGCTGACGAGTATGAAGTTCGCTTTCATCGCGACGCCCTCCACTCAGGCGTGGCCCGGAACGAAGCGCCGGCTGCGCCGCAATGCCAGCGCGCCGTCGCCGATCAGCCATTGCGCCAGGGATGCCATGACCAGGAAGACGGGGTACTCCCAACCGCCGCCCTCGCTCGTGTGCGTCCAGCCATTGGGCAGATGGACCCAGGCCGCCACGAGCATGATCGGCACTAGCGCCAAGGCGGCCTGGCGGGCATAGACCCCCAGCACCAGGGCAACCCCTCCGAGCAGCTCGGCCACGAACACCGGGTAGGCCAGGATGCCCGGCAAGCCGACGCTCTCGAAGAACTGGGCGGTGCCAGGCAGGGTGAAGACGAACCACTTGAGCAGGGCATGGGCTATCCACATGACACCCAGTGCCACTCGCAGCACCAAGCTGCCATAGGCCTGGGCGCTGTCATGCGTATAAGTCGATCGGTTCATGGTGGCTCCCTTGCATGGGTTGGTGAAGGAACTCCATCAGGATATGGTTGCGAAATCACTACAAAAATAGCGCAATCACAAACATCTGTTGCGAGAATGCAATGAACAGAAATGCGGACGATAACTTCCGGCTCAGCGCTTCGGACCTGGAGACCATCCTGACGCTGGTACGCACCGGCACACTGGCCCTGGCCGGCGAGCGGCTGGGGGTGGACGGTTCCACAGTGTTCCGCAGCCTCCAGCGCATCGAGAGGGGCCTGGAGCAGGGTTTGTTCGAACGTTCCCGCAGCGGCTACCGCCCGACGGAGCTCGCGCTGGCGCTGGCCGAGCATGCCGAGCAGGTCGAGGTGCAGGTCGAGTCGGCTCGCTCCATCGCCCAATTGGCTCCCGAGCAGGTGGCCGGCAGCGTGCGCCTCACGACCACGGACACCATCCTGCATGGGCTCGTCGCTCCCGCGCTGAGACTGCTGGAAGCTAAGCACCCGCTGCTCACCTATGAGCTGCATACTGGCAACGAGATCGCCAGCCTGACACGCCGGGACGCGGATATCGCCGTGCGTGCGACCCGGCAGCCGCCGGAGCATCTGGTGGGCAAGCACATCGGCCCCATCCAGGTCGCGCTGTTCGCCTCGAGGCACAATGGCGGGGCAGTACGCCGCTACGTGGATGTCGAAGCGGGAAGGGCCCGCTGGATAGCGCCCGATGACGCACTGCCCGAGCATCCCTCGGTGCTCTGGCGCAAGCGGCACTTCCCGAAAGTCGCCCCACACTACAAGGTCAACAGCATCCTCACGGTCATGGAGCTGGTCGCCCTCGGCATGGGGGTAGGCATTCTGCCGATGTTCCTGACCCGAGGGCGTTCCGACCTGGTGCAGCTGACCGAAGTCATAGACGAGTGCCAGACCGAACTCTGGCTGCTGACTCACCGCGAGTCCCGCCACCTGCGGCGCGTCTCCACCGTCTTCAAGCATCTGTCGTCGACCTTGAAGCTCTGACGGGCTGTCGCCGCTGTCCGCCGCCCTGCTCACCCCTTCCGAGCCTGCCCAGGGGCCTCGACCGGGGCGCATGTAAGCCAAAACCTACAAGCCGCATGGCGAGATGCCATTATGCTTTTGGACGAAAGCAGTCTGTCGACCGCATCACAGTGACTGTATGATTCACCGCACATCACTCTCCCACAGGGGCTACAGGAGCTACGCCGATGAAGGAACAACGGCAGTTTCTCGCACTGCGTGCGCACATCGATCGATTACTCAAGGAAGGTGCCGAGATCGTCAATCGCAGCCCCTTCACCATCCGCGTCCAGGGCCGCCAGTTCTGGGTACAGCACGGCATGCTGATCGGCCACTCGGCCGCCGCCTGACGCAACCAGCTTCGCGGCCCGCCCATCCGGCGGGCCCGCTTGCTTCTGCAGGCCGTCGCCACGGGCTTGCTCCTGCGGCATGGATCGCGCACTCTTTAACTGTATAAAAAACCAGTTAAACGCCACCCATGCCCGCCCCGCTCGACTCCGACCTCTACTACCTCGACAACTTCCGCACGGCGCTGAGCTGGATCGGCGAGCGCTATCGCGACCTGCTGAACGCCGAGGAACTCGCCTTCCTGCAGTGCTTCGCCGCCTTGCCGCAGCCATCCCAGGCGCTGCTGGTGCGCCTGGTCATGCGCAAGGGCCCGCACTTTCGCGCGAGCAAGCTGAGCTATGCGGAGATCGGCGACATCCGGGCAGCGGCCGAGCCGCTGCTGGCGCTGGGCTGGCTGATCGAGGATGCCGGGCTGCAGCTGGCCGAGCTGTTCGCCCTGCTGCGCAAGGACGAGCTGCTCGCCGCCTTCCCCGAACTCGCCGCGCTGCGCGGCCTGAACAAGGACGAGCAGCTGCAGGCCCTGCTGCCACGCCACCCGCAGACGCAAGCCTTCGCGCACTGGTACCCAGGGCCGGACCGCCTGCTCAGCCTCACCCTCGGCCCGCTGTGCGACCGCCTGCGCCTGCTGTTCTTCGGCAATCTGGCGCAGGACTGGTCGGAGTTCGTCCTCGCCGAACTGGGCATCTACCACTACGAGTCGGTCGAGATCGCTCCCGAGGCGCGTGGCTTTCGCAGCCGCCAGGACCTCGACCGGCATCTGCACCTGCAGCGGTGCCGCGAGCGCTTCGAGGCCGGTCTGCCTGTTGCCGAGGTGCTGGCCGAGCTGGGCGAGTTCGCCGCCGACAACCCGCACCTGAACCGCCGTCACGCCAGGCTGCTGTTCCATCTGGGCCAGCAGCTGGAGCGCGAGGGCCAGCTGGCCGAGGCCGCCGCACTCTATGCCACCAGCCGGCATGGCGAGGCGCGCCAGCGGCGGATACGGGTGCTGGAGAAGCTCGGCGAACATCATCGGGCCCATGCGCTGGCACTGGAGGCGCTGGCCGCGCCGTGCAGCGCCGCCGAGGCCCAGGCCGTGGAGCGCGCCCTGCCGCGCCTGCAGCGCCACCTGGGCCTGGCGCAGGCGCCGCGGCGGGCGCCGGCCGAGGCCGGGCTGATCGAACTGGAGCTGCCACAACCACAGGAACTGAGCGTGGAATGGGCGGTGCGGCAGCACCTGCATGAGGAACAGGCACCGGCCTTCTATGTGGAAAACACCCTGGTCTGCGGACTGTTCGGCCTGCTGTGCTGGGAGGCGATCTTCGCCCCGCTGCCCGGCGCCTTCTTCCACCCCTTCCAGGCCGGCCCGGCGGACCTGTTCGACGATGACTTCCGCGACCGCCGCGCCGCACTGTTCGCCCGCTGCCTGGCACGCCTGGACGACGGCAGCCACGCCGAGGCGATCCGCGCCACCTACGCGGCCAAGCACGGCATCCTGTCGCCCTTCGTGCACTGGCAGGTACTGACCCCCGAGCTGCTGGAAACCGCCCTGCACTGCCTGCCGCCGGCGCACCTGCGCGCCTGGTTCGAGCGCCTGCTCGGCGATGTCCGTGGCAACCGCGCCGGCATGCCCGACCTGATCCAGTTCTGGCCCGCCGATCGGCGCTACCGGATGATCGAGGTCAAGGGCCCCGGCGACCGCCTGCAGGACAACCAGAAGCGCTGGCTGGCCTTCTGTGCCGAGCACGGCATGCCGGTGGACGTCTGCTACGTGCGCTGGAGCGCGGCATGAGCTACGCGGTGGCCGTGCGCGCGCTGTGCGAGTTCACCGCCAAGCAGGGTGACCTCGACCTGCGCTTCACCCCGGCGCCGACCGCCGCCGAAGGCATGGCCGGGCACGCCACCGTGGTGAGCCGGCGCGGCCCCGGCTATCTCGCCGAGTTGGCGCTGCATGGCGAATATCCGGGGCTGCTGATCAGCGGCCGCGCCGACGGCTACGACCCGGAACAGAATCTGCTGGAGGAGATCAAGACCCACCGTGGCGACGTGGCGCGCATCCCGGACAACCACCGCGCGCTGCACTGGGCCCAGGTCAAGGTCTACGGCTGGCTGCTGTGCGACGCGCAGGGCCTGGCGGAGATCGATCTGGCGCTGGTCTACTTCAACGTCCTCACGCAGAAGGAGAGCGTGCTGCGCGAGCGCTTCGCCGCCGCCGAGCTGCGCGCCTTCTTCGAACTGCAGTGCTCACGCTTCATCGCCTTCGCCGAGCAGGAGAGCGCGCACCGTATCCGTCGCGACCTGGCCCTCGAACGTCTGCGCTTCCCCTACCCGAGCTTTCGCCAGGGTCAGCGCCAGCTGGCCGAGGCGGTGTACCGCGCCGCCCGCGACGGCCGCCACCTGCTGGCCCAGGCCACCACCGGCATCGGCAAGACCCTGGCCACCCTGTTCCCGCAGCTCAAGGCCTTCCCCGCCCAGGGCCTGGACCGCCTGTTCTTCCTCAGCGCCAAGACCCCGGGCCGGCGCCTGGCGCTGGACGCCCTGGCCAGCCTGCATGCGCAGGAACCCGCGATGCCGCTGCGGGTGCTGGAGCACGTGGCCCGCGACAAGGCCTGCGAGCATCCGGACAAGGCCTGCCATGGCGAGTCCTGCCCGCTGGCCAGGGGCTTCTACGACCGTCTGCCGGCCGCCCGCGCCGCCGCCCTGGAGCATCGCTGGCTAGACCAGCAGGCGGTGCGCGAGATCGCCCTGGCGCAGCAGATCTGCCCCTACTACCTGGCTCAGGAGCTGTGCCGCTGGAGCGACGTGGTGGTCGGCGACTACAACTACTACTTCGATATCGGCGCCCTGCTGCACGGCCTGA
The DNA here is from genome assembly GCF_039888625.1 of Pseudomonas sp. CAU 1711. Lineage (NCBI taxonomy): Bacteria > Pseudomonadati > Pseudomonadota > Gammaproteobacteria > Pseudomonadales > Pseudomonadaceae > Pseudomonas > Pseudomonas sp. CAU 1711. Next base: position 125,487 of record NZ_JBDQQT010000002.1, read on the forward strand.
CGCTGCTCAATGAGTGGAAGGTGACGCTGCTGGTCGACGAGGCGCACAACCTGATCGACCGCGCCCGCGGCATGTACAGCGCGGAGCTGGATCAGGCCGAGTTCAACGCCCTGCGCAAGGTCGCCCCGGCCAGGCTCAAGGGCGTGCTGGAGCGGGTCGGCCGACACTGGAACCAGCTGCACCGCGACCAGGAAGTCGCCTACCAGATCCACCCGAGCCTGCCGGACCTGTTCATCCTCGCCCTGCACAAGGCGGTGAGCGCCATCACCGACCATCTCAGCGAGCAGCCCGAGGGCAATCAGGCCGCGCTGCTGCGCTTCTACCTCGACGCCCTGCTGTTCTGCCGTCTGGCCGAGGCCTTCGGCAGTCACTCGCTGTTCGACATCAGCCTGCATCCGGGCCGGGGCCAGCGCAGCCTGTCGACCCTGTGCATCCGCAACCTGCTGCCAGCGCCCTTCCTCGCCGAACGCTTCGCCAACGCCCACAGCTGCACCCTGTTCTCCGCCACCCTGAGCCCCGGCCATTACCACGCCGACCTGCTCGGCCTGCCGCGGGAGGTGCAATGGCTGGAGGTGCAGTCGCCGTTCAGCGCCGAGCAGCTCAGGGTCCAGGCGCTGGCCAATCTCTCCACCCGCTACCGCGATCGCGAGCGCAGCCTGGCACCCATCGCCACCCTGCTGGCCCGCCAGTTCCACGCGCAACCGGGCAACTACCTGGCCTTCTTCGGCAGCTACGCCTATCTGGAACAGGCGCTGGCACGCTTTCGCGCCGAGCATCCGAACATCCCGGTGTGGGCGCAGTCGCGCAGCATGAGCGAGGCCGAGCGCCAGGACTTCCTCGCACGCTTCACCGAGCACTCGCGGGGCATCGGCTTCGCCGTGCTCGGCGGCGCCTTCGGCGAGGGCATCGACCTGCCGGGCAAGCGCCTGATAGGCGCCTTCATCGCCACCCTCGGCCTGCCCCAGGTCAACCCGGTCAACGAGGAGATGAAGGCGCGCCTGCAGCAGATGTTCGGCAACGGCCACGACTACGCCTATCTGTTCCCCGGCCTGCAGAAGGTGGTGCAGGCCGCCGGGCGGGTGATCCGCACGCTCGAGGACCGCGGCGTGGTCTATCTGCTGGACGACCGCTTCACCCGCCCCGAGGTAGGCCGGCTGCTGCCCGGCTGGTGGCATCTGGAAAGTACGCGGCTCTGAGGAAAATCGCGGCGCAGTCAGCCGGCATCGCGTATGACGACCGCTTCCCGTTCGATCAGCCGATAGCAGCCCCGCTCGTCGCGCAGCACCAGGCCGCAGGCACCCAGGCGTCCCGGCACCTGGCGCACGCTCAGCATGGAGATCTGCTCGTTGGCCCGCAGCAGGCGCTCGTGCAGCTCGCGCGAGCGCATGGCGCCGGCGCCCTGCAGCACCTCCATCACTTTCAAGCGCACCAGGCTGGCCTTGAGTCCGGCCTGCTGCAGCAACAGACGCAGCTCCCTGTGTCGCTCGTTGCCCATTTCACTCTCCCTGTGCATGCATCTGTTCTCCCTTATGTAAGACGAACGAGAAACGAAAACCTGTAGTCAGGCTGACATCTTTATGTCTCGCACCCGCCCTATGCTTTGTGCTATTTGTCGTCGGCCTCGGCCATTGCCGACGCGGGGTGCAAGCAGCGCTGCGAGACAAGAGCTGCGCCACCGCCGAGGCCATTGCAAGGGGGGCGGCCATGCCGCCGAACACAGGCAAGCCCGCTGGGGTATGAAATGAACAGGCTTGTGCTGCTGACCGTGGTGCTGGCGCTCTGCGCCGGCTGTTCCGCAACCGCCAAGACGTATGAGAAGAAGGGCCGCAAGGGCCTCAACATCAACTGCTCGGGGCTGACCTCCAGCTGGGAGCAATGCGAGCAGAAGGCCGCCCGTGCCTGCGGCGCCAAGGGCTACAAGGTGCTGGCCAAGGCCGGCGACGACCAGGGCGAGGAGGACGACCCGGCGGACTTCGTGTTCGGCCTCAACCCGGCCGGCTTCTCCAGCCGCAGCCTGGTGGTGCTCTGCCGCTAGCGGCGGCGGTCCAGCAGGTTCACCGCCATGCGGTCCAGCCAACCCCACAGACGCTGATAGAAGCGCTTAAGCAGCGGCCTGGCATGCCAGTCGTGCAGGGTCACCTCGCGACTCTGGGCGAAGTCGTCGAGAAAGGATGCCTCGGCCGCCAGGGTCAGCTGCGGGTCCAGCGCCTCCAGGTTGGCATCCAGATTGAAGCGCAGGTTCCAGTGGTCGAAGTTGCACGAACCGACGCTGACCCAGTCGTCCACCAACACCATCTTCAGATGCAGGAAGCGCGGCTGGTACTCGAAGATGCGCACCCCCGCGCGCAGCAGCTTGGGATAGTAGCGCTGCCCGGCGTAGCGCACCGGCGGGTGGTCGGTGTTGCGCCCGGTGAGCAGCAGGCGCACCTCGGCACCGCGCGCGGCGGCGCGCATCAGCTGGCGGCGCACCTTGCGGCTGGGCAGGAAGTAGGGCGTGGCCAGCCACACCCGGCGCTTGGCATGGCCGATGTTGCGCAGCAGCGACTGGACGATGTCGCGATGCTGGCGCGAGTCGGCGTAGGCCACCCGCCCCATGCCCCGCCCCAGCGGCGGACAGGGTGGCAGGCGGGCCAGGCCCGGCGTCTGCCCCGGCGCCCAGGGGCTGCGCTTCTCGCTGGCCAGCCACTGCGCCTCGAACAGCAGCCCCCAGTGGCTCACCAGCGGCCCCTCGACGCGCACCATCACCTCGTGCCAGTCGCTCTGCTCGGTCTGCGGCCGCCAGAAGGGGTCGCTGGCGCCGGTACCGCCGACATAGGCGCAGGTCTCGTCCACCACCAGGAGCTTGCGGTGGTCGCGGTACAGGTTGCGCAGGCCGCGGCGCCAGCGCAGCGGGTTGTAGAAGCGCAGCTGCACGCCGGCCTCCAGCAGGCGCTCGCGCAGGGCTCGGCCGAAACCCAGGCAGCCGAAATCGTCGAGCAGGCAACTCACCCGCACGCCGCGCCGCGCCGCGCCGCACAGCGCGTCCACCAGCGCCTCGGCGCACTGGCCGTCCTGCGCCAGATAGAGTTCCAGCAGCACGCGCTGCCGCGCCGCCTCGATGTCCGCCAGCATGGCGGGAAAGAAGGCGGGCCCGTCGACCAGCAGCGCGAAGCGGTTGCCCGACCGCCAGGGGAAGATGGCGCCCGTCATCGTGTGGTGAAAATCATCACTGCGCCGACCGGCACCGACAGGCCGATGGAAGACAGCCGGGCCAGCTTGCGCAGCTCGTCGATGCCCGTCTGCAGGCCGAAGTGCTCGGCATGCAGCACCAGCGGCGCCAGGGTCACCACCTGGAAGCGCCGATCGTCCAGGCGGGTGACCAGCAGCTCGGCCATGTAGCCGTGCTTGCGCCCGCGAATCTCCACCTGGATCGGCAGGCGCAGCTCCAGCTGGGCGCCGGGCGCCAGATCGGTGATCGGCACCAGGTAGAGCTGGGCCATGATCAGCGCCTCGGGGAAGCGGGCCACGTCGAACAGCAGGCTACGCAGGCGCTCGTCGCGCAGCGGAATGCCGGTGCTCAGCGACTCCAACTCGACGCGCAGACGCGCCAGCCCCTGGCCGTCGATCCTGCCGTGCAGGGTGCGGAAGCGGTGCACCTCGGAGAAGTTGCCGGCCTTGGTGGTGATGAAGGATAGCCGCGAGGATTCGTTGTCGAGGTACCAGTCGGCCCGCACCGGCAGGGCCAGAAAAGTGACGAGAAGGGCGATGAGGAGTCTGGCCATGGGCTCACTTGGGTTGCGCGTTGCTCGCAACGATAGCGGCCCGCAAGGCCGCTGCCAAACCCCCGTCGCAAGGCCCGCTGGCGCCTCGGCGCCAGCGGGTTATGGCAGGGCGTGCTCGTCGGGCATCAGCACGCAGCCGCTGCGCGCGCCGAGCCACACCGCCATGCGCGTCTCGCCCAGGGCGGATGCGCTGACCCGCTTGTGCGCGTCGTTGTCGCGCAGCTCGCCCAGCGGCAGGTACAGCTCGACGTAGCCGGCGCAGTACTGCGCCGGGTTGCCGGTGACATAGCGACAAGAGCAGTACTCCTTGGCCGAATAGGCCGGCAGGATGCCGGGAAAGGCGGCCAGGTGCACGCGGTTGCTCCAGGCCAGCAATACCAGGGCGGCGAGCAGGGCCAGGCTCACCGAGAGAATGGGACGGCGGCGGATCATGGCTGTTCTCCGTAGGCGGCCAGCACGCGCTTGAGCAACTCGTTGTGGCTGTAGCTGCCGTCGCGGTCGTCGGCGTAGCGCACCACCACCAGCTTCTGCTCGGGCAGCACGTAGAGCCCCTGGCCCCAGTGGCCGAGGGCGGCGAAGGCGCTCTGCGGCACGTCCGGCCAGGGCCGGCGCGCCTCCTCGACCTCGGCGTTGAGCCACCATTGCCCGCCCGGCACGGCGTCGTCCGGTTGCTGCGGATCGGGCCGGTAGTTGGCGAAGGGCGTGCGATTGAACGCCACCCAGCTCTGCGGCAGCAGCTGGCGCTCGCCCCAGCGGCCGTCGCGCTGCATCAGCAGACCGACCCGAGCGAGGTCGCGGGCATTCATGTAGGCGTAGGAGGAGACGACGAAGGTGCCGCTGGCGTCGCGCTCCCACACCGCCGAGTCGATGCCCAGCGGCTCGAACAGCGCGGTCCAGGGATAGTCGGCATAGGCCTGCTCGCCGACCATGGACTTGAGGCTGGCACCCAGCAGGTTGCTGTCGCCGCTGGAGTAGGAGAAGCGCGCGCCCGGCGCCGCGGCAGGCCGGTGGCCGGCGGCGAAGGCGGCCATGTCGCCGCGGCCGTGGGTGTAGAGCATGGCCACCACCGAGGACTTCAGCGGCGCGTATTCGTAGCTCTCCTGCCAGTCCAGGCCCGAAGCCCAGTTGAGCAGGTGGCCCATCTTCAGCGCCGGGTGCTCGGCGAGAGGCGGATAGTGCTTGGCCGCCGCGTCGTCCAGCTTGAAGCGCCCCTCGCCATAGGCCACGCCGAGCACGCTGGCGAACAGGCTCTTGCTGATCGACCAGGCCAGGTGCGGGGTCTGCGCGGTGGTCGGCGCGGCGTAGCGTTCGTGGACTATGACGCCGTCCCTGACCACCAGCAGCGCATCGCTGCGCACGCCGCCGCGGCCGAGGTCGTCGCGCGCGGGAAAGGCGTAGTCGTCCAGCGCCCGCACGGCGGGCGTGGCGGCGGCCGGCTGGCTGTTCCACTCGGGGATCGGCCAGGTCTCGGCGGCCAGGGGGCCGGCCAGCAGCAGACCGGCGGCCAGGAGGGTTCGACGCGGCATCGGGCTCTCTCCCGTGGGTTGAGAGGGGCCGACGCTAGCACGCCGAGGGTGACGAACAACAGCGCGCCGGATCAATCGGGCAGGCGGTAGTCCTGCTGGGTCATCAGGTCCAGGCCGCACTCCAGGTGCTCGATCCAGTCGAGGAAGGCGTCGATCATGGCCTGCCCGACGAAGGGCCGGCCATGCTGCGGCACTATCATGGCCACGTCCATCTCGCGGACCATCTGCGCCCAGAAGCGGCAGGCCCTGTTGCCGGCCATGTAGCGACGATGGAAACCGGCCATGTGCGGAACGTGGCTGGCGAAGTCGCGCACCGGGCTGGCGTCGTCCACCAGGGATGCGCCCATGTCGCCGGAGAACAGGATCCGGCTCAGTGGGTCGTACAGCTGGAAATTGCCCACCGAGTGCAGGAAGTGCGCCGGCACCGCCTTGAGCTGGCACTTGCCCAGGGCGAAGGACTGGCCGCGGTCCGGCAGGGCGACGATGCGATCGTAGGTGTTGATGCCGTGACTGAGGGCCAGGTAGTTGGCGGTCAGGTGCGGCAGGAAGCGCGCCCACAGCTTGGAGCAGATCACCCGCGCGCGGGTGTGCAGCAGCCACTTGTCCAGCGAGGCGATGATGTCCGGGTCCTGGTGCGAGGCGAAGATGTAGGTCAGATCCTGCACCGGGATGTGCTGGGACAGCGCCAGCGACAGCGGGGTGTAGGTCAGGTCGCCGCCCGGGTCGAGCAGCAGGTACTGGTCGTGGTCGACGATGAGGAACTGGTTGGACTGCACGCCTTCGCCGCTGACCAGGTCATCGAACATCAGGCATCGGTGGCTGCCGTTATCGAACAGCACTATGGGCTCGCGGCGCATGGAAACCTCGCAGGAAAAACGCGAGGCGAGCTTAGGGGCGGGTCCGCGGCGGCGTACTGATCTGGATCAAGCGGGGCGCAATGCTGCGCCTGAGCCCCCTCTCCCCCCGGGAGAGGGCTGGGGTGAGGGCAAGCAGCGCGTCGTCTATGGCACCCTCACCCCCGGCCCCTCTCCCAAGGGAGAGGGGGCTGTCCTATCGCGCCAGTGCCGCCCAGGCTTTCTCCAGGCGTTTGGCGCGGGCCGCGCCGGCCACCTCCAGCAGATCGCAGTCACGTGCCCAGAGCGCCGCCCATTCGCCGGGACCGGCGCCGATGGCGGCGTCCAGCGCCGGGCGCAGGGCATGGAACTGGGCGAACAGCCCGGCCAGCTGCAGGTGAGTGACGGGATCGCCGGCATTGTGCCGGGCCACCTCGGCGCAGCCGGCCAGCAGCGCCAGCAGGCGCAGGCGCACCTCCTGCGGCCAGTCGCTGTCGCTGCCCACGCCGAACAGCCAGGCGCTCAGCGCGCTCAGCACATGCAGGTCCTCGATGCTGCGGAAGGGCTTGACGTAGCTGTCCCAGCCATCGCCCGGCAGCAGCTCGCACAGTGCCTCGTCCAGGTGCAGGCGGGCGTGGCCGATGTCCGGCATCAGCGGCAGCGCCGGCAGCGGCTCGATGCGTGCTCCCGGCGTGCCGCTGCGCACCACGCCCATGGCCAGGCGCGGCTCGCCCTGCTCCTCCACACGCGCCGCCACCAGCAGCCAGTCGGCGGCATCGGCGGCGGTGACGAAGTCCTTGCGCCCGGACAGGTGCAGGCCACGCAGGCGGGTGTGCAGGTCCGCCGGACGGGTACTGCGGTTCTCGGTCACGCACAGCGCGCCCAGGCTGAGCGGCGCCGCCGGCCACAGCGCGCGCAGGGCGCCCTGGTAGCCGGCCAGGAAGGCCAGGCCTGGGGTCGCGGCCAGGCGGCCGCCGAGCACGGCCAGGGCGAAGGGCGTGGTGTCGCCGGCGCGCTGCAGCAGCGCGGCATACCAGTCGTCCAGCGCGGTCACCGGCAGGCGGTCGCGGGTTTGCAGCAGGGATTGCCAGGGCATCAGAAAAATCCTCGTCGTCTGTCACGCAAGCATCACCAAAGGTTCACGGAGGTGACACCGGGTCTTCCTAGCCTGAGCTTGCCCAACAACATCGACCGGCCGCAACCCACCGCAGGCCGGCATATGGAGGCTCATCGATGACCCGCATCGCCCGCGACACCACTGCCGAACGCCGCCTGCATGCCGAACGCCTGATCGGCCCGGACGCCCTGCGCGAGGCCCAGGCCCTGCGCTTCGCCGTGTTCAGCAGCGAATTCGATGCCAAGCTGAAAGGCGCAGAGATGGGCCTGGACATGGACGACTTCGACCCGCATTGCCAGCATATCGGCGTGCGTGACCTTAACAGCGGCGCCCTGGTGGCCACCACCCGCCTGCTCGACCACCAGGCCGCCGCCAGCCTCGGCCGCTTCTACAGCGAGGAGGAGTTCAGCCTGCACGGCCTGGCCCACCTGCAGGGGCCGGTGCTGGAGATCGGCCGCACCTGCGTCGACCCGGCCTACCGCAACGGCGGCACCATCGCCGTGCTGTGGAGCGAACTGGCCGAGGTGCTCAACGAGGGTGGCTACCGCTATCTGATGGGCTGCGCCAGCATCCCCATGCAGGACGGCGGCATCCAGGCCCAGGCCATCATGCAGCGCCTGCGCGAACGCCATCTGTGCACCGAACACCTGCGTGCCGAGCCGCGCACCCCGCTGCCGGCCCTGGACATCCCCGGCAACGTGATCGCCGAGATGCCGCCGCTGCTCAAGGCCTATATGCGCCTGGGCGCCAAGGTGTGCGGCGAGCCCTGCTGGGACCCGGACTTCCAGGTGGCCGACGTGTTCATCCTGCTCAAGCGCGACGAGCTGTGCCCGCGCTACGCCCGCCACTTCAAGGCGGCGGTCTGAGCCGATGCGCCTGCACCTGCGTCTGGCACGGCTATGCGCCGTGCTGCTGCTGGGCCTCGTCTTGGCCGGCGGCGTGGCCCTGGCCGAGAGGCTGCGCCGACACGACCTGATGGGCCTGCGCCAGCGCCTGACGCGCTGGTTCCTGGCCCGCCTGAGCGGCGCCCTGCCCTTCGAGGTCGAGGTGCACGGCGAGCTGCCGACGGGGCCGCATCTGTGGCTCGGCAACCACGTGTCCTGGACCGATATCCCGCTGCTCGGCCAGTTGCTGCCGATCTCCTTCCTGTCCAAGGCCGAGGTGCGCACCTGGCCGCTGGCCGGCTGGCTGGCGCACAAGGCCGGCACCCTGTTTATCCGCAGGGGCTCGGGTGACAGCACCCTGCTCGCCCGCCAGCTGCACCGCCATCTGCAGGCCGGTCTCTCGCTGCTGGTGTTTCCCGAAGGCACCACCACCGACGGTCGCCAGCTGCGCACCTTCCACGGCCGCCTGCTGACCAGCGCCATCGAGGCCGGCGTGCCGCTGCAGCCGGTGGCCATCCGTTATCTGCGCAACGGCGAGATCGACCCCATCGCGCCCTTTATCGGCGACGACGACCTGCCCTCGCACCTGCTGCGCCTGCTGCGCAGCGAACGGGCCAGGGTCGAGATCCACCTGCTCGCGCCCATCGCCACGGCGGGCCAGGAGCGCAATGCGCTGGCGCGCCAGGCGCAGCAGGCGGTGCAGCTGGCGCTGTTCGGCGAGCAAGCGCTGCCGCGCCCACGCGCCGCCTGATGCCTCAGTAGGCCAGCGCCTGGCGCCGCGCGTGGTGTGCGGCGAACAGCGCCAGCGCCACGCTGAGCACCCCGCACAGCGCGATCACCAGGGCCATCGGCCTGGCCGTGCCGTCGTGCAGCGCTCCGACCAGGGCCGCGGCGCCGGCCGCCACCGTGAACTGCAACGCGCCGATCAGCGCCGAGGCGCTGCCGGCCTGGGCGCCCTGCCCGGCCATGGCGCAGGCGGTGGCGTTGGGCAGCACGCAGGACAGGCTGGCGGTGCTGACGAACAAGGGAATCAGCAGCGGCCAGAGCTGGGCCGGCTGGGCCATGGCCACCGCCAGCAGGGCCAGGGTCGCCGCGCAGTAGACCCACACGGTGCGCTTGACCCAGTAGTCGGCCCCCTGGTGGCGCAACAGCCAGCCGTTGAACTGGGCGGTGAGGATGAAGCCGGCGGCGTTGGCGCCGAACAGCCAGCCGTAGTGCTCGGCCGGCACGCCGTAGAGGTCGATGAACACGTAGGGCGAGCCGGAGATGTAGGCGAACATGCCGGCCATGGCCACGCCGCCGGTGAGACCGTGGCCGATCAGCAGGCGGTCGCGCAGCAACAGCCCGTAGCGCCCCAGCGCGCCGCGCAGCGGTTGCGGCGGCAGGTCCGCCGCGCGAGTCTCCGGCAACCACAGCAGCACGGCGCCCAGGCACAGGGCACCGAACAGCATCAGGCCGTGGAAGATCGACTGCCATCCGAACAGCTGCAGCAGGATGCCGCCGCCCAGTGGCGCGAGGATCGGCGCCACGCCCATCACCAGCATCAGCTTGGAGAAGGCCTTGGCCGAGGCCAGCGGATCGCACAGGTCGCGCACCACGGCGCGCGAGATGACCATCCCTGAGCAGCCGCCGAGGGCCTGAACGAAGCGCGCCACGATCAGCCATTCGAGACTCTGCGCCAGCGCGCAGGCCAGCGAGGCCAGGGTGAACAGCACCAGCCCGGCCAGCAGCGGCCTGCGTCGGCCGAAGCGGTCTGCCAGAGGCCCGTAGATCAGCTGGCCCAGGGCGGTGCCGGCGAAGTAGGAGGCCAGCGACAGCTGCACGTGCTCGACGTCGGTGGCGAACGCCGCCGCCAGGGTCGGGAAACTCGGCAGGTAGAAGTCGATGGCCATGGGGCCGAAGGCGCTGAGCGTGCCGAGGATCAGCAGGATGCGCAAAGTCATGGGTTCTCCACCACGGGGCGCACCCCGGAAAACGCAGTCAGAGCTCCCTCTCCCGTAAACGGGAGAGGGGTGCATAGCTCTCAAGTTAACGGTTCCTAGCCCTCCCCCTCGGGGGAGAGGGAACACTAGTGCTGCTCGACGGCCGCAGGCTTTTTCTTGCGGCCGAGCTTCTCGCCCAGCGACTCCACCAGCAGGTAGAACATCGGGATCATGAAGGTCGCCAGTACGGTCGCGGCCAACATGCCGCCAAGCACGCCGGTGCCGATCGAATGACGGCTGGCCGAACCAGCGCCGGAGCTGATCACCAATGGCATGACCCCGAGAACGAAGGCCAGGGAGGTCATGACTATCGGGCGGAAACGCAGCCGTGCCGCCTCGTAAGCCGCCTCGAAGATGCTCCGCCCCTCGGCGCGCAGTAGCACGGCGAACTCGACGATGAGGATGGCGTTCTTCGCCGCCAGGCCGATCAGGGTGACCAGGCCGACCTGGAAGTACACATCGTTCTGGATGCCGCGCAACCACACGGCGAGGATGGCGCCAAACACGGCGAAGGGCACCGCGGTGACCACCGCCAGCGGTAGGGTCCAGCGCTCGTACTGAGCGGCGAGGATGAGGAACACCATGATCAGGCCGAAGATGAAGGCGGTGCTGCCCGAACCCTGGGTGGCCTGCTCCTGGTAGGCAGTACCGATCCAGCCGAGGCTGTAGTCGCTGCCGAGCACCTCGTCGGCGACCGCCTGGATCGCCGCCAGGGCCTGACCGGAGCTGTAGCCCGGCGCCGGCCCGCCGAGAATCTTGGCCGCCGGATAGACGTTGAAGCGCGCGTAGGTGTCCGGGCCGAGGATGCGGTTGACCTTGATCAGGCTGGTCAGCGGCACCAGGTCGCCGCCGCTGGCGCGCACATAGACCTGCGACAGGTCCTCCGGTTTGCGGCGGAACTCCGACTCCGACTGCAGGCTGACCTGCCAGGTGCGCCCATACAGGGTGAAGTCGTTGACGTAGTAGCTGCCGAAGGTCGACTGCATGGCGGTGAACACATCGCTGATCGACACGCCCAGGGCGCGCGCCTTGGTACGGTCGAGGTCGATGTAGTACTGCGGCACGTTGGCGCTGAAGGTGCTCTGCACCCCGGCCAGCTCGGGCCGCTGGCGCGCCGCTTCGAGAAAGGCCTGGACCTTGGCGCCGAGCTGTTCGACGCTGCCGCCGCTGCGGTCCTGAATATAGCCCTCGAAGCCGCCGGTGGTGCTCATGCCGGTGATCGGCGGCGGGTTGAAGCTCATCACCACGCCGTCCTTCTCCGACAGGCCCATGCCCATGAACTCACGGGTCAGGTTGCGCGCGTCCAGCTCCGGCGTGGTGCGCTCGGACCAGTCCTTCAGCGGCACGAAGCTCACCCCGGCGTTGGTGCGCTGGCCGAAGGTCAGCACGTCGAAGCCGGCGAAGGTCACCACGTTCTCCACCGCCGGGTGCTGCATCAGCTGCTCGGTGAAGTCGCTGGTCAGCGCATCGGTGCGGTTGACCGAGGCGGCCGGCGGCAGGAAATAGGCGTTGATCACGTAGCCCTGGTCCTCGTCCGGCACCAGCGAGCCGGGCACCCGGTCGAACAGCACGACGATCAGCACGATCATCCCGCCGAACAGCGCCAGGCCGAGCAGCGAGCGCTTGAGGAAGAACACCACACCGGCGCTGTAACCGTCGGTGAAGCGATCAAACACGCGGTTGAACAGACGAAACGGCAGCGCCGGCTCGCCGTGCACGGGTTTGAGCAGCAGGGCACAGAGCGCCGGCGACAGCGTCAGCGCGACGATACTGGAGATCACCACCGACACCGCGATGGTGATCGCGAACTGCTTGTACATCTCGCCGGCCAGACCGCCGAGGAAGCCCACCGGCACGAACACCGCGCACAGCACCAGGCTGGTGGCGATGATCGGCCCGGTCACCTCCTCCATCGCCTGGATGGTTGCCTCCCGTGGGCCGATGCCCTTAGCGGCCATCGAGCGCTCGACGTTCTCGATCACCACGATGGCATCGTCCACCACGATGCCGATCGCCAGCACCATGCCGAACAGGGTCAGCAGGTTGATCGAGAAGCCCAGGGCATACATGCCGGCGAAGGTGCCGATCAGCGACACTGGGATGGCCAGCACCGGGATCAGGGTCGCGCGCCAGTTCTGCAGGAACACGAACACCACCAGCACCACCAGCGCCAGGGCCTCGAAGAAGGTGTGCACCACCTCCTCGATGGATATCTCGACGAACTTGGTGGTGTCGTAGGGAATCTTGTAGGCGATGCCCTCGGGGAAGCGCTCGGCCAGGCGATCCATGGTCGCACGTACCGCCTCGGCGGTGTCCAGGGCGTTGGCGCCGGGCTGCAGGTAGATGCCGAAGGCGGCGTTCTGCTGGCCGTTGAGGCTGGTCACCAGGGAGTAGTCCTGGGCACCCAGTTCGATGCGCGCCACGTCGCCCAGGCGCAGGCTGGCGCCAGTGGCGTCGGAGCGCAGAATGACACTCTCGAACTCCTTAGGGTCCTTGAAGCGGCCCTGGGTGGTCACCGTGTAGGTGAAGTCCTGCGCCGTCTGCAGCGGCTGCTGGCCGAAGCTGCCGGCGGCGAACTGCGAGTTCTGCTCGCGGATGGCGTTGACCACGTCGGTCGGCGTCAGGTCGTACTGCGCCAGCTTGTCCGGCCGCAGCCAAATGCGCATGGAGTAGTTCTTCGAGCCGAACTGGCTGACGTCGCCGACGCCCGGAAGGCGCTTGAGCTCGTCGATGACGTTGATCAGCGCGTAGTTGGAGATGAACACCGGGTCCTTGGAGTCGTCCGGCGAATAGAGGTTGACCACCTGGAGAATGTCCGAGGACTTCTTCTCCACCTTCACCCCCTGCCGACGCACCTCCTCCGGCAGCTTGGCCAGGGCGGCCTGCACCCGGTTGTTGACGTCGATGGTGGCCTGGTCCGGGTCGCGACCCACCTCGAAGTAGATGGACAGGCTCATGCTGCCGCTGCTGGCCGAGTTGGACAGCTGGTAGATCATGCCCTCGACGCCGTTGATCTGCTGTTCCAGCGGCGCCGCCACGGTCTCGGCGATGACCTGGGCGCTGGCGCCCGGGTAGCTGGCAGTGACCGACACCTGCGGCGGCAGGATCTGCGGGTACTGGGCGACGGGCAGCGACTTCATGGCCGCGAGGCCGGCGAGGATGATGACGATGGAGATGACCGCGGCGAACACCGGCCGGTCGATGAAGAATCTGGAGATCACGGGGCGCGCTCCTTACTGCTGGGTCTGAGCGGTCGGTGCGGCGGCGACCACCTTGACCGGTGCGTTCGGCCGCACCTTGGGCAGGCCCTCGACTATCACCCGGTCGCCGGCGGCGATGCCACTATTCACCACCCAGCGGCCCTCGGCGGTGTGCGCGGTGCTCACCGGGCGCGCCCGGGCCATGCCCTGCTCATCCACCACATAGACGAAGGTGCCGTTCGGCCCCTGGGAGATGGCGCGCTCCGGCACGGTCACCGCGTTCGGCTTGCTGATACCCTTGACCACCACGCGCACGAACTGGCCGGGCATCAGCGCCCGGTCCGGATTGGGCAGCACGGCGCGCACGCTGACGGTGCCGGTGCTGCGGTCGATGGTGCTGTCGGTGAAGTCCACCTTGCCCTCCAGCGGGTAGCTGGTGCCGTCGCCGTACTTGATCTCCACGCTCATCTGCTGACCGCTCTCGCGCACCAGGCTGCCGGTCTGCAGGCCGCTGCGCACGTTGGACACCTCGCGGTCGGGCGCGGCGAAGTTGACGTAGATGGGGTCGAGCTGGGTGATCTGGGTCAACAGGCTGGCATCGGGGTTGCCGGCCACCATCAGGCTGCCTTCGGACACCGTCTCCTTGCTGGTGATGCCGGAGATCGGCGCCTTCACCGTGGTGTAGTCGAGGTCGATCTGCTTGGCCTGCACCTCTGCCCTGGCCGCCTCGATATTGGCCTTGCTCTGCTCGAAGTTGGACACCGCGTTGTCCAGCTCGCTCTCGCTGGCGAAGCCCTTGGTTTGCAGCTCGCGGATGCGCTTGAGGTCGCGCTCGGTCTGCCGGTAGCGCGCCTGCTCCTGGGCCAGGGCGCCCTTGGCCCGCGCCAGCGCCGCCTGGTAGGGGCGCGGGTCGATGCGGAACAGCACCTGACCCTGCTTGACCTGACTGCCCTCCTGATAGGTGCGCTCCTGCAGGATGCCGCTGACCTGGGCGCGCACTTGCACCTCGCGATAGCCGGCGGTGCGCGCCGGGTACTCGAACTGCAGCGGCAGCGACTCGACCTTGACCACCTCCACCACCACCTCGGGCGGCGGCATCTGCTGGCCGGACTCGGCCGCCAGAGCCGGGTTGCCGAAGAGCAGGCCAAAGGCCAGCGCCGTCAGCGCGAAGGGACGTGGGCGAAAGGACATGGGTCGTCTCCGTGACATCTGGTATGGGCAATGGCCCGGAAAGGGTGCCATGCTAGTTACATACATTCATGCTTGTAAACCAGACTTCGGCACCAAAATCGTTACACTGCGTTCCCCAGAACAAGAGCCTAGCCCCATTCCCCCCGACCGCCATGCGCCGCACCAAAGAGCAAGCCGAACAGACCCGCACCGCCATCCTCGCCGCGGCGGAGGAACTCTTCCTGAAGAAAGGCGTGGCCCACAGCACCCTGGAACAGATTGCCGGCGCCGCCGGGGTGACCCGCGGCGCCGTGTACTGGCACTTCGAGAACAAGGCGCATCTGTTTCACGAAATGCTCAGCCAGGTGCGCCTGCCGCCGGAGCAGTTGGCCGAGCGCCTGAGCGGCTGCGCCGCCGGCGACCCGCTGCTGTCGCTGCGCGACCTGTGCATCGAGGCCGTCACCAACCTGGCCCGCGACCCGCAGAGACGGCGCATCTTCACCATACTGCTGCACCGCTGCGAGTTCACCGACGAGCTGCGCGAGGCGGAGCAGCGCCGCAGCGCCTTCGTCAACCAGTTCATCGCCCTGGTGGAGAACCTCTTCGCCCGCCCGCAGTGCCGCTCGCGCCTGCGCCCCGGCGTGACTCCGCGTCTGGCAGCTCTGGCCCTGCACGCGCTGATCGTCGGCCTGTTCACCGACTGGACCCGCGATCCGCAGCTGTTCGATCCGCTGAGCGACACCGCCGCGCTGATCGACGCGCAGCTGCGCGGCCTGCTGAGCGAGTGGAATCCGCCGGCTTAACCTCCCCCTCCCCCGCCGCAGGGCGGGTGAGGGAGCAGCTCTAGGCGCCAGCCTCGGCGGCATAGCCCTTGTCGCGAATGGCCTGTAGCAGCTCCTGCAGACTCTGCCGGCTGGCCACCCGCACCTCGCCGGCACCCAGGTCGATCTGTACCTGCGCCGCCGGATCGCCGGCCTGCAGAGCCCGGGTGATGGCGCGCACGCAGTGACTGCAGCTCATGCCGGAAACCTTGAGAACGTGCATGGTGTTTTCCTCTTCGGGTGGTGATTGCTGCCAGTCTCGTGCTTGCCACGATGGCAAGGTCAAGCCGCCGCGACTTGTCGTGGCGCGCGCCCTGGACCAAGCTGCACGAAACGCCCCCGAGGTGATTGCCATGCGCCCGCTGCTCGCTTCGCTCGCCCTGCTCTGCCTGCCGGCCCTGGCCGACGAGTCGGTGCCCGAGCCCGTCACGCCGCCCGCCGCGCTACCGCTGGTGCCCATGCCCCCGCCCATCCCCATCGACTATGGCGTGCTCACCGTGTCGCGCGAGCGCCTGGAAGTCTCCACGCCCTGCGACATCGGCCTGTACCTGCAGGGCAATCTGGCCGCGCGGCTGTACCAGGGCCAGTCGGTCACCCTCAACCTGCCGCCCGGCGAGGTGCGGGTGCGCCTCGGCCAGCTCGGCGGCGAGCACTGCCAGCCGCGTTTCGAGCAGCTGCGCAGCCAGACCCTGCGCATCGACGCCGGCACCGTCAGCAAGTACCGCATCGCCATGGACGCGCTGGGCCTGCAACTGATCCCGGCGCCGCTGAGTTACTGACAGGGCCAAAGGGCGCTTGACCTTACCCCGTGGTCAAGGTTGATCCTAGGGGCGAACCCGTTGGAGTCGCCCCCATGAGCACAGTCGAAACCTTCGATCTCCCCATCCGCGGCATGACTTGCACCAGCTGCGCCGGCCGCGTCGAACGCGCCCTCGGCCAGGTGCCCGGGGTGCAGCAGAGCAGCGTCAACCTGGCCAGCGAACAGGCGCGCATAACCGCCCCGCGCGAACGCCTGGACGAGCTGCTGGCGGCCGTCGAGCAGGCCGGCTATTCGGTACCGCTGCAGAGCCTGGAGCTGAACCTCGGCGGCATGACCTGCGCCAGCTGCGCCGGGCGCATCGAGCGCGCGCTGAGCGGAGTGCCGGGGGTGCGCCGCGCCAGCGTCAATCTGGCCAGCGAGCGCGCCCATATCGAGATGCTCGAAGGCACGCCCGGCGCCGCGCTGATCGCCGCCGTCGAGGACGCCGGCTATTCGGCCAGCCTGCTCGACGCCACGCCGCGCCAGGACCCGCAGGCCGCGCTGCGGCGCGAGCGCCTGGCGGTGCTCCTCGCCCTGCTGCTGGCCGCCCCCCTGGTGGTGCCGATGCTGGCCGAGTGGGCCGGCCTGCACTGGATGCTGCCGGCCTGGGTGCAGTTCCTGCTGGCCACGCCGGTGCAGTTCGTCCTCGGCGCGCGCTTCTACCGCGCGGCCTGGAAGGCCGTGCGCGCCGGCAGCGGCAATATGGACCTGCTGGTGGCCCTGGGCACCAGCGCCGGCTACGGCCTGAGCCTCTATCTCTGGGCCACGGCCGGGCAGCACGAGCCACATCTGTATTTCGAGGCATCGAGCGTGATCATCGCCCTGGTGCTGCTCGGCAAGTACCTGGAGAGCCGCGCCAAGCGCCAGACCAGCGCGGCCATCCGCGCCCTCGAGGCCCTGCGCCCGGAGCGCGCCACGCGCCTGGCGGACGGCCGCGAGGAGGAAGTGGCGATCGCCGCCCTGCGCCTCGACGACCGCGTGGTGGTGCGCCCCGGCGAACGCTTCCCGGTCGACGGCGAGGTGCTCGAAGGCCATAGCCAGGCCGACGAGGCGTTGATCAGCGGCGAGAGCCTGCCGGTGCCCAAGGCGCCGGGCGACCGGGTCACCGGCGGCGCCATCAACGGCGAGGGCCGCCTGCTGGTGCGCACCACGGCCCTCGGCGGCGAGACGGTGCTGGCGCGCATCATCCGCCTGGTGGAAGACGCCCAGGCGGCCAAGGCGCCGATCCAGAAGCTGGTGGATCGGGTCAGCGCGCTGTTCGTCCCCGCCGTGCTGCTGATCGCCCTCGCCACCCTCGGCGGCTGGCTGCTGGCCGGCGCCGGCCTGGAGCAGGCGTTGATCAATGCGGTGGCGGTGCTGGTGATCGCCTGTCCCTGCGCCCTCGGCCTGGCCACTCCGGCGGCGATCATGGCCGGCACCGGCGTGGCGGCACGCCATGGCATCCTGATCAAGGACGCCGAGGCCCTGGAGCTGACCCATCGGGTGTCGGTGGTGGCCTTCGACAAGACCGGCACCCTCACCTCCGGCCAGCCACGCATCGTCCACCTGGCCGCCCAGGACATCGACGAGAGCGAGCTGCTGCGCCTGGCCGGCGCCCTGCAGCAGGGCAGCGAGCACCCGCTGGCGCATGCCGTGCTCGACGCGGCCCGCGAGCGCAGCATCGAGCTGCCCAGCGTCACGGCCAGCCAGGCCCTGGCCGGACGCGGCATCCAGGGCGAGGTGCAGAACCGTGAGCTGGCCTTGGGCAACCAGCGCCTGTTCGACGAACTGCGACTGGCCAGCCCGTTGCAAGAGCTGGCCAGCGCCTGGGAGGCCGAGGGCCGCACCCTGTCCTGGCTGATCGAGCGCGGCGCGGCGCCGCGGGTGCTGGGCCTGTTGGCCTTCGGCGACAGCCTCAAGGAAGGCGCCGCCGAGGCCATCGCGGCCCTGCGCGAAGGCGGCATCGAGTGCCACCTGATCAGCGGCGACAATGCCGGCAGCGCGACGGCAGTTGGCCAGGCCCTGGGCATCGAGCGAGTACATGCACAGGTGTTGCCGGCGGACAAGGCGAGCCATGTCGCCGCGCTGAAGAGCGATGGCGCCACCGTGGCCATGGTCGGCGACGGCATCAACGACGCCCCGGCCCTGGCCGCCGCCGATGTCGGCATCGCCATGGGCGGCGGCACCGACGTGGCCATGCACGCCGCCGCCATCACCCTGATGCGTGGCGACCCGCGCCTGGTCCCGGCCGCGCTGCAAATCAGCCGGCGCACCTGGCGCAAGATCCAGCAGAACCTGTTCTGGGCCTTCGTCTACAACGCGGTGGGCATTCCGCTGGCCGCCGCTGGCCTGCTCAACCCGATGGTCGCCGGCGCCGCCATGGCCCTGTCCAGCCTCAGCGTGGTGAGCAACGCCCTGCTGCTCAATACCTGGACTCCCCGTGACACCTGATCCCGGCAAGCCCCCCTCTCCCGCCGGGAGAGGGGCCGGGGGTGAGGGATGCTTGGAACGACTCGATGCCAGCCCTCACCCCAGCCCTCTCCCAAAGGGAGAGGGAGTGCTCATCCTCGACCCTAGCCCGGATGCAATCCGGCACAGGCCCCGGACTACATCCGGGCCAAGCAAGACGAACGGAGAAACGCCATGAATATCGGCCAGGCCGCCAAGCACAGCGGGCTCAGCGCCAAGATGATCCGCTACTACGAGTCCATCGGCCTGCTCAGGCCGGCCGGGCGCAGCGACAGCGGCTATCGACGCTACGGCGGCGACGACCTGCATGTGCTGGCCTTTATCAAGCGCGCCCGCGACCTGGGCTTCTCCCTGGAGGAGGTCGGCAGGCTGCTGGCTCTGTGGCAGGACCGCACGCGCGCCAGCGCCGACGTCAAGGCCCTGGCCCAGGGCCATGTCGAGGAGCTGAACCGCAAGATCGCCGAGATGACCGCCCTGCGCGACACCCTCAGCGAGCTGGTGCGCCACTGCCAGGGCGACCAGCGCCCGGACTGCCCGATCCTCAACGACCTCGGCGCGGGCCACTGCCAGCCATGAAAAAGGGAGCCAGAGGCTCCCTTGTCACAGCGTTATCTCGCTCAGGCCTGCGATTGCAGGTAGTTCTGCAAGCCGATGCGGTCGATCAGGCCGAGCTGCTGCTCCAGCCAGTAGGCGTGGTCTTCCTCGGTGTCGTGCAGCTGCACTTCGAGGATCTCGCGGCTGACGTAGTCGCCGTGCTTCTCGCACAGGGCGATGCCCTTGGCCAAGGCCTCGCGCACCTGGTATTCCAGCTTGAGGTCGGCACGCAGCATGTCCGGCACCGT
This sequence comes from Pseudomonas sp. CAU 1711, assembly GCF_039888625.1. NCBI lineage: Bacteria > Pseudomonadati > Pseudomonadota > Gammaproteobacteria > Pseudomonadales > Pseudomonadaceae > Pseudomonas > Pseudomonas sp. CAU 1711. The sequence continues at coordinate 144,870 of NZ_JBDQQT010000002.1, forward strand.
GGCGCCGGGATGAATCTTGTGCGGCCGCATGTCCGGCGTGGCCTCGAGGAACAGGATGCGCTTGAGCAGGGCGTCGGCGTGCTCGGTCTCCTCCTCCATCTCGTGGTTGAGGCGCTCGTAGAGCTTCTTGAAGCCCCAGTCGTCGTACATCCGCGAGTGCAGGAAATACTGATCGCGAGCGGCCAGCTCGCCACGCAGCAGTTCCTTCAGATAATCGACGACCTCAGTCGAGCCTTTCATGCGTCCTTCCCCGATAAATCACTGATACAGACGGGCAGCTTCGACCCTGAAAGCGCCTGGGTCAAGCACTGCAATCAAACGACCGAAGAAGCGATTCGCATTAGCGCAATACCGCGTGGTTACTGGGCCGCAGCCAATTTTAAGACAAATGAAAATGACTCTGAATCGGTCTCGCAATCAGGCCCCGATCCGACCAGGATCGGGGCCCTGCCTACCCTCTCAGAGGAACATGCCGCCGGACACTTCCACCCGCTGCGCGTTGACCCAGCCGGCCTCCTCCGACAGCAGCATGGCGATGGCGTTGCCTATGTCGTCCGGCAGGCCGACGCGACCCAGGGCGGTCTGGCTGGCGATGAAGTCGTTCACCTGCCGGTTGTCGCGTACCACGCCGCCGCCGAAGTCGGTCTCGATGGCCCCCGGGGCTATCACGTTGGCGCGGATACCGCGGCCGCCCAGCTCCTTGGCCAGGTAGCGGGTGAGCACCTCGATGCCACCCTTCATCGCCGCGTAGGCGGCGTAGCCCGGCAGGGAGAAGCGCGCCAGGCCGGTGGAGACGTTGAGGATGCGCCCGCCGTCGGCCAGCAGCGGCAACAGCTTCTGGGTGAGGAAGAAAGTGCCCTTGAGGTGGATGTTCACCAGTTGGTCGAACTGCTCCTCGCTGGTCTCGGCGAAGGGCACGTGGATACCGATGCCGGCGTTGTTGACCAGCGCATCGAAGCTGTCGCGCTGCCAGGTGACGGTCAGGGCGTCGCGCACCTGCTCGGCGAAGGCGGCGAAGGTCGCGGCGCGGCTCACGTCCAGCTGCAGGGCCACGGCCTTGCGACCGAGGGCGCGGATCTCCGCCACCACGGCCTCGGCTTCGGCCTGGCCGCTGTTGTAGGTGAGGATCAGGTCATGACCTCTGCGGGCCAGGTGCAGCGCGGCGTTCTTGCCCAGGCCGCGGCTGGCGCCGGTGATCAGGGTGATGGTCGAGTTCATCTGCAATACCTCGTCGGGGTGAATGGCTGACGAGGACTAGGCTATTACTCGGCTATAGCGGGATAAATCAGGCACTCCTGCTTAGACTGTCCAGGAATCAATAACAGTGAGCCACCATGGACCGCCTCCACGCCATGCAGGCCTTCGTTCGGGTCGCCGAGCTGGCCAGCTTCACCCGCGCCGCCGAGAGCCTCGGCCAGCCCAAGGCCAGCGTCTCGTTGCTGGTGCAGCAGCTGGAGAACCAGCTCGGCGCGCGCCTGCTACACCGCACCACCCGGCGGGTGAGCCTGACCCAGGACGGCCAGGCCTGCTACGAGCGCTGCAAGGACCTGCTGGCCGACGCCGAGGAGATCGAGGCGATGTTCCAGCTCGACGCCAGCCAGCTGCGCGGCCGCCTGCGGGTGGACATGAACCAGGCGGTGGCCCGCGACCTGGTGCTGCCGCGTCTGGCCGAGTTCCTCGCCGCCCATCCGCGGCTGCAGCTGGAACTGAGCTGTACCGACCATCGCGTCGACCTGATCCGCGAAGGTTTCGACTGTGTGCTGCGGGTCGGCGGCCAGGCCGACCCCGGGCTGATCGCCCGCCCGCTGGGGCAGATGGAACAGATCAACTGCGCCAGCCCCGCCTACCTGCAGCGCTTCGGCACGCCGCACAGCCTGGCCGACCTGAGCGCGCACCGCCTGGTGCACTATGTGTCGGTGCTGGGCAGCAAGCCCGACGGCTGGGAGTACCAGGAGGATGGCCAGACGCGCGTCCTCGACATGCCCGGGGCGCTGACGGTGAACAGCACCGACGCCTACAGCCAGGCCTGCCTGGCCGGGCTCGGCCTGATCCAGGTGCCACGCGTCGGCGTGCTGCCGCAGCTGGCCGACGGCCGCCTGGTGGAGGTGCTACCCGCCTACCGCGCCGCACCCATGCCGGTCGTCCTGCTCTATCCGCACCGGCGCAACCTGTCCAAGCGCGTGCAGCTGTTCATGGACTGGTTGGCGGCGCAGATAAGGCCCTACCTCGCCTGAACGGCCCGGTCGGCAGCAGGGTGATGGCCAGACCGCCGAACACCAGGGTGCAGGCCAACCAGCCCTGCGCCGTGAGCGCCTCGCCCAGCAGCAGCCAGCCGGCCAGCAGGCCGGACACCGGCACCGCCAGGGCGAAGGGCGTGACCTGGCTGGCCGGGTAGCGGCGCAGCAGAAAGCTCCAGATGGCGAAGCCGACCGTGGTGGCGAGGAAGGCGATGTACAGCAGCGCGCCGACGCCGCGCCAGCTCGGGTGGGTGAGCGCCGACTCGATGGCCTGCGCCCCCTCGAACAGCCAGGACAGGCCCAGCAGCGGCAACACCGGCACCAGGCTGACCCAGCAGATCAGGCGCAGCATGTCGCTGGCCCCGGAGCGCTTGGTGGCGATGTTGGAGCAGGCCCAGGCCAGCGCGGCGGCGATCACCAGGGCGAAGCCCAGCAGGCTGTCGCCCAGCGGCCGCTGCAGACCGATCAGCAGCAATCCACCGGCGGCCAGCGCCAGACCGGCCAGGGCGCGGACGCCGGGCCGCTCGCCGAGCAGCACGGCGGCGATCAGCACGGTGAAGAACACCTGGCTCTGCAGCACCAGCGACGACAGCCCGGCCGGCATGCCCAGGTGCATACCGACGAACAGCAGGCCGAACTTGATCACCCCGAGCAGCACGCCGATCTGCAGGATGCGCCACGGCGGCGCCGGCAGCGGCCCGCGCAGGATCAACAGCGGCAGCGCCGCCAGGGCGAAGCGCAGGGCGCAGAACAGCAGCGGCGGGAAGTCCTCCAGGCCGACCTTGATCACCACGAAGTTGACGCCCCAGATCAGGGTGACCAGCAGGGCCAGGAGAATATGCGGCAGCGGCATGGCGGAGCTCCGGAACGAGTCTCCGCACACTAGCAGCCGGGCCGCGAGCCTTCCCGATACAGTTGCCCGCTTTCCCGACCAGACAGCGCGCTACTGCATCCAGGGCGGCGGTGGCTCGCCCTGCGGCGCGTCCTCGGCGTTGCGCAGCGCCTCGCGACGTGCCTGCTCGGCCAGGGCGGCCTTGATCTCGCGCATCACCGCATCGACATCGGCCGCGTCTTCGGGCTCCGCAAAGAGGCCGGTGAGCTGGCTCTGCGGGGTCAGCTTGCCGTCCTCGTAGAGCGCCCAAATCTCCTTGGCGTAGCGGGTTTCCAGCAGCTCCGGAGCGAACTGGCCGAAGTACTCGGCCATGTTGCGCACGTCGCGCTCGAGCATGCTGAAGGCATGGTTGTTGGCCGCCGCGTCCACCGCCTGCGGCAGGTCGATGATCACCGGGCCGTGCGGGTCGAGCAGCACGTTGAACTCCGACAGGTCGCCATGCACCAGGCCGGCGCAGAGCATCTTGACGATCTCGCCGATCATGAAGGCGTGAAACTCGCGGGCATCCTCCGGCAGCAGGTCGACGTCGTTGAGGCGCGGCGCGGCATCGCCGTAACCGTCGTCGATCATCTCCATCAGCAGCACGCCGTCGAGGAAGTCGTAGGGCTTGGGCACCCGTACCCCGGCACTCGCCAGGCGGAACAGCGCGGCCACCTCGGCGTTCTGCCAGGCGTCCTCCTGCTCCTTGCGTCCGTACTTGCTGCCCTTGGCCATGGCCCGGGCATCGCGGCTGTTGCGCGTCTTGCGCCCCTCCTGGTACTCGGCGGCCTGGCGGAAACCGCGCTTGTTGGCCTCCTTGTAGACTTTGGCGCAGCGCAGCTCGGCGCCGCAGCGCACCACGTAGACCGAGGCTTCCTTGCCGCTCATCAGCGGCCGCACCACCTCGTCGATCAGACCGTCTTCGAGCAGGGGTTGCAGGCGTTTCGGGGTTTTCATCGCGTACTGCGGGGCTCCGATGGGAAATGCTGGGGGCGTTATACGGTAATCCGCGCCTACCCCGCCAGCAGTGCGCGACGCAATGCATCAATGGCATAGCGCACCTTGGCCGGCTGAGCGTCGCGCCGCGGGGTGACCAGGTGCAGGCCGATGGGGTCGGGCTGCCAGTCCGGCAGCAGGTTGAGCAACTCGCCACGGGCCAGCAGCTCGCGCACCTCGGGCTCCGGCTGCAGCGACACGCCCATGCCGGCCAGGGTGAACTGGCGCACCGAGAGAATGTTGTTGCACACCACCCGCCCCTCCACGCGCAGGCGCTGCACCGCGCCGCCCGGACCATGCAGGGTCAGCTGGCCAGCGCGCTCGTGGCCGAGGCTCAGCCAGTCCAGGCCGCTCAACCGCTGCGGCCCCTCGATGGCACCACAGTGCGCCAAGTAGGCCGGTGCCGCGCACAGCAGCATCGGCCAATCGCCGATATACCGCGCCACCAGGCTGGAGTCCTCCAGGCTGCCGACACGGATGGCCAGGTCGATGCGCTGCTCGATCAGGTCGATCTGCTCGTCCTGGAAGAACAGGCGCAGGCTCAGCTGCGGATGCGCCTGCAGCAGCGGTGCCAAGGCATTGGTCAGCAGATGGCCGGAGAAGCCCACCGGCGCGGCGATGCGCAGCTCGCCCACCGGCGCATCGCGCAACTCGGCCAGGCGCTGCTCGGCCTGCTCGGCCAGCTGCACGATCTGTCGGCAGCTCTGGTACAGCTGCGCACCGGCCTCGGTCAGAGTCAGGCGCCGCGTGGTGCGGTGCAGCAGACTGACCCGGGTGCTGTCCTCCAGCTTGCGAATCTGCTGGCTGACCGCCGAGGCGGTCATGCCCAGCGCCTCGGCGGCGGCGACCATGGAGCCCTTCTCCACCACGGTGGCGAACAGGGCCATGCGCTTGAGCTGCTCCATTATTAAGCTCTGCTTAATTGTCAAAGCGGATTAGGCGTCTTTTTCTCGACTTTATCCAGCAGCGATTATCTGTCCCACACAAACACCCACCGAGGACACCCCATGAAACTCGCCCTGATCGGCGCCACAGGCTATGTCGGCGCCGCCCTGCTGGAAGAAGCCCTGAACCGCGGCCACCAAGTCACCGCCCTGGTCCGCCACCCGGAGAAACTGGCGCAACGCGCCGGCCTCAGCGCCCTGCGCGCCGACGTGCAGGATGTCGCCGCGCTCACCGAACAGCTGCGCGGCCACGACACCGTGCTCAGCGCCTTCAACCCCGGCTGGGGCGTGGCCGATATTCGCGAGCAGTTTATCGCCGGCTCCAAGTCCATCACCGCCGCGAGCAAGGCCGCCGGGGTCAAGCGCCTGCTGGTGGTCGGCGGCGCCGGCAGCCTGTACGTGGCACCGGGCCAGCAGCTGATCGACAGCGACGGCTTCCCCGCCGAATACAAGGAAGGCGCCGAGGGCGCGCGCCAGGCGCTCGATCTGCTGCGCGATGAACAGGGCCTGGAATGGACCTTCCTCTCCCCCGCCGCACATCTGGAGCCGGGCCCGCGCACCGGCCAGTTCCGCCTCGGCGGCGAAGAGTTGCTGATGACGGGCGAGCAACCCGGGCGCATCTCGGTGGCCGACCTGGCCGTGGCACTGCTCGACGAGACCGAGCAGCCGCGCCATGTGCGCCGGCGCTTCACCCTGGCCTACTGAGGAGACGGGCATGAATCCGCTACAGTCTCGCGCCTTCGTCGCCACAGACGTTCCCGGGCGCTATATCGGCCGCCTGTGCAGGCACTTCGCGCACAATATCCCGGTCAGCTTCGACGAGCGCCAGGGGCGCATCCAGTTCGACAGCGGGCTTTCGCTGCTCCAGGCCGAGAGCGGCGGGCTGAATCTCAGGGTCGAGGCAGTCGATCGCGACAGCCTGGAGAGGCTGCAGCACGTGGTGGCCAGCCACTTCGAGCGCTTCGCCTGGCAGGAAGCGCTGAGCCTGGAATGGCAGACTCCGGACTGAGCCCTCAGTCCGCCGGCAGGGTCAGCTCGATGCTCTCGCCGAGCGACTCCTCCAGGCGCTGCAGTTCGCAGTGCAGCGAGGCGGCATCGTCGGCGTGCTCGCCGGCGATCTGCACGAAGCGCTCGGCGCACTCGATCAGGGCCAGCACCACCGAGGGGTCGAAGCGCTTGCCGCTGTCGGCGCTGATCCGCGCCAGCGCGGCGGGGTGACCCAGGGTCGGCCGGTAGGGGTGGTAGCTGGTCAGCTCCTCGTAGGCGCCGACCACCGCCATCAGCCGCGCGGCCAGGGGAATCTGCTCGTGTCGCAGGCCCTGCGGATAGCCGCTGCCGTCCCAGTGTTCGTGCTGGCTGTAGACGATGTCGCGGGCATCTCGCAGGAAGTCCGGCACGCTGCCCAGCTTGGCCTCGGCGGCCAGCAGCGCGTCGCGCCCGGCCTGGGCATGGCTGTGCAGCAGTTCCAGGTCCTTGCCCTCGAGCGGCACCGGGCTGAGCAGGATGCGATCCGGCAGCACCAGCTTGCCGATACCGTGCAGCAGGGCCGACTTGCCCAGCTGGGCGATGCGTTCCTCCGTCAGCTCCTCGGCCAGCGCGGGCTGCTGGCGGGCCAGGCTGGCGGCCAGCTCGACCATGTAGGGCTCGATGCGCGCCAGGTGCTTGCCGCAGGGGTTGTCGCGCAGGGCGGCGAGGCTGGCCATGGCCTCGATGGTCACCTCCTGCAGGCGCTGGATGTCATGGGTGCGGCGGCGCACCTCCCACTCCAGGTACTCGCTCCTGTCGCGCAGGAAATCCGCACCGGCCTTGAGCTGCAGCTGGGCGCGCACCCGCGCCAGGACGATGGGCGGGCTGATCGGCTTGGCGATGTAGTCCACCGCGCCCAGGTCGAAGCCCTGCTGCTCGTCGGCCAGCTCGCTCTTGGCGGTGAGGAAGATCACCGGAATCTCGGCGGTGGCGGGGTCGGCCTTGAGCCGGCGGCAGACCTCGTAGCCGTCCATCTGCGGCATCATGATGTCCAGCAGAATCAGGTCCGGCAGGCTCTCGGCGGCGATGCGCAGGGCCTTGGCGCCATTGTTGGCGACCTTGACCCTATAGCTGTCGGCCAGCAGCTCGCTCATCAGCGTAAGGTTCTCCGGGGTATCGTCCACCAGCAGCACCAGCGGCTGGTCGGGCCGATCGAGCATCTCCACTGTCCCGCCTCCTCGTTCAGAGCCTGAGTTCCAGTTGTTCGGTCGCCGCCCGCAGCAGCGCCTGGGCCCTCTCGAAATCGAAGCCCTGCACGGCCGCCGCCAGCGCTCCGTACTCCTCATTAAAGGCGCTGCGCAGCAGTTCGGCTTGCTCTTCGAAGACTTTCCCGGCGCGCGGGTCGTCTTCGGCGAACAGCCGCAGCAGCTGCCGGCACAGCGGCTGCAGCCGCTGCGGATCGGGCGGGGCCTGCGCCTCGGCCTGCGGCAACGCGCGAATCGCCTCGACCAGGCCCGCCAGGCTCTGCTCCAGCTCGATCAGCAAAGCGCCCAGCTCGTCGTGGCGCTCGTCCTTGATCGCCGACTCCAGCAGCGCCGCCTGGGCCGCCAGGTCCAGGGCGCCGAGGTTGCCGGCCAGGCCCTTGAGGCTGTGCGCCTCGCGCTCGGCGCCCTCCAGCTCGCCGGCGGCCAGCAGGTGGCGCAGGCGGTCGACGAAGCCGGCCTGGCCGGCGGCGAACTTGTGCAGCAGGCGCAGGTACAGCTCGAGCCGGCCCAGCACCCGGCGCAGGCCGCTGGCGATATCCACCCCGGGCAGTTGCCAGCCCGGCAGCGCCTGCGCCGCAGGCGACTGCGCTTGCGCTTGCGCAGTGCGCGCCTGCAGCCAGCGACCCAGGGTGCGCCACAGCTCGGCCGGTTCGATGGGCTTGCCGAGGTGGTCGTTCATCCCCGCCGCCAGGCAGCGCTCGCGGTCGGCCGGCATGGCGTTGGCGGTCATGGCCACGATCGGCAACGCGGCGAAGCGCGCCTCGCGACGCAGTGCCTCGGTCGCGGCGATGCCATCGAGCACCGGCATCTGCATGTCCATCAGCACCAGGGCGTAGTGCCCGTCGGGTGCCGCCCGCAGCAGGTCGAGGGCCGCCTGGCCGTGCTCGGCCTGGTCGATCTGCAGGCCGCTCTCCTGCAGCAGGCCGCAGGCCACCTCGCGATTCAGCTCGTTGTCTTCAACCAGCAGCACGCGCTGGCCGGAGAAGTCGGGCAACGCCTCGCCCACCGGCAGACGCGCGAAGCCCTGGGCAAGCCCCTCGCCGCCCAGGCTGCGGATCACCGCGTCGAACAGCAGCGAGGGATTGAGCGGCTTGATCAGCACCTCCTCGATGCCGACCCGCCCGGCGCCCTGCAGAATCTCCTCGCGGCCGTGGGCGGTGGCCATCAGCAGGCGCGGCGGCGGTTGCAGGCCCAGCTCGCGAATCCGCCGCGCGCTCTCCAGGCCGTCCATGCCGGGCATCTGCCAATCCAGCAGGACCAGCTCGAAGGGATCGCGGCGCAGCGCGGCCTCCTGCACCCGCTGCAGCGCGGCGCCGCCGCCGTCCACCGCCTCGACGCGAAAGCTCATGCTCTCCAGCATGCCGGCGAGCACCTGGCGCGCGCTGTCGTTGTCGTCCACCACCAGCACCCTGCGACCGCGCAGATCGGGCTGCGCCAGCAGCTTCTGCGCCTGTCGCCCGGCGATGCCGAGCGGCAGGCGGCACCAGAACAGGCTGCCGCGGCCCGCCTCGCTGTCCACCCCGACGCTGCCGCCCATGGCCTCGGCCAGGCTCTTGCAGATCGCCAGGCCGAGGCCGGTGCCACCGTACTTGCGGGTGGTCGAGCTGTCGGCCTGCTGGAAGGACTCGAACAGCCGCCCCTGCTGCTCCGCCGTCAGGCCGATGCCGGTGTCACGCACGCCGAGGTACAGCTGCACCTCGTCGGCCCTGTGTCCCTCGTCGCGCAGTATCACCTCCACCTCGCCGCGCTCGGTGAACTTGACCGCGTTGTTGGCGAAGTTGATCAGGATCTGCCCCAGGCGCAGCGGGTCGCCCAGCAGTTGCCGGGGCAGTCCGGGGTCGAGGTTGAACACCAGCTCCAGGCCCTTGGCCGCGACCTTGTCGCCGATCAGGCTGGCGAGGTTCTCCAGCACCTGTTGCAGGTCGAACTCGATGCGTTCCACGCTCAGCTTGCCGGCCTCGATCTTGGAGAAGTCGAGGATGTCGTTGATGATCCCCAGCAGGTGCTGGCTGGCCTGCTGGATCTTGTTCAGATAGTCGCGCTGGCGCGGCTCGAGCTCGGTCTTCAGGGCCAGGTGCGACATGCCGATGATGGCGTTCATCGGCGTGCGGATCTCATGGCTCATATTGGCCAGGAAATCGGATTTCAGCCGCGCCGCCTCCTCGGCCAGCTCCTTGGCGCGGGCCAGCTCGGCCTCGGTCTGCTTGCGCGCGGTGATGTCGCGGCTCACCCCGACCAGGCCGAGCAGCCGGCCCTGGTCATCGTGGAAGGTGGTGCGCAGGGTGTCGAACACCACCTGGCGGCCGTCCGGGTAGACCGCCTGGCCCTCGCTCTCGAAGGGATGCGGCCAGTTCAGCGCGGTACGGTCGTGCTCGGCGCGGGCCGCCGCCCAGGCCGGGTCCAGCAGCTCCTCGTCGCGCTTGCCCAGCACCGCCTCGTGCGGCTTGCCGAACAGCTCGGCGCAGGCCTGGTTGATGCCCAGGTAGCGGCCCTGGGCGTCCTTGAACCAGATCGGATCGGGGATGGCGTTGATCAACGCCACCAGGGTGCTGCGCTGGCGCTGCGCCTCGGCCTCGGCGCGCTGGCGCTCGGCGATCTGCACCGCCAGGCGACGATTCCAGACCAGCACGAAGGCGACCAGCGCGACCAGGCCGAGCAGGTAGGGCCAGCCCACCTGCAGCAGGCGCCGCCAGTTGAAGGCGGTCAGCGGCGGCAGCCAGCGCTCCTTGATCGCCTCCCGCTCGGCATCGCTCAGGCTGGCCAGGGCCTTGTCCAGCAGGGCGACCAGCTGCGCCTGGTCGCGCCGCGCGGCGAAGCGGAACTCGCTGGTGGACAGGCCGGTCTCGCCGCGCAGCTCCAGGTTGGTCAGGTTGCGCTCGCGAATCAGGTAGCTGGCCACGATCATGTCGCCGACATAGGCCTCGGCACGCCCCGAGGACACCGCGCGCAAAGCCGCCTCGGTGTCGCGCACCTCCAGTAGTTTGACGCCCGGCACGCTGTCGCGCAGGGCCTGCTGCAGCACGTAGCCGCGCTCGATGGCGACCAGGCGCCCGGCCAGGTCCGCCACGCGCTGCACCTCCAGATCGCTGCGGGTGAAGATCAGGCTGCTGCTGACCAGATAGGGCTGGGTGAAGGCCATGAAGGTCTCGCGCTCGGCCGTCCTGGCCACCGAGGGCAGCACGTCGACCTTGCCCTCGCGCAGCGCGCGCATGGCCGTGCCCCAATCCTCTAGCAGCACCGGCTGCAGGCGCAGGCCGAGGCGCTGGCCCAGCAGCGTCAGGTAGTCGCCGCTCAAGCCGCGGTGCTTGCCCTGCGGGTCGATCAGGTCGAACGGCGGCCAGCCGCTGCGCTCGATGCCCACGCGCAGCACCGGGTGCTCGGCCAGCCAGGCGCGCTCGGCGGCATCCAGCTGCAGGGCCGCGGGCGCGGCGAGCGGCAGCAGACAGAGCAGAAGCAGACAGCACAGGCGCGGCATGGTGGCGTCCCTGCTCGGAGAATGGATGGCGCCTTTCAGCATAGGCTTTGAAAGTCAGATGCGGATTGGCAGCACCGGCGCCCGGACCGACAATCGGGGCATACGCATCCCTCGGGAGATCGCCATGTTCGATCACGACCAATGCTGGCAGGCCCTGTGCGAGCGCGACGCAGGCTGCGACGGGCAGTTCGTCTTCGCCGTGCGCAGCACCGGCATCTACTGCCGGCCCAGCTGCCCGGCACGCCGACCAAGGCGCGACAACGTCAGCTTCCATGCCGACGCGGCCAGCGCCGAGGCCGCCGGTTTCCGCCCCTGCCGGCGCTGCTCGCCCAAGGGCAAGAGCCCGGCCGAACAGCTGGACGATCTGGTGGTGGCGGCCTGCCGGATGCTGGAAGCCAGCGAGCGGGCACCGACCCTAGACCGGCTGGCGGCGCGCATCGGCCTGTCCGCCTCGCACCTGGCGCGGGCGTTCAAGGCGCGCACCGGCATGACCCCGCGCGCCTGGTTCGAAGCCCGCCGCCGCCAGCGCCTGGAGCGAGCCCTGCCCCAGGCCGACTCGGTGCTGCAGGCGGCGCTGGACGCCGGCTACTCCGGCACCCGCGCGCTGTACCAGGAGCCCGAGGCCCTGAGCCCGGCGCAGCGGCGCGACAAGGGCGCCGGCGAGACCCTGCGCTATGCCATCGCCGACTGCCCGCTGGGCCTGCTGCTGCTCGCCGCCAGCACGCGCGGCGTCTGCGCCCTGCTGTTCGGCGACGACGAGGCCGAGCTGGAGGCCGAGCTGCGCCAGCGCTTCGCCGCCGCCGAGCTGAGGCGCGACCAGCGCGGCCTGCGCGACTGGCTGCGCGAGGTGCTGACCCAAGTGCGCGAACCGAGCCGCGCCGCCCAGCTGCCGCTGGACCTGCGCGGCAGCGCCTTCCAGCAGCGAGTCTGGCAGGCCCTGCGCGAGATACCGGCGGGGCAGACGCGGCGCTACGGCGAGCTGGCCGCGCAGTTGGCCAGCCACCCGCGCGCCGTGGCCCGCGCCTGCGCCAGCAACCCGCTGGGCCTGCTGGTGCCCTGCCACCGGGTAATAGGCGCCAGCGGCGCGCTGACGGGCTATCGCTGGGGCGTGCCGCGCAAGCGCGCGTTGCTGGAGCGGGAAGGCGCCACACTCGATGACTGATGCTCCCGTGACTCCCCTCTCCCCCTGGGAGAGGGGCCGGGGGTGAGGGACTGCCAAGCCACTCCGTGTTGCCCATGGCACCCTCACCCCAACCCTCTCCCGAGGGGAGAGGGAGTCAGCTCCCAGACTTGCGACAAACCTCTGCCGGGCCGAAGCTATGCGCCCCGAAGGAGAGCCCATGGATATCGCCGAACTCACCCGCCGCCTGCACGCGATCCGCGACCACAACGACTGGCGCCGCTTCCATAGCCCGAAGAACCTGGCCATGGCCGCCAGCGTGGAGATGGCCGAGCTGGTGGAGATATTCCAGTGGCTGTCCGAGGACGAATCGCGCCGGCTGCCGGCCGAGCAGCTGGCGCACGCCGGCCAGGAGATCGGCGATATCGTGCTGTACCTGACCCTGCTGTGCGCCGAGCTGGGCATCGGCCTGGAGCAGGCGGTGCGCGCCAAGCTGGCCGACAGCGAGAGGCGTTTCAAGTGACCGATCGCCACTTCGACGAACTGGCCACCCGCTTCGCCGAGAAGATCTATGGCGGCGCCAAGGGCGCCATCCGCCTGGCCGTGCTCCAGGCCGACCTCAAGGAGGCGCTGCCCGAGCGGCCGCTGCGGGTGCTGGACGTCGGCGCCGGGCTCGGCCACATGAGCCTGTGGCTGGCCCAGCGCGGCCATGCCGTGACCCTGGCCGAACCGGCCGAGCCCATGCTCGAAGGCGCTCGCCAGCGCTTCGCCGAGGCCGGCGTGGCGGCGCAGTTCATCCAGGCGCCCTGGCAGGAGCTGCTCGGCCAGCTCACCCAGCCCTACGACCTGGTGCTCTGCCACGCCGTGCTGGAATGGCTGGCCGAGCCGCACGCCATACTGCCGGTGCTGCACCAGCTCACCGGCGCCGATGGCTGGCTATCGCTGGCCTTCTACAACAAGGACGCGCTGGTCTACCGCAACCTGCTCAAGGGCCACTTCCGCAAGCTGCGCAAGCAGCGCTTCGCCGGCGAGGGACAGAGCCTGACCCCGCAGCGACCGCTGGACCCGCGCGAGCTGGCGGCGCAACTCGCCGGCCACTGGCGGGTCGAAAGCCAGAGCGGCGTGCGCGTGTTCCACGACTACATGCCGAGCGAGTTCCAGGCCAAGGCCGAACTGGCCGATCTGCTGGAAATGGAGCTGGCCCACCGCCGCCACCCGAGCTTCGCCGGCCTCGGCCGCTACCTGCACTGGCTGTGCCGGCCGCTGTAGCGCCTCCCGCAAGCGGGCGGAGCGGAGGAAGAGAGACGCAGCTCGGCGCTTAGCGGGCTTCGACGCGGCTCAGGGCCGCGCGTTGAGCTGCTGCTGCAGGTTCTGCACCTGGGCGGTCAGCGCGTTGATGTTGCGCGTGACCTGGGCGCGGAAGGCGTCGAACTCGGCGGTGTTGTTCTGCGCCGCGCGGTTGTCCAGCTCGCTGCGCAGCACCAGCAGGTCCTGCTCCAGGTTGCGCAGCGCCTGGCTCGGGTCGCCCTGTTTCTGCAGCGCGGCGATGCCCGCACCCTGCGTCTTGAGCTGCTCCTGCAGCTTGTCGACGCCGGCCAGGCCGGCCTTCTGCTCGCTGGCCAGCTTGCCGAGCCTGGCATCCAGGTCGCCCTGCTGGCTCTTCAGATCGGCGGCCAGCTGCTCGATGCGCTTGCCCTGGCCGCTCTGCTGGCCATTGAGGTTCTGCTGCTGCTTGGCCAACTCGGCCAACTTGGTCTCCAGCTGCTTGACCCGCAGCTTGAGCGCCTCGCTGTCGCTGGTGACGCTGGACTCGGTGGCCACCACCTTGCCGGAGATATCCTGGATGCGCCCGGCGGCATCCTCGCTGATGCGGGCGAAGGTCTCCTGGGTCACCACCAGTTGCGCCTGCATCTGCGCGACCTGCTGGTAGCTCCACCAGCTCAGGCCGCCCAGGGCGATAACCAGGGCGCCGATCAGCGCCCACAGGGGGCCGGTGCCGTAGCCACGGCGCCGCTCCACCTGCGGATAGGTGGGCGCGCCGCGCTGCGGGGTGGGGACATGCGCGGACGGATAGGCGTCGCGGTCGCGCGGGTCGGTGGTCAGGCTGGGCACATGCTCCAGCTCGTCGTGGGCGTCGTTGCGCATAGAAACCTTCGAAAATGCGGAAAAGTGAAACCGGCGGGCAGTATACCGCCATGCCGGGCCGGCTTCCGCATGGCGCCAGACGAGTGCACCGGCGCACCAGCGCCGTGCAGCTCCGAACGCGGCAAGCTGTGAAATGCCGCACAGTTCGCCACCCCGCCGACTGGTACGCAACTTGCTGAACCTCTGCCAGCCAAGCCTTCGGGGGAGTCGACATGGAACTGAACAAAGCCGTTCTGGACTGCATGCAGGCGCTGCGGCGCCGTCTGCGCGACGAGTTGACGCTGGATATCCGCCTCAGCCAGGCGGACGCGGTGGAGGCCATGCTGCTGGCCTGCCTGCGCTCCACCGACCAGGACACGCGCAACCTCGGCATCCGCCTGGCCGAGCTGAGCGACTTCCACGGCGCCGCGCCGCGCCGCGCCGAAGCGTCGGCCGCGCCCCTGCCACCGAGCGTCGGCGAGGAGCCCATACGCGGCGCGTCGGTGCGCATGTATCGCGGCCAGCGCGTCTACGCCTGAGCCGCCAGGCAGATTGCGAGCGCGCCTGCGGGGCGCACTGGACGATTGGCGGACGCTGGACGATAGTCAGGCTGACCGCGTTGGTCAGGGAGTCCCCGCATGAACGCTCGTCCCGCCTGGCTGCACTGTCTGGAAAGCGATCCACCCGCACTGCTCGAAGCGGCCCTGTGGATCGCTGCCGAGCACGATCCGCAACTGCGTCCGGAAAGCGTGCTGCGCGAGTTCGCCAATCTGCGCCAGCAGGTGGCCGTCGGCCTGCCCAACCTGGCCGCGGCGGACCTGGCCCAACCGCTGCTGCGGCGCCTCGGCGAGCTGGACTTCCACGAGGACGACGACCTGCCCCTGCGACCGCGCGCCGCCCTGTTGCACCAGGTGCTGCAGCGCCGGCGCGGCCAGCCGCTGTCGCTGGCGCTGCTCGCCCTGGAACTGGCCCAGCGCTTGGACATTCCGCTGCAGGCGGTGAACTTCCCCGGCCACCTGCTGCTGCGCGTTCCCGGCGCCGATCACCTGCTCGACCCCTGCAACGGTCGCAGGCTCTACACCCGCGACTGCCGCGAGCTGCTGGCGCGCGTCGCCGGCCCCGGCGCCGAGTTGCAGGCCCGACACTTCCAGACCTGCGACGGGCACGCCCTGCTGCTGCGCCTGTCGCGTAACCTCTGCCACCTGCACGGCGCCGCCGGCGACCACCTGGCGGCGCTCAAGGACGCCGAACGCATCCTCCTGCTGGGCCCGCCGAACAGCGCCGACCATCTGCTGCGCGCCGCCATCTATCGCGAGCTGGACTGCCCGCAGGCCGAACGCTTCGACCTGCAGCGCGCGCTGCTGCTGTGCGAGGACGCTGGCGAGCGGATGCAACTGGCCCAGCGCATCGATGCCCTGAGCCGGCGGGGGAGCAACGTCGCGCTGCATTGACAGCAAACTGCCATCACCGCTAAATAGCTGCGCCCCGAACACAACAACAACATAAGGGACGCTCACCATGCGCAAGCTCTTGCTGCTTTGCCTGCTGTGTTTTTCCTCGCTTGTCCACGCCGCCCCCGGCGTATTCCCCGACTCCACCTTCAACAACCTCGACTACGGCCTGTACTGGTTCGGTTACGGCGATACCTGGCAGAAGGCCGTGCCCGGGCAGAGCAACGCCTACTACGGCGCCAGCAAGCCCACGGTGATCTATATCCACGGTTGGCAGAACGGCGCCACCGCGCGCAAGGACCGCGAAACCTTCAACCGCGAGGGCGCCGGCGGCCCCAGCCTGGACCTGGCGACTGCCTGGCTCAACGCTGGCTACAACGTCGGCGTGCTGTACTGGAACCAGTTCGCCGACGAGGGCGAGGTGAAGGACGCCGAGGCCAAGATCTGGACCGCCAGCGGCCCGCGCGCGATGCGCTGGCGCAACAGCAGCGGCGTCTACAGCAATGGCCCGAGCGAATCGGCCGGCGATCTGCTGTTCAAGAGCTACAAGGACAACCTGGCCGGCTATAGCGGCAGCAACATCCGCATCCTCGGTCACTCGCTGGGCAACCAGATGGCCATCGTCCTGACCAAGAAGATCAGCGATGCGGTCGCCGCCGGCACGCTCAACAGCAAACTGCTGCCCAAGCGCGTGGCCCTGCTCGACCCCTTCTATTCCAACTACGCCAAGAGCTGGCTCGGCAACCAGTGGACCGGGGCCGTGTGCCGCAGCTACGTCAGCGAGCTCAAGGGCAAGGGCGTGATCTTCGAGGCCTATCGCAGCTCGTCGGTGACCAGCACGGTGTTCGTCGGCGACGAGAACAAGGGGCTGATGAACATGACCGCCTTCACCGAGCTGAAGCCCTGGTACTTCAGCTCCGTGCAGCAGACCGAGAAGCACAATGCGGCCGTCTGGCACTACCTCTGGTCCTTCAGCTTCAACCCGCCGCCGATCACCGGCAGCAGCAATCAGGCAGCCTCGGCGAAGACTAGCGACAGCCGTATCACCACCCTGATGAATGGCACGCAGAAACTGGTGCACGACCAGGGCGCCTATACCAAGGAACCCTCGGACGACACCTTCACGCTGCAGGCCCGCTAAACCCGAGCAGGCCAACCCGGGGCAATCAGGCCTGCTCCTCGGCAAAATCCCCGTGCCGCCCCGCCCCCGCCACGAGGCGGCGGGCGCCGGCACGGGTCTCGCCATCCCGCTCACGCGAGACTCCGCGCGCCCCCCGGCCGCTGGCCGGCTGCGCCGACGGCTCAGCCCACGTGCTTGTGCAGGTTGGCCATCATCTCGCGCAGGGCGGTGACGTTGTCGTCCGGGTGCACGGCGCCCGCGAAGTCGCCGATCTGCTGCCAGCTGGCCGCCACGTCTTCCGGGCTGAAGCCGACCCTGGGGTCGAAGCCGGCGCCCAGGCTGCGCTCCCAGCGCACCTTGCCGATCCAACCGCCGCCGACTTCATAGAGCCCGGCGGTGTCCTGGCAGCGGTTGCTGCCCAGGTACACCACCAGCGGGCTGACCAGCTCGGGCTTGAGCTGCTCGAACACCTGCGGCGGGATCAGGCCCTCGGTCATGCGGGTGCCGCCGGTGGGGGCGATGGCGTTGACCAGGATATTGTTCTTGCGCCCCTCGATGGCCAGGGTGCGGGTCAGGCCGTACAGGCCGAGCTTGGCCATGCCGTAGTTGCTCTGGCCGAAGTTGCCGTAGATGCCGGAGGTGGACGCGGTGAAGATGACGCGGCCGTACTGCTGCTCGCGCAGGTGCTCCCAGGCGGCGCGGGTGACCTTGTAGGCGCCCTCGACATGGACCTTGTAGACCAGCTCCCAGTCGGCGTCCTCCATCTTGTGGAAGGACTTGTCGCGCAGGATGCCGGCATTGTTCACCACCACGTCGACGCGGCCGAAGCTGTCCAGGGCGCACTGCACTATCTTGCCGCCGTCGGTCACCGAATCATGGTTGGCCACGGCCTCGCCACCGGCCGCGCGGATCTCGGCCACCACCCGGTCGGCCGCCGAGGCGTTGGCGCCTTCGCCATGGGTGCTGCCGCCCAGATCGTTGACCACCACCCTGGCGCCATGCTGAGCGAACAGCAGCGCGTGGGCACGACCCAGACCGCCGCCGGCGCCGGTGACAATCACCACTTGATCTTGGAAACGGATGGCGTCGCTCATGCTGGGGCTCCTCGCAGTAGTCGGCAAAGACCCCGAGTGTCCTGCAGTGGCTACGCCCCGGCAACGAACCGCCGTGGCACTGAATACCGGCCGATAAACTAGCGATGGTCGGTCGAGGCGAAGACCCGGTAGCGCCCCTCGACCCGGCACAGGTTGTAGGACTCGCGCCAGGCCGCGATGACGCCGCCGGCGGCGTCCAGCAGCTCCCAGGTCACGCTGGCCAGGGCGCAGTCGGCGCCCAGCGCCGTCACGTGCAGGTCGCGATAGCGGCAGGCGCGGCAGCCACGGGCGCGATAGTCGTCGAGGATGCCCTGGAAGTAGACGGCGATGTCCGCCGCCGAGGCGAATACACGCAGTTCCTCGGGGCTGTGGAAGGCCAGGTAGGGGCTGAGGTAACGCTGCGCCACCAGCGCCCCGTCGAAGCAGGCGAAGGCCTCGACGAACTCGTCGAAGAAGCGCCGCGCCAGCTCCTGGCTCATCAGGCCACCCGGATCAAGCTCAGGTGGTTGTACAGGTGCAGCACATGGGCCGCGGCGTACTCCTCGTGGTCGAGGGCGCCATAGGCGAAGTGCGGCTGCAGCTCGCCGCTGTGGCTGGCGAAACGCGCGAAGGCGGCCTGCAGGCGCTGCAGCGCCGCCGCCTGGCTGGCCGGCTCGGCCAGCGGCGCGGCGCCGGGAATGGCCTCGCTCAGCGGGTGACGCATGGCCCCGCGCGCGCTGAATACGGCGAACGCGGCCGGGCCGACGCTGTGGCGGAACCAGGTCGGTTTCAGTTCGGGGAAGCCGTCGATGGAATAGTCGATGCTCTGCGCGCAGTGGTTGAACACCTCGGCCGGGCTCCAGCCCTCGACGCTGACCAGGGCCTTGCCCTCGAAGCCCTGCAGCACCTTGCGCGCGCCTTCCAGGCTGAGCGCGGCCGGCGCGTTCCCCGTGGGCAGGGCCCAGAAACCGGCGCCAAGCGCCGCCACGCCGCCCAGGGCGGCGCCTTTCAACAGAGTGCGTCGCTGCATGTATGGGCCTCCAGCCGCTGACGAAACTCGAGATAGTGGCCGAGCACCTCTGCGGGCGCCTCGGTCTGCGGATAGTGGCCTATGGCCGGCAGCAATACCGTGTCGGGGCTCGCGATCAGCTCACGGTAGCGCTCGACCATGTGCGCCCCGGAAATCGGATCGAGCGCCCCGTCTATCACCCGCATGGGCAGCGTCGTCTCCTGCATGGCCGCTACCCAGCGCTCGCGATTGGCGCGGCGCTCGAGGATGTAGCGGATCAGCAGGTGCATGACCTTGGGCCCGTCGTTGTGCGCGATCAGCTCCCAGAAGGCGTCCAGTTCGGCCTCGCTGGGCGGGGTGTGCGGGCCGAACACCTTGTTGAAGTTCTTTGCCAGGGTGCGCCGCGAGAACAGCCGACCGAGCAGCGGCCCCAGCGGGCCGAGCAGCAGCTTCTGGGTCAGCACCGGGCGATGCGTCTCGGGAAACAGGCCGCCATTGAGAAACACGCAGCTGGCCAGGCGCAGGCGCCCCTCCTGGTGCCGGGCGATCAGCTCCTGGGCCACGCTGTCGCCGTAGTCGTGGGCCAGCAGGTGCAGCGGCGCGTCGATGCCCAGATGGGCCAGCAGCGCCTGCTGCAGGTCGGCTTGTTCCAGCAGGCTGTAGGCATGGCCGCGCGGCTTGGCAGAAAAACCGAAACCGAGCATATCGCAGGCCATCACGCGGTAACGCTGCGCCAGCGGCTGCCACAGACGCTGCCAGTCCCAGCTGGCGGTGGGGAAGCCGTGGATCAGCAGCAGCGGCTCGCCCTCGCCGGCCGTCCAGTAGCGGATGGCCTGGCCGTCGAAGCTGAAGCCGCGCCCCTGCGCCCGCCAGTCGGCCAGGGCGATACCCGGCAGCCCGCTCACTGGTCGTAACCCGGCAGCTGCGCATCGAGCTTGCGCAGCAGCGCCGGCCAGGCCTTGTCGCCACCCAGGCCCTGGCTGGTCTTCATCACCCCGGCGAGCATCGCCGCCGAGCCGTCGAGAATCTGCTGCGGGATGTGGATCAGCTCGGCGCCGCCGCTCTGCGCCATGATCTGCGCCTCGCAGGCGCGCTGCAGGGTGAACATGCCGAGGAAGGCATCGGCGATGCTGGCGAAGGCGGTGAGCAGGCCGTGGTTGGGCAGGATGAAGAAGTGCTTGTCGCCCAGGTCGCGCTGCAGGCGCAGCTTCTCCTCGTGGTTGATCGCCACGCCCTCGTAATCGTGGTAGGCCAGGCTGGACAGCACGAACAGCGACTGCTGGGAGATCGGCAGCAGGCCCTGCTTCTGCGCCGACACGGCGATGCCGGCGGCGGTGTGGGTGTGCAGCACGCAACCGACGTCGTGGCGCACCTCGTGGATGGCGCTGTGGATGGTGTAGCCGGCCGGGTTGATGTCGTAGGGGCCGTCCATCAGCTTGTTGCCGGAGAGATCGATCTTCACCAGGCTGGAGGCGGTGATCTCATGGAACATCAGGCCGAAGGGGTTGATCAGGAAGTCTTCGGTGCCCGGCACCTTGGCCGAGATATGGGTGAAGATCAGGTCGTCCCAGCCGTGCAGGGCGATCAGCCGGTAACAGGCGGCCAGGTCGACGCGGGTCTGCCATTCGGCGGCGGAGACCTGGTTCTTCACATCGGGCAGGTTGAGCGGAGCGTTCACGGCGGGCACCTCGGCTGTTGTTGTGCCGGGGAGTCTAGCCAGCACAAGCGCCGCCACCAGTTGCCTTGCCGGCCAGCGCACTGGCCCTGCGGGTCACAGCAGTTCGGGATGGCGCGCCATCAGCAGCGGCCACCCGGCCTGGGCGGCCGGGTCATCGGCGAGCAGGCGAAAGCCCTCGAAGCGAAACTCCGGCGCCACGCTGCAGCTCACCAGCGTGAAGTCGCCGAGGCTGCGCGCCGCCTGCCAGGCGTGGGCCGGCACCACCTGCTGCGGCAACTGCCCGGCGCCGACCGGCCCCAGGCGCTCGCTGCGCAGGGATTGCGCAGACTCGGCGATCAGCAGCTCCAGCGGCGCGCCCTCGTGGAAGAACCACAGCTCGTCGGCATCGACCCGGTGCCAGCGGCTCGCCGCGCCGCCCGGCAGCAGGAACAGGATGCTGCTGCAGGCCGCGCGGCCTTCATCGTCCTGCTGTGCCGAGGTGAACAGCCGGCGGTAGTAGCCGCCCTCGGGGTGGGCGACCAGCTGCAGCTCGGCAATCAGCTCGACGGCGCGCGGATGCATCAGGCGCGCAGCACGCTGGCCAGCTCTGCCAGCCAGGGCCGGGCATCCTCGTCCGGGGTCACCGTCTCGCTGGCATCCAAACGCAGCATCGGCAGCGCCTCGCGCATGCCCAGTTCCAGCAGCAGCTCGCGCATCTGCTCGCCGCCGCCGCAGAACTGGTCATAGCTGGAGTCGCCCAGGGCGATCACCGCGCCGGGCAGGCCGCTCCAGGCCGGGAAGCGGTCGCGCAAGGCGTAGTAGAGGTTCTGGATATTGCCGGGCAGCTCGCCCATGCCGGTGGTGGAGGTCACCACCAGCACCGCCTCGGGGGCGAAGGCCAACACCTCGTCGAGCGCCACGCCGGGCTTGTGCCAGGCCTCGCAGCCGGCGCCCTCCAGCACCTGCACGGCGACCCGGGCGACTTCTTCGGCGGCCCCGTAGACCGAACCGGACAGGATGGCGACTTTCATGCAGTTCTCCGCAGCGGGCTGAAAAAGGGCCCGCATTATGCCGCAAGTGCCGGGCCGGTCGGGATGCCCCTGAGTCTTTTGCCGCTTTCGCGCAAGAATGGCCACCGCCACGGTCGCGGCCAAACGGCAACAGCCCCTAGAATGCAGCGAAGACGATAGGGAGACACCTCGATGATCAGCGCCAAGCTCCTGCAACTGGTGGTAGACGCCTCCAACGACGGCATAGTGGTGGCCGAACAGGAAGGCGAGGACAACATCCTGATCTACGCCAATGCCGCCTTCGAACGGCTGACCGGCTACCCGCGCGACGACATCCTCTACCAGGACTGCCGCTTTCTGCAGGGCGACGATCGCAATCAGCCGGGCCTGGCGGGCATTCGCGCGGCGATCCGCGAGCAGCGCCCGTGCCGCGAGATCATCCGCAACTACCGCAAGGACGGCAGCGCGTTCTGGAACGAGCTGTCGATCACCCCGGTGTTCAACGAAGGCGACCAGCTGACCTACTTCATCGGCATCCAGAAGGATGTCAGCGCCGAAGTCGAGGCGCGGCAGCGGGTGCGGGAACTCGAGACCGAGCTCGAGCGCCTCAGGGCCGAGCTCGCGGCGCTGAAGGCGGCGAGCCGGGAGCAGTAGCGCAGCGCCCGCGCTCGGGCACGAAACCCGCCCACCGAGGGGCGGACAACGGCCGACGGACACACGGCGGCCAGCGATAGGCCAGCCAAGGCGGCGCAGCGCCGGCCGCGCGCCATAGACATCTGCCCTCTTGCAGAAGAAGGCAGATAGACCAAAGCAATCGTTCCAATTCCTTCATTCAATTTAGCGATCAAGACCGATCCAGATAGAATGCGCGGCATCAAGTTTCCAAACCCCAACAGGAGTTCTCTCATGTCCCTGATCAACACCCAGGTTCAACCCTTCAAGGCCACCGCTTTCCACAACGGCGAGTTCATCGAAGTCACCGAGCAGAGCCTGCAGGGCAAGTGGTCCGTGCTGATCTTCATGCCGGCCGCCTTCACCTTCAACTGCCCGACCGAGATCGAAGACGCCGCCAACAACTACGCCGAGTTCCAGAAGGCCGGTGCCGAGGTGTACATCGTCACCACCGACACCCACTTCTCGCACAAGGTCTGGCACGAGACCTCCCCGGCCGTGGGCAAGGCCAAGTTCCCGCTGATCGGCGACCCCACCCACCAGCTGACCAACGCTTTCGGCGTGCACATCGCCGAAGAAGGCCTGGCCCTGCGTGGCACCTTCGTGATCAACCCGGAAGGCGTGATCAAGACCCTGGAAATCCACTCCAACGAAATCGCCCGTGACGTGTCGGAAACCCTGCGCAAGCTGAAGGCTGCCCAGTACACCGCCGCCAACCCGGGTCAGGTTTGCCCGGCCAAGTGGAAGGAAGGCGAAGCCACTCTGGCTCCCTCGCTGGACCTGGTAGGCAAGATCTAAATCTGCCTCCCCAGCCCCGAGCAGGCTCGGGGCTGGGTACAAGACCTGCGCTGTCAGGGTCGTGGCCCGACCCTTGTGGCGCCCGATGCCCGGGCGCGATCCGCCCGGGCATTTTATTGCCCGAATTTTGTCTTTGAGGACTTTCCGCCATGTTGGACGCCAATCTTAAAACCCAGTTGAAGGCCTACCTCGAAAAGGTCACCCAGCCGTTCGAGATCGTCGCCAGCCTCGATGACGGCGCGAAATCCCAGGAGCTGCTCGGGCTGCTGCAAGACATCGTCGGCCTGACCGACAAGATCACCCTCAAGACCGACGGCAGCGATGCGCGCCGTCCGTCCTTCGCCCTCAACCGTCCGGGCGAGGATACCGGCATCGTCTTCGCCGGCATCCCCATGGGCCACGAGTTCACCTCGCTGGTGCTGGCGCTGCTGCAGATCGGCGGCCACCCGTCCAAGCTGGACGTCGAGACCATCGCCCAGATCAAGGCCATCGAAGGCACCTTCGAGTTCGAGACCTACTTCTCGCTGAGCTGCCAGAACTGCCCGGACGTGGTCCAGGCGCTGAACCTGATGGCCGTGCTCAACCCCAATATCCGCAACGTCTCCATCGACGGCGCGCTGTTCCAGGAAGAAGTCGAGCGCCGCCAGGTCATGGCCGTGCCGAGCATCTACCTGAACGGCGAGCCGTTCGCCTCGGGGCGCATGGAAGTGAAGGAAATCCTCGCCAAGATCGACACCCAGGCCGGCAGCCGCGACGCCGAGAAGATGAACGCCAAGGACGCCTTCGACGTGCTGGTGGTCGGCGGCGGCCCGGCCGGCGCCGCGGCGGCCATCTACGCCGCGCGCAAGGGCATCCGCACCGGCGTGGCCGCCGAGCGTTTCGGCGGCCAGGTGCTCGACACCATGGCCATCGAGAACTTCATCTCGGTGCAGGAGACCGAGGGCCCGAAACTGGCCCGCGCCCTGGAAGAGCACGTGCGCCAGTACGAGGTCGACATCATGAACCTGCAGCGCGCCAGCGCCCTGGTCCCGGCCAGCGCCGAAGGCGGCCTGCACGAAGTGAAATTCGACAACGGTGCCTCGCTTCGCGCCAAGACCGTGATCCTCTCCACCGGCGCGCGCTGGCGCGAGATGGGCGTGCCCGGCGAGCAGCAATACAAGGGCAAGGGCGTGTGTTTCTGCCCGCACTGCGACGGCCCGCTGTTCAAGGGCAAGCGCGTAGCGGTGATCGGTGGCGGCAACTCCGGCGTCGAGGCGGCCATCGACCTGGCCGGCATCGTCGCCCACGTCACCCTGCTGGAGTTCGCCGATACCCTGCGCGCCGACGCCGTGCTGCAGAAAAAGCTGAACAGTCTGCCCAACGTCCGCGTGATCAAGAGTGCGCAGACCACCGAAGTGCTCGGCGACGGCCAGAAGGTCACCGGTCTGAGCTACAAGGACCGCACCACGGAACAGCTGCACAGCGTCGAGCTGGAAGGCATCTTCGTGCAGATCGGCCTGCTGCCGAACAGCGACTGGCTCAAGGGCACCGTGGAGCTCAACCGCTTCGGCGAGATCATCGTCGACGCCAAGGGCGCCACCAACATCCCCGGCGTGTTCGCCGCCGGCGACGTGACCACAGTGCCGTACAAGCAGATCGTCATCGCCGCGGGCGAAGGCTCCAAGGCCTCGCTCTCCGCCTTCGACCACCTGATCCGCCACGGCTGATCGGCTCCTCCCCCTCTCCCTCCGGGAGAGGGCCGGGGTGAGGGCCAGGCAACAAGCAAGCGCCAGTCCCTCATCCCCAGTCGTCGCCCGGATGCGCTGCGCGAACGGAGCAGCCCGTTTCCCGGATTGCGTCCGGGCTACGGCCTGTTGCTCTCCCTCTCCCTCCGGGAGAGGGCCGGGGTGAGGGCCAGGCAACGAGCAGGCGCCAGTCCCTCACCCCAGTCGCAACCCGGATGCAATCCGCGAGCTGAGCAGCCTGTTTCCCGGATTGCATCCGGGCTACGGCCTGTTGCTCTCCCTCTCCCTCCGGGAGAGGGCCGGGGTGAGGGCCAGGCAACGAGTAGGCGCCAGTCCCTCACCCCAGTCGAAGCCCGGATGCACTGCGCGAGCGGAGCAGCCCGTTTCCCGGATTGCATCCGGGCTACGGCCGGCGCGCCTCAGTGCGCCATCAGCACCCGATACTCGTCCTGGGCCAACTGGTCGGTCAGGCCGCTGACGAAGTCCAGCAGCAGGCGCGCGCGGTGGTAGAACTCCCACAGCGGCGCATCCGCCCCCTCGTGCTCGCCCAACGCCTGGCGATAGGCGCTGAGCAGATGGGTGGGCAGGCGCCGCACCAGCATGCGCAGGTCGGCGCGGCCGCGGCCCTCCAGCAGCGCCTGGAAGTCCGCGCCCCCCAGGCCGAGCAGCGCGCCATACACCTCCAGCAACCCCTGCAGAATGCGCAGGCCCTGCAGCTGCAAAGTCTCCACTTCGCGGTGGCAGAACACCTGCTCGGCGCCCACCGTCTTGAAAGTCTGCACCACCGCGCAGGCCGGGCTGTCGTCCTCCAGCAGGGCGCGGTCGAGGGTGCCGGCGAACACCGCGTCGAGCTGCGCGATAAACTGCCCGGCGGCGTGCTGCACCAGCGGATGGATCAGGTTGACGCGCAGGCGGATGAAGAACTGCCCGACCTTGTCCACCGGCTCCGCCTCGGCCCGCGCCAGGGCATCGTCGAGCAGCGCGGCGAAGCTGCGGCCGCGCTCGTCGATCGGCGTGTCCAGCGGTTTGAAACGGGCGAAGGTATCGCGCAGCAGCGCGGCCAGGCGCAGCAGGTCGAGGATGCCCTTGACCACCGCGTCCTCCAGGTCGGCCAGGCAGTAGGAGATGTCGTCCGCCGCCTCCATCACGTAGACCAGCGGATAGCGGGTCTGCGCCTGCATGCCCAGGGCGCGCCACAGCGCCTCGACGAAGCCCTGCTCGCTCAGGTAGAAGCCCGGCTTCTTGCGCAGGTAGGCGCCCGGCGTGCCCGGGGCCGGCCTGGCCTCGTGCGCGGCGCGCACATACTTGAGCATGCACGCGGCCTGGCTGTAGGTCAGGTTCATGCGTTGCAGGCGATGCACCAGGCGGATGGCCTGGGCATTGCCCTCGAAGGCCTTGAGATCGCGCAGCATGCGCCCGCGCAGCTCGGCGTCGCCCTGCCCGCTCGGCACGGCGGCGGCGAACAGGCCATCGAGCTGGCGCGCGCACCAGTCGCCGATGGCGAACTCGCCGAAGTGGCCGAACGGCGGGTTGCCGATGTCGTGGGTCAGGCAGGCCATCTCCACCAGACTCTCCAGCGCCCGCTCCAGGCCGTCCAGTCCATGGTCGGCCGCGCGTGGGCCGAGCTTGTGGAACAGCGTGCGGACGATGTGCCGGCCGACCTGCTGCACCTCCAGCGAGTGGGTCAGGCGGCTGCGCACCGCGGCGTTGCGCTCCAGCGGAAACACCTGGGTCTTCTGCTGCAGGCGGCGCACCGCCGCCGAGTTGATGATGCGCCCGCGGTCGCTCTCCAGCCGCTCGCCGAGTTCGAGCAGCCAGTGCGCGCCGCCCGGCGCGGGCGGGGTGGCGCTCTCGCGGGCGCGCAGCAGGGAAATCTTCGACTTGAAATCCAAGGGACTCGCTCCTTGCGGGTTCAGGCCGCAGCCTAACGCGCCGGCCGGTCGCTTCACCAGCACGCCAGCGGTTATCCTGCGGCCCCGAGATCCACGCCGCGCATGCCATGAACCCCGAAGATCTGCTTCTGCTCGTCACCCGCACCATGCCCTTCGGCAAGTACCAGGGCCGCCTGCTCGCCGACCTGCCCGGCCACTACCTCAACTGGTTCGCCCGCACGGGCTTCCCCAAGGGCGAGCTGGGCCGCCTGCTGGCGCTGATGCAGGAGATCGACCACAACGGCCTCAAGCCGCTGCTGGAGCCGCTGCGCAAGCGCTGATGCCGGTGCATTTGCACCCGCAATAACGCAGCCCATGCATACCCGCCTCGTTTAGCTTAGGACCAGGACAACGACGAGGACTTCCCAGCATGCATCCCTATTTCAGTCTCGCCGGGCGTACCGCCCTGGTCACCGGCGGCAGCCGCGGCATCGGCCGGATGATCGCCCAAGGCCTGCTCGAAGCCGGCGCGCGCGTGGTGATCTGCGCCCGCGATGGCGAGGCCTGCCGCCAGGTCGCCGAGGAGCTCTCGCAGTACGGCGAATGCCTCGGCCTGGCCGCCGACCTCTCCGGCGAGGATGGCGCCCGCGCCCTGGCCGAGGAGCTGGCCGGGCGCATCGAACGCCTCGACATCCTGGTCAACAACGCCGGCACCACCTGGGGTGCACCGCTGGAGAGCTACCCAGCCAAAGGCTGGGAGAAGGTCATGCAGCTCAACGTGACTGCCGTGTTCGGCTGCATCCAGCAACTGCTGCCGTTGCTGCGCAAGGCCGGCAGCCAGGCCAGCCCGGCGCGGGTGATCAATATCGGCTCGGTGGCCGGCATCAGCGCCTTCGGCGAGCAGGCCTACGCCTACGGCCCGAGCAAGGCGGCGCTGCATCAGCTGTCGCGCATCCTGGCCAAGGAGCTGGTGAGCGAGCACATCAACGTCAATGTGATCGCTCCCGGGCGTTTCCCCAGCAAGATGACCCGTCATATCGCCGGCAACGAGGCGAGCCTGGCCGAGGACGTGGCGCTTATCCCGATGCGGCGCTGGGGCCGCGCGGAAGAGATGGCCGCCCTCGCCGTCAGCCTGTGCGGCCTGGCCGGCGCCTACATGACCGGCGCCATCATTCCCATCGACGGCGGTTTCAGCCTGTAGCGCCGACCTGAGGCAATATGCCGCGAAGCCGCCAAGGACGAATCTCCTTAGAGTGAAGGCAGATTCGTTCTGGAGCCCTGCATATGGATAGCGATGGCTGCACCCTCACCCGGGATCATCGGCGGATTCACCAGGAGGCGACCCTGCTGGCCGGCACACTCACCGATCTGGGCCAGCGCGCCTCGGTCTACCACCACCTCTACCAGGACTCCGGCGGACGCAACGTCTTCCCGCTGATCGCCGCCCACGGCGCGCTCTGGGGCGCCGGCTATTTCGCTCTGGGCCTGCGGGTCGGCGCCCTGCTCTCCGCCCGGTTCCTCCTCGCCCCCGCCGAGCGCCGCGCCAAGCTGCGTCAGCTGCACGCCTTCGCCGACGCCTTTCGCGAGATCAACCGGCGGGTATGCGTCGAGGCCTACTGCGCCTACCACCTGAGCAAGCTGCACGGCCACGCGGCGGGTATCGAACGCCATGTGCAGCCGCGCCTGCTGGCCGCGCTGAACCGCTGCCACCGCGCCCAGGCACTGGACCAGCCGCTACCGCTGCCGGCACGCCGCGAGCTGTTCGAGGCGTTCTTCCTCTGGGAGCAGGAGTGCATCGTCGGGCCGGCCGTGGAGCAGGCGCTGGCCGAGCTGGACTGGCCGCTGATCCGCCGGGTGGCACTGCGCCCGCGGATTCGCTTCGCCTACTTCACCAGCAGTCGCGACATGCGCTTCGCCGACTTCGCCAGCACCGCCGAACGCATCGAGAAAGGCATGCGCGCCTACCAGCTGGCCGAACAGACCGGCCTGCGCCAGGTGGAGGCGACACTGGGCCGCTACGGCGTGCTACCGCAGGCCTACCTGCACGACTCGGTGCGCCATTTCGGCGAGCTGCGCCAGCGCCTGCTGCAGGCTCAACCCTGCTCCAGCTCGGCCTTCAGCGCCTCGAAAGCCGGCGCGGCGTAGATGCCGACCTCGACCGCCAGCTGCAGCACGCGCGGCAGATCGCTGCTGTAGACCAGCACGCACTGCAGCTCGTCGTCCAGCGGCTCGCTGAAGTCGACCAGCACGTAGCCGCCCTTCTCCTTGTACAGCGCCGAGAGCTGCACCTGGATGCGGTTGAGCGCCTTCAGCGGCTCGACCTTGAGCAGCTGCTTGGGCTTGATGTTGAAGCTCACCTGCGGGCCGAAGGAGTCGATGATCTGCTGCAGCAGCTGGTCGTAGCCGTCGGCCTGGAACAACACGGTGTCCGGCAGGCTACCGACCACCACCCACTCGCCGAGGGGGATGGGGAAGCTGTCGTCGTAGTTGATGTCCGGGTTGGCGGCGAGGAAGGCAGCGGCGTCGGCATAGGCCTGAGCGGCCTCGTCGGCGACGCGGGCGATCTCCTCCTCGGTCATGCAGCCGGAGCTGATCAGGGTGATGAGTTCGAGGAGCTGGGCTTTCATGGGGGCGATCCTGCGCGGGCAAAGCGGGCGCATAGGATAGCCGCCGACTAATCGTGGCGCACGCTCGGCTGAATGCGCCGCACTGCGCCGGCCTCATCGCAGTCTTCCTCGTCATACTGCGCATAACCGCATCAGGTCGGGGCTTCCGTGCACTCGCCGCCGCCCGCGCGCCGTCGCGCTTCTCCTTGGAGTAGAAGATCAGATCGTGGCCCACCGGCTGCATGGCGAACGTGTGCCGATGTCCTCGCGGCTGCCCTCAGGATGGCGCTTGATCAGCGCCTTGAACCGACCTTATCCCCTGCAGTTTGGGAGGGAAGCATCGAAGCCGTGGACCTACCCGGTCGCAATCACCTCCCCCGTAGCGGCGCTCGGCAAGCCTTTATCTAACATCCGATTCTGGCCGAGGGGCTGATAACAGCCAGAAGCGGTCACCGAGTGCCGACAAAATCAGAGGGATTCACACCGTGCGGATCTGCACCTACTCGGTGGAGCGCTTGCTGACCAATGCCAGTGGCTTCTTCTTCGCCCGCGACCAACACCTGTTCTTGGTGAGCAGTCGTCATGTGCTGATGGATGAGCCGAGCCGGCATTTCCCTGAACGCTTAGAGATCGAAGTGCATAGCGACCCAAATGACTTGGGTTGCTCCTGTATTTTTCTGTACCGCTGTATCGTGATGGCCAGATCCTGTGGCGCCAAGGGCTGGACGCGGCTGGTGCCATCGATGTGGCATTGATCGAGATCGAGCGTGAGGCACTGCCGGTGTCGGTGGTTTATCACGCTTTCACCCCTGCGCATCTGCAGTGGTCTGGCGCTCCTGTTGAGGTCGGCACAACGTTGTTGGTAGTGGGCTTCCTCCTGGGCTTCCACGACAGCCTGCATCACATGCCGGTGGTGCGCCATGCCGTGCAGGCCTCGTCCTTCGGCCTGCGCTTCCAGGGCCAGGGGTACTTCCTCACCGATGCGCGCACCCACTGCGGCACCAGCGGCGCTCCGGTGGTGATGCGGGCGGCGCCGGCGCACGACGGCCTGGGCGAGCTGCCCTGGCTGCTGCTCGGCATCCACTCGGCGCGCCTCGACCTGGGTAGCCGCGATCTGCTGCAGGACGAAGTGCTGGGGCTCAACTGCACCAGGTATGCCGACATCCTGCTGACTCTCAGTGCCAGCTGAGGGGGAGGCGGCCTAAGCGCGCCAGCGCACCGACGCCAGGCGCGCGGGCTGCCATTGTCCTCCCCCGGTACCGCGCAATCTCGCCGGTGCCGCGATCCAACCAGAGGTCACCATGAACAAGCCCATCGAACAACGCAGCCCCAACGCACCGGAGAAAGATACCGGCCAAGCGCAGAAGGGCAGCACCGTCAGCGGCAACCAGCCGCACTACAAAACCGACCCGAGTTCGCAAAAACCGGGCGCCCCGCAAACCGCCAAGGATGAACGGCCGCAGCAAAAGCTCGCCCAGGGCGAAGCCCAGGTCGCCAGCAAGGAGCCGAAAAAATCATGAGCCTGCCCAGTAGCGATGAGCTCAAGGGCAAGTGGAAGCAGCAGGTCGGCGCCGCCAAGATCGCTTGGGGCAAGCTGACCGAGGACGAGCTGCTGCAATCGGAAGGGCAGGAGCAAAAACTCGCCGGTCTGCTTCAGGAGCGCTATGCCATGACGCGCGACGAAGCAGACAAGCAGGTCAAGAACTTCCTGGAAAAAAGCAAATGCTGATGTAAAGCGCACCGACGCCCGCCCAAGCGGGCGCCGGTGCGAATCGGTGGCGGCGGTCAAGCGACTGCAGGCTGCCGGCATCACATCTTCCCCGAGTGGAGATACACCATGAACAGGCAACCCCGCACTCTTTTCCTCGCCTCGGCCCTAGCCCTGGCAGTCGCCACCGGCAGTGTTGGCGCCATGGCCGCGACGGCCTCCCAGGAGGTCACCGATGCCCGCCAGGAAAGCCAGATCTGGACCACCTACGCACTCAACCCCTATCTGCGCGCCCATGACCTGAAGGTCTCGGTGGCCAGCGGCAAGGCCACCCTGACCGGGCATGTCGCCGAGGACGTCAACAAGGAGCTGGCCAAGGAGATCGCCCTGGGCGTCAAAGGCATCGGCGAGGTCGACAACCAGATCATCGTCGATTCCGACTATCAGCCGGCCAAGCCTGGCGCCGAGCGTAGCTTCGGCGACACCATCGACGACGCCAGCATCACGGCGGCGGTCAAGGCCAAACTGATGTGGAGCAAGAACGCCGACGGCATGACCACCAACGTCGATACCCGCTATGGCCGGGTGACCCTGCGCGGCGCGGTGCAGAGCGCAGAGGAGCGCGATCTGGCCGGGCGCCTGGCGAACAACACGCGCGGCGTGGTGTCGGTCGACAACCAGCTGCAGGTCAACCCGGCGCAGGCCGGCGTTATGCAGAGCGGCAAGCGTGCGGCCAACGAAGCCGGCGAGGTCATCTCCGACAGCTGGATCACCACCAAGGTCAAGTCGACCCTAATGTACTCCAGCAATGTCGCCGGCTCGGCCATCGACGTCAGCACCGCCAAGGGCGTGGTCAGCCTCAGCGGCCGGGTCAGCAGCGGCAGCGAGCGGGCCCTGGCGATCGAACTGGCGCAGAACGTTCGCGGGGTAAAGAGCGTGCAGTCGCGGGAACTCACCTATTAGCGCAGCGCTAGATCGCTGCGGGATCGCCGCGCCGCCGGTCAGATGTTCGGCTGTTCGGCGCGGCGATCCTTTTCTAGCGTGGCCGGGAGCGGTGCTGGCCGCTCCCGGCGGCGGGAGGTGGACCATGCTACTGAGCGTCCGGCTGCTGCGGCCTGGGCTGCTCGCGCCGCTCTGTCTGAACCTGCTGGCGGCCTGCAGTGTGTTGCCGACCCTAGTGCCGGACATGTCCCGTGAGGCTCCACCGGTGCCGCTGGACGGCCCGCACGGGCCGCTGTCGGCGGCCCGCAGCCAG
Organism: Pseudomonas sp. CAU 1711; assembly: GCF_039888625.1. Lineage (NCBI taxonomy): Bacteria > Pseudomonadati > Pseudomonadota > Gammaproteobacteria > Pseudomonadales > Pseudomonadaceae > Pseudomonas > Pseudomonas sp. CAU 1711. Next base: position 176,822 of record NZ_JBDQQT010000002.1, read on the forward strand.
GCCATCATCGCGCAGCTGCAGGCCGACGCCAAGTCGACCGGCTTCTTCGACCTGCACCTGGCCGTGGAGGAATCCATAGTCGGCAGCCCCTTGACCACCGGCAACCGGGTCGAGCTGCTGCAGGATGGCCCGCGGACCTACCAGGCCATGCTCGACGCGATAGTCGCCGCGCGCGACCACGTCAACATGGAAAGCTACATCTTCGACGATGACGAGATCGGCCAGCGTTTCGCCGCCGCCCTGATCATCAGGCAGCGGGCCGGTGTGCAGGTCAACCTGATCCGCGACAGCGCCGGCACCCTGGGCACGCCGCAGGCCTTCTTCGCCCGCCTGAGTGCCGCCGGGGTGCAGGTGGTCGAGTTCAACCCGGTCAATCCGCTCACCGCCAAGGACGGCTGGGAGCTGAACCGGCGCGATCATCGCAAGCTGCTGATCGTCGATGGGCGGATCGCCTTTCTCGGCGGCATCAACATCAGCAGCGTGTATTCCGGCAGCTCGCTGCGCCTGGGCTTCCGTGCCCGGGAGGATGGTGCGCTGCCCTGGCGTGACACCGACCTGCGCCTCGAAGGGCCGGTGGTAGCCGAGCTGCAGAAACTCTTCATCATCACCTGGGATCAGCAGCGCGGGCCACCGCTGCAGGCGCGTCATTACTTCCCGCCGGTCGAGCGCCGCGGCGACGAAGTGGTGCGCGCCATCGGCAGTTCGCCGGAGCACCCCTACAGCCTAATCTACGTCACCCTGATCTCGGCGCTGCGCAGTGCGCAGCGCGAGATCTGGCTGACCAATGCCTACTTCGTGCCCGATCCGCAGCTGCTGGCGACGTTGAAGGAGGCCGTGGCGCGCGGCGTCGATGTGCGCCTGATCCTGCCCAGCAGCACCGATTCCTGGCTGGTGTTCCACGCTGGCCGCGCCTACTACGACGAACTGCTGCGCGCCGGCGTGCGCCTCTATGAACGCCAGGGTGCCCTGCTGCATGTGAAGAGCGCAGTGATCGACGGGGTCTGGTCGACGGTCGGCTCGACCAACCTCGACTGGCGCAGCTTCCTGCACAACCAGGAGATCAATGCGGTGGTGCTCGGTGGCGGCTTCGGCGAGAAGATGCGCGCGGCGTTTCGTGCCGATCTGGCGCAGTCGCGCGAGATCAGCCTGCAGGCGTGGCAGGCGCGCCCCCTGGGCGTGCGCGCGCAGGAGCTGTTCGGACGGCTCTGGGAGTACTGGCTGTGAAACTCCACATCCTGCTCTGCCTGGCCCTGCTGGCCAGCCCGGTCGAGCCGCTGTGGGGCGGCGAGAGCGCGGCGCTGGGCGCGCGGCATCAGGCCCTGCGCGGGCAACTGGCCGACAACCCGTTCCAGCGGCCATTGCATCTGCAGTCGAGCCAGACCGCGGACAGCTTGCGCGGCGACATCTATGTCGAGGTGGCGCAGCCGTTCGGCCTGGTCGGGCCGGCGCTGCAGGGCATCGGCAACTGGTGCGACATGCTGATCCTGCATCTCAACGTCAAGGCCTGCTATGCCGCCGGGCCGGCGGCCGACGCCATGCTCAGGCTGCATCTGGGGCGCAAGTTCGATCAGTCGCTGGCCGAGGCCTACGCCTTCGAGTTCCGCTATCGGCTGGCGGCGGCCGAGCCCGGCTACCTGCGGGTGGAGCTGGAGGCCGCGCATGGGCCGCTGGCCACCCGCGACTACCGCATCGTTCTGGAGGTGCTGGCGCTGGACGAGCAGCGCAGCTTTCTGCACCTGTCCTATGCCTATGCCTACGGTGCGCTGGCGCGTATCGCCATGCAGGGCTACCTGGCGACCGTCGGGCGCAACAAGGTCGGCTTCAGCGTCGTCGGTGTCGACGCCGACGGCCAGCCGCGACTGCAGGGCAACATGCGCGGAGTGGTCGAGCGCAATGCCATGCGCTACTACCTGGCGATCGAAGCCTACCTGGGCGCCCTGGCGCTGCCGGCCCCGGCGCGCCTGGAGCAGCGCCTGCAGGGCTGGTATGCGGGGGCCGAGCGCTATGCCCTGCAGCTGCACGAGATGGAGCGCGCCGCCTACCTGGCGATGAAGCATCGCGAGGTGCTGCGCCAGCAGGCCCTGGCGCAGCAGGCTGCGGCGCAGTGAAAGGCGTCGTGTGTGTGCGATTGCGTACAGATCGGCCGGGCGCATGCGCCCATGCTGCAGGTATGTAGAGCCCGGTCTCGGATCGCGCGTCTGCTAAACCCGTCCATTCACTCGCGATGCAAGGGGACTCCCATGAGCCTGGGCACCATACTGCTGATCGTGCTGATCCTGCTGCTGATCGGCGCCATTCCTACCTGGCCGCACAGCCGTGCCTGGGGCTACTGGCCCAGTGGCGGCTTGGGGCTAGTGGTGATCGTCATCCTGATTCTGCTGCTGCTCGGGCGTATCTGAGCCAGCGGCGGGACCCGGGGCGACACCGCAAGTGTCGCCCCGGGCATATGTGCCTTCCTCTAGTCGCGGCTCTCGGCCCGCATATCGGTGTCCTTGCACTGGTCTGCCGAGGCTTTCATCACTTCGTGGGCGATGGCGGTTTCCCGCGCGCTGTGAGTTTGCGCGACCAGGAGCACATCGCTGTCGGCATTGCCATGGCTGGTTTCCGGAGGCGTGCCGCACCCAGGGCGCCGCCGAGCAGCGCGCCACCGAGAGCGCCCCAGCCCAGCAGCATGGCAGGGCTGAGCAGCAGCCAGGTGCCTAGCGGGCTGGTGTCGCCCAGCAGCAGAGCCACCTCCAACAGCACGCCGAAGGTGATGCCGCCGGCCGCGCCGGCGATGCTGCAGGTCAGCAGATTTTTCAACAGAGCGTGGCGATGCCCCTGTGCTAGGGCAGTCGCCGGGCTGCTGTCGGCGGCGATGATCTGTAGCTGCTTGTTGCGCAGGCCGAGCCGTAGCAGTTGCGCCAGGGTGGTTTCGGCGAGGTCGCGCCGCAGGTAGAAGCCCGAAACATTGTGCAGGTAGCTGTGCATGGTGGCGCTCCTGAGCGAACAACCTACTGAGAGATCACAGCTAGCGAACGGTGGGCGCTGCCGCGTGGGTGCAAGGTGGTGATCATCGCCCGCGTGCCGGGTTTCGCTCACTGCGGAGGTATTCCATGAACAAGCCGCATCTTTTGCGACTGCCTGGGCTGCTGTGCGACGCCCGTCTATGGCAGCACCAGGTCGCTGCGCTGGCCGGGCAGGCGCATGTCCGGGTGGCCGACCTGACGCAATCCGACTCCATCGCCGGGTTGGCTGAGGATGTGCTGGCGCAGGCCCCGGAGCAGAGCTTTGCCCTGGCGGGGTTATCCCTGGGTGGCTATGTCGCGCTGGAAATCATGCGCCGGGCGCCGCAGCGGGTATTCGCCTTGGCCCTGCTGGATACCAGCGCGCACGCCGACAGCGCCGAGACCATGCAAGGCCGGTTGACGCTGATGCGCCAGGCGGCGCATGACTTTCCGGGCGTGATCGAGGTGCTGCTGCCCAGATTGCTGCATCCTCGGCATCTGCGCGATGCGGCCCTGGTGCAGCTGGTCACGGCGATGGCCGCAAGCCTCGGGGCCGAGGTCTTCAGGCGCCAGCAACTGGCCATGCTCGAACGCATCGACAGCCGTGCCAGCCTGGCGCAGATCGCCTGTCCCACCCTGTTGCTGTGCGGGCGCGAGGATCAGATCACGCCGCCGGCCCTGCATCAGGAAATGCAGGCAGCTATCGCCGGGGCGCAGCTGGCGCAGATCGATGATGCGGAACATCTCATGCCCCTGGAGCAGCCGCAGCGGGTATCGAGCAGTCTCGGCGCCTGGCTGACATCGCTGCGGCGCCCATTGCCGCGGGCGCTGCCCGGCTGAGTGGCGCGCTCAGAGCAGTTGCTGCCAGACCTCGGGGTTGGCCAGCTCCTCGACGCTGGCATGCAGCGGTTCGCCATGAATGGGGCTGAGTTCGTAGCGGCAGGCCGACTCGAAGGTGGCCGCGTAGCGCACGCCATTGAGTCGGTTCAGGTACAGCAGCAGCGGATGACATTGTGCGTTGATGTGGCGGACGAGCTGGGATTCGATCATGCCGTGCATGTGGTGGCCTGCTGCGGCGCCTGCCGCTGTGGTTTATTGCAGTCTGGCACCCGTTCTTGGCCGAGTCTGTACGCCAGCGAACCATCTGCGTGACGGGCTATGTACGACGCCGCACCGACCCTGCGCATCCCCACCTAGCAGGCGAGCGCCTGGGCGCACAGGGTGGCTGTTCGGGCGAATCCAGGTATGCCGGAGAGTCCGCCGGTCCGGTGCATGCGGGCCGTCCGGGGTAGGCTTAGCCGCGCTCATGGGGCGGTTGGCGACTGGCTGCCAGCACGTGCAGCAGCCGGCTTGTCAGCAGGGCTGCGCTCAGGCTGCGCAACAGGCCTGGGCTTAGCAGCAAGGCCAGCTGCATGGCCAGACGCACGACCAGTGCCGGGCGCCGGGTGAGCAGGCGCATGGTCAGGCTGCGTGGAAAAACGCCGTCGTCGTACTGCGACCGGGCGAGCAGGTGTTCGATGCGCTGGCGCTGCTGCTGCAACCGCTGGCGCAGCGCCTGGTGTTGCTCGAAGGGGGTGGGGAGGTTCATAGCTTGCTCTTCAACAGGGTGATATCCGTCGCCAGTTCTTCACGGGTGGCGGCGAAACTTGTGTCGCCGCGTGCCAGCAGCATGCGTATGCGGCGCCAGGCGAGCGCGCAGCCGAGGGCATGGCTTAGCGGCAGGCCGAGCAGCGTGGCAAATCGATAGGGAGTGTCCCAGCTCAGCGCCAGCAGCAGCGCGTTAAGCAACAACAGCAAGACCAGCAGGCAGGCGAAGCCGAGCAGGCCGGCCAGCAGCAGCTGCTGCAGGCGGGTCTTTTCCTGCGCCCATTCCTGCTGGGCCAGTTGCCCGTGCAGTGCCGCCTGGGCCAACAAGGCCCGACCGGCCACGCGCAGCAGACGCAGCACTGCGAGCGGTTTGAACTCGACGATCGGCTCCTCTGCGGGCTGGAGCATGGCTGCGGCTAGCCGCGGCGGGCCAGCACGAAACCGAGCAGGAAGGCGGCGGCGGCGCTGGCACCCAGGGCTTTCCAGGGTTGCTCGTGGACATAGTCGTTGGCCACGCCGGCTGTCTGCCGGGCCCGCTGTACCACGCCGTCGCTCATCGCCTGGGCGGCAGCCCGGGCTTCGGCGATGCGCACATTGAGTTTGCCCCTGGCTGCGGCCAGATCTTCGCCGGTGAGTGACGTGGCTTCCTTGATCAGGTCCTCGATATCGGCGAGCAGGTTGTTGAACTCACGGGAAACGCCGGGCGGCACTATCGAATGTTCGGGCGAGGAGGCCTTGTCGGTGTTGCTGCCGGTTTTGGGGAGATTGCTGGACGGATACATGGTGCGCTCCTGCGGTGGGCACCGGCGAATCGGCCGGCGCGGGGAGATCAGCCTGGGCGCCGCCGCCCTGGCCGTCTGTGCGCCAGCGAACGCTGGCGTACGACTGCGCGCTATGCGCGACAGCGTACGGACAGCCCTGGGGGCGGATGTCATTGTCGCTTTCCCGGGCTGCGCTTGTTGCGTGCCCACCTGGCTCTCGCAGGAGGCCACTATGTACAAGCCCAACGAAACCGATCGGCCGCGCGAACCCGCCGGCCAGCCGCAGCCGGCAGAACCCGACTTCACCCAGCCGAGTAGCGACGAGGCCACGCGCCTGCCGTTGCCGGGCGAGCTGCACGAGCCGCAACCGCCACTCGAACGCGAAGTGAGCGAGCCGGCCCGGGCAGAGTCGAGCCACAAGTCGCCGGACAGTCCCCAGAGTCCCGTAGCGGAGATCGAGGAAACGCCATGAAACTGCCCAGCATGCAGCAGTTACAGGGCAAATGGCGGCAACAGATCGGCGCCGCCAAGATCGCCTGGGGCGACCTGACCGAAGACCCGCAGTTGATCGGCGAAGGCCAGGATCAACGCCTGGCCGGCCTGCTGCAGGAGCGTTACGCCCTGTCGCGCGAGGAGGCCGATGCACAGGTCAAGGCTTTCCTGGAGAAGAACCTGCACTGAGGTACGGGTGCGGCTTGGCAACCCATCGGCGTGCGCCGCGCGAGTCGCGCCACGCCCAGCCGGAGCGGATCGATGAAAGCTTCCTCCCAAACCATGATGCTCGCCTTCGGCCTCGCCCTGGCGATGCTGGCGGTCAGCACCCTGGTGGCTGCCCTAGAGCTGTCGCGCCAGGTCGCGACAGCAGAGCTGCAGGCACAGGCCTGGAAGGCTTATGCCCTGAGCCTGCACGGTCACGATCCGCAGGATGTGCACGGTGCCGCCGTGCCTGCTCCGGCGCCGTTGCACGCACCGTTAGAACTGCGGGCGGCACAGACCGAGTGGCCGCAGCGAACCGACCATCCATCGCCCGGTTTGAGGTTCTGAACCCGGCATTTCCATCATCAGCGCACACCGCCGGCCCGAGCGCCGCGGCGTTGCCAGCGAGGATCACGCCATGAACCACCACTCCCACGCAGCCGGCCAGGCTGCCCATCTACCTTTGCTCGGCCTGTTCGGCGGGCTGTTGCTCCTGAGCGCGTGTGCCGCGCCGCCCATGCCGCCGGAACAGGCGCTGCGCGCGGCGGAGTCGGCCATCGCGCGTGCCGAACAGGGCCGCGCCAGCGATTTCGCCGCGACCGAGCTGGGCATGGCCCGCGACAAGCTGGCGGCGGCCAATAGCGCGGTCGGCGAGGAAGACATGCCGCAGGCCGAACGCCTGGCCGTGCAGTCGCGCGCCGAGGCCGAGCTGGCCCTGGCGAGAGCGCAGGCCGGCAGGGCACAGAAGGTCAACGAAGAGATGCTGGACAGCACCGACAGCCTGAAGCAGGAAATGCAACGCAACACGGGAGCCGCACAATGAACAGTATCCGCAATGCCCAGTACCTGCTTGGTGCTGCCACCATGTCCGCACTGCTGGTCGGCTGTGCCTCCACCCCGGGCATGGCCCCAGGAGCCGCCGAAGCACGCGACAACCTCAGCCGCCTGCAGCGCGACGCCCAGCTGGCCAGCCGGGCGCCGCTGGCGATCAAGGAGGCTGAAGCCGCCGTAGTCGCCGCCGAGCAACCCGACGAGAACGAGATAGTCGGCCAGCACCTGGTGCTGATGGCCGACCGCAAGGTGGAGATCGCTCGTGCGTTGGCGCAGGCGCGCCTGTACGAGGATCAGCGCCAGCAGTTGAGCGAACAGCGCGAACAGGCCCGTCTGGACTCGCGCACCCTCGAAGCCGACCAGTTGCAACGCCAGTTGGCGCTGCTTAACGCCAGGGAAACCGAGCGTGGCCTGCAGATCACCCTCGGCGATCTGCTGTTCGCCAGCGGTCGCTCGGCCCTGCGCGGCGGCAGTGCCGACAATCTGGACCGGCTGGCCTCGTTCCTGCAGCAGAACCCGGAGCGCGATCTGCTGATCGAGGGTCATACCGACAATGTCGGTAGCGACCAGGCCAACCAGGATCTGTCGCAGCAGCGCGCCGAGACGGTGCGCTCCTACTTGCAGGGGCGGGGTGTCGCCGCGAACCGGCTGACGGCCAGCGGCAAGGGTGAGCACGCGCCGGTGGCCAGCAACGATTCCGAGTCTGGCCGGCAGATGAACCGGCGGGTCGAGGTAATCATCAGTCACCGCTACAACACCCAGCGCTAAAACCAACGGACGGGGCGCTGCGTGGCGGCGCCAGGTGGAAAGGAGGCGCGATGAGCGAACGGATTGTGATTGCCACGGCGGATGACGATGCTTATCGCCATCTGCAGGAGATGCTCGGTGCGGAGGCGGACGGCACCTTTGCCGCGGAGCGTTGCGGCTCGCTGGTGGCGACCGCCGCGCGCCTGCGCGAGGGGCCGGCGGACGCCTTGCTGCTGGATCTGCAGCTGCCCGACAGCCAGGGGCTCGGCGGTCTGCGCCGCGTGCATGCGGCCGCTCCCCGGCTGCCGGTCATGCTGCTCTGCGCGCCGGCGCAGCAAGCCTTGGCGCGCCGGGCGCTGCAGCAGGGCGCCCAGGGCTACCTGTGTAAGGGCCACGCCGCCGGCTATCTGCTGGCGCAGACGCTGCACGGCATCATCCGGCAAGGCCGCCAGCGCCTGCAGTGGGGACGGTCGCAAGTCATCCTCGACTCGATCGGCGATGCGGTGATCGGCACGGACCTGCACGGTAGCGTCGACTACCTCAACGGCGCGGCCGAGGCCATGACCGGTTGGCCGAGCGAGGAAGCCGTGGGCCAACCCATCGAACGGGTGATGGCGCTGGTCGGCAGCAATAGCGAGGGCGAGATGCCCAACCCGGTCGGCCTCGTCCTGCAGCAGGGCGGAGCGCTCGGCGTAGGCGCCGGCACCTTGCTGGTCCGCCGCGACGGCACGCGGGTGGCGATCGAGGACTCGGTGGCGCCGATCAAGGAGCCCGGCGGCGGCATCAGTGGCGCGGTGGTGGTCTTCCACGATGTCACCGAGGCGCGCGCCAGAGTTTTGCGCATGGCCTACCTGGCGCAGCACGATGCCCTCACCCGGTTGCCCAACCGGGTGCTGCTCAACGACCGCATCGCCCAGGCCATCGGTCTGGCGCAGCGCAAGGGGCATTCCACCGCGCTGATGTTCCTCGACCTGGACAACTTCAAGCAGATCAACGACTCGCTTGGCCATGCCGGTGGCGATCAGTTGCTGCAGGCGGTGGCGCAACGCCTGTCGAGTTGTGTGCGCGGCTCGGATACGGTCAGCCGCAATGGCGGCGACGAGTTCGTCGTGCTCCTGGCGGAGGGGCGCGGTCTGCAGGATGCTGGCATCGCCGCGCAGAAGATCCTCGCCACCCTGGCCAAGCCGCACCGCATCGAGCAGCAGGAATTGCGCGTGACCAGCAGCATTGGCATCAGCGTGTACCCCGCCGATGCCGGCGATGCCGAGACCTTGCTGAAGAACGCCGATACGGCGATGTACCACGCCAAGCAGGCAGGGCGGAACAACTACCAGTTCTTCCGCCACGACATGAACCAGCAGGCGCTCGAACGCCAGCGCATCGAGAGCGGCCTGGGCCGTGCCCAGCAACGGCATGAGCTGCTCCTGCACTACCAGCCCAGGGTCGACCTGGCGACGGGCGTCATAGTCGGGGCCGAAGCGCTGCTGCGCTGGCGGCATCCCAGCCGTGGCCTGCTCCTGCCGGAGCGCTTCCTGGCCCAAGCCGAGGCCTGCGGCCTGATCGTGCCGATCGGCCGCTGGGCCCTGCGTGAGGCTTGCCGGCAGGCCCTGCGCTGGCAGACGCAGGGCCTGGCGCTGGCGAGCATGACGGTGAAGCTGTCCGCTGTCGAACTGCGCCATCCCGATCTCGTCGGTGCTATACGCGCCACCCTGGAGCAAACCGGCTTGTCGCCGTACTGTCTGCAACTGGATATCGGCGAGGCCGCGCTGCTGCCGGAGGTTGCCGCCAGCGCTGCGATCCTGCAGCAGCTCAAGGCCTTGGGGGTGCAACTGGCATTGGCCGATTTCGGCGAGGGCTGTTGCAATCTGCGCGCGTTGCTGCAACTGCCCTTCGATGTGCTGAAGATCGACAGGTCCTGTATCCAGGCCATGGGCGGCAGTGGCGGCGGTGCGGCCATCGCCGGGGCCTTGGTCGCCTTGGCCGGGCGTCTCGGTTATCAGGTGGTCGCCGCAGGCGTGGAGAGCCCGTTGCAGCTGGCCTTGCTCAAGGCGGAACGCTGCCGCGAGGCGCAGGGTTTTCTGTTCGGCCGGGGCCTTCCCGTCAGGCAGTTCAGCAGCCTGCTGCAGGCGCAGCGGCTGGCTATGGACACGCCCAAGGTCTTGGCTGGTCTGGCCTAGCCGGTTGATTCTGGCTCAGGCGCGGGTGGGGCGGGCGAACAGGCGCGCATAGTCCTCGCGCAGCGCCGCGTAGCATTCGCAGGCGCGCAGTTCCAGGCCGGCACGGTCGAGGATGGTGATCTGACCGCGCTGATAGTGGATCAAGCCGCGCGCCTGCAAGGCGCCGGCGGCGATGGTCACGCCGCTGCGGCGCACGCCGAGCATGTCGGCGAGGTAGGCGTGGGTCAGCTGGAGCTGGTCGGTGCGCGCGCAGTCCTGGGTCATTAGCAGCCAGCGCGCCAGGCGTGGCTCGACCTCGTGGAAGTGGCCGCAGGCGGCGTTCTGCGTCAGCTGGACCAACAGCACATAGAGGTAGCGCTGGAGTGCTCGCAGCAGGCGCGGGCAGTCGCGCAGCGCCAGGCGTAGTTGGCGGGCACTGATGCGCAGGGCGCGGCCGCTGCCTTGCACCACGGCCCGGCTCGGCGCCGTGGCGATGCCCAGCGCCAGGGTGGCGCCGAGCATGCCTTCGTTGCCGATCAGCCCAAGTTCCAGCGGCCGGTGTCGGCCCAGGCTGAACACCAGGGAGATGAAGCCGTCGAGCGGGAAGTACAGGTGGCGCAAGGGCTGGTCGGCTTCGCAGAGAATGTCGCCGAAGCTCAGCGGCACCGTTTCGCAATACCGCAGGAGACGCTGGCGTTCCCCGCCTGGCAGGCCGGCAAGGAGCAAATTGGTGGCGGCAAGAGCCGGGGCGGCTGGCATCTGGGAGCCTGCAGCACTGTGCATGCCGTGGGTGGCGGGGGAGCGGTGCTGGGCAGTCCCGTGTCAGCAGTCTGGCGCATCGTTAGTCCCGCTTCCGTTCGTTACAGCACGCAAGCGCCCAGCTAGTTTGCGGCAGCGGGATAGGGCAGCAGGCGATCGGTTTCCTTCTTCACTACGGCATAGCACTCGCAGCTCAGTTGCTCGAGCTTGCGTCGGTCGAGCACGGTGATATGTCCGCGGCTGTACTCGATCACGCCCTGGCGTTGCAGCTTGCCGGCGGCCTCTGTGACGCCTTCGCGACGCACGCCGAGCATGTTGGCGATCAGTTCCTGGGTCATGGTCAGTTTGTTGCTAGGTAGCCGATCCAGTGACAGCAGCAGCCAGCGGCACAGTTGTTGGTCGATCGAGTGATGGCGATTGCACACCGCGGTCTGCGACATCTGGGTGATTAGCGCCTGGGTATAGCGCAGCATCAGCACCAGCAGCTCGCCATGCCTGTTGAACTCATCCTTGAGGCGCTGGCCAGGTAGCCGATAGGCCGAGCCGCCACTTTGCACTATGGCCCGGCTGGGCGTGCTTTCGCCGCCCATGAATAGGGCAATACCGACCAGCCCTTCGTTGCCGACCACGGAAATCTCCGCTGAGGCGCCGTTTTCCATCACATACAACAGCGAGATGATCGAGTCGGTAGGGAAGTAGACATGGCGCATGGTATCGCCAGACTCGTAGAGCGCCTTGCCCAAGGGCAAAGAAACGTGCTCCAGGTGACTGAACAGACGCTCCTTGACTTCGTCTGAGAGGGCCGCCAACAGATGATTCTGTTGCGGCATCGATGATTCGGACATCTCAGCCTCCTTGCGCTAGGTGACTTTATCAGGCGATCCACTATACGCCGCTAATGACCGCTACCGTACAGAGCTGGATTGGCGGGTGGTCACGGACTCACGGGCGTATCAGGTGGGCTTGAGCAGGTGCGTGTGCAGTTCGACGGTGAGTGCCTCGATACGCTCGGTCAGCGTCTTGGTGAGTTGCGTGTTCTGCTGTAGCAGCTCCAGCAACTGGGGGTTGCTTTGCGCGGCAATGATCTGTCGGTGTTCATTGGCGACCGCAAGCGCCTCCCGGTGTTTGGCATCCGCTTCGGCGTTGGCTTTGTCGCGTGCGGCCTGGCGGGTTTGCGCAAGCAGGATCAGGGGTGCCGCATAGGCGGCCTGGAGGCTGAAGGCTCACGCCAATCCAGGCCATGACGATCAGCGTTTGCGATCCCAGAAAGAGTGGCGTGCCGAAGAACCGGGCGAAGGCCTCGGCTTTCAAGGCAAATTGGTCATTACCAAAGGTCGGGTCGAGATGTTCATGAGGGCGGTGGAAGCGTAAATGGTCAGTGTTGGTTGAGCCCGCTGATAGTGACGAGGTGTTGGACGCTGGCGTTTTCATGGGGGTCTCCTGTGCGGAATCTCCCATGAGTTTATGTGCTGGGGCGATTCAGTAGAGATTCTCCGCGTGATGCCTCGGAAAGGGGGTAGCCCAGTGGGGCAGGCCGAAGCAGCTTGTTGGGGATTTGATTAGTGTCCTTGTGTGGCTGCTTTTGTCCGGTAGCCACCATTCGCCAAGGTCAGCTACCGGCTAGAAGGAGAGCGTCTAGAGAAATAAACCTGCCCCCTTCTTAGCTGGCAGATTGGGCCACTCAGACCAGCCTTGCACCGCCGTCGATATTCAGTGTGGCGCCGTTCATAAAGCCATTGCTCATCAGGAAAACAGTGGCAGCCCCTGCCTCTGTTGCGGTGCCTAGACGATGCAACGGCAGCGACTGCTCCAGCGCCGCTACGAACGCATCGCGTCCGGCGCCCAGCGCCTTGCTGAAAATCGGGGTATTGATCGGACCGGGGGACAGCGTGTTGACCCGAATCGGCGCCAACTCCAGGGCGAGCCCCCGCGCCAGCGCCTCCATGGCGGCTGAGGCAGCAGCCAGCACCGCACTGCCATGTGCATTGGGGCGCTCCGACAACATTCCGGAGATGAAGGTGACGGAGCCGTCTTTCGCCAGGCGCTCGCCGAGGGCGCGTATGGCATGCACCGACGCCCACATGCGCTCCTCGAAGGCCCTGCGCAGCAGACCGATCTCAGCGTCCAGTACCTTGCCCACCACATAGCTGCCGGCCAGCAGAACCAAGTGGTCTACCTGTGGAATATCCGCCAGGGCGGCATGGATGGCCTGACTGTCGGTCACGTCGGCGGCGCGCCAGGCGTCCAGACCGTTGTCGCGGGCGGCCTGCTCGGCTCGACTGGCATCGGAGCCGATCACGGTCACCTGTGCGCCGGCGGCCTTCGCTTGAATGGCTGCAGCCAGACCGATGCCGGAAGTGCCACCGAAAATCACCACTGTGCGGCCATGCAGATTGGCGGACAAAGCCTGGTTGAGAGCGGGTATAGCAGTCATGGTCCATCTCCTTGAACGCCAGGATGGCGTCGGTGGGAGAAAGGCTAATGACTTGAATCTAGGTTGATAATTATGGGGCAAGTCGTTTTACTAATGCCATGAAGGAACAAATTGGATTGGACCGCCTCACCGGTCTTATCGCCTTTGCCCGCGCCGCCTCCCTGGGCAGCTACAGCGCCGCAGCACGCGACTTGTCCGTCTCACCGTCAGCTATCAGCAAAAGCGTGCAGCGCCTTGAACAGCACTTCCAGCTAAAGCTGTTCAGCCGAACTACCCGCTCGCTCTCCCTGACGCCGGAAGGACGGGATTTGTACGAGCGGGCATTGCGCATTCTGCGCGAGGTGGAGGATATCGATCAGGCCGCTGCCGCCTCTCGGGCCGAGCCCTCTGGCACATTGAAGGTCACCGCACCGCCGCCTATCGGCCTGAACATCCTGGCGCCGGCCATTCCCAGGTTTCGCGAGCGTTACCCGAAGCTTGCCATCGATCTGCGCCTGGGCGATCAGTATGCGGACATCATCGAGCAGGGCATCGACGTAGCGATACGCGTGGGCAATCTGGCGGATTCGCGGCTGATCTCGAAAACCCTGGGGCCCCATCGGATCGCCGCTTTCGCGTCTCCCGCCTACTTGGCTAGACGTGGCCCGCCGCTGCAACTCAGCGATCTGGCACACCACGACTGCGTGAACTTTCGCTATCAGAGTTCGGGCATGGCATTGCGTTGGCCGTTCAACGTAGAAGGGAAGGTGGTCGAACTGGTGCCGGACTCGGCCATCGTCATCGATGCCAGCGATGCCGTTGCTGCAGTAGTCGCAGCGGGTGGAGGAATCGGCATTTCGCCCACTTATGTAGCGGCGCCCTATGTGAGCCGTGGGGAATTAAAACCGCTCTTTCCTGAGTTTGCGGTGAACCGTTCTTCTATCACGGCGTTGTGGCCGGAGAGTCGGCGAGGCAGCCCCAATGTCAAAGCCTTTGTTGACTTTCTCGGGGAGCTTTTCCCGACGCCCACAGCCTGGGACGAAATAGTGCGGAACGCTTGAGTCTTCTGGCTCTGGCCAGAGGCGGACATTTCGTCTCCTCCTCCAGCAAACACCATCCGTCCTCTCTGCCTGCCGAGGACGGCGTTTAACAACACTCGCCGAGCATTCTTAAACGCGCCCGACTCCATGAACGCAGAGCAGCACAGCCGGGCTGGGCCTCAGCGCAGCTTCTCCATCATCTGGTAGTACCACATGCCGGCGGCCAGCATCGGGTTGCCGAACACGTCGCCCATCGGCACCTTGATGTGCTTGCAGGCGGCGAAGGTGTCGTAGTGGCCGAGGGTGCCGGTCAGGGCGTTGGCCATGATCTCGCCCATGATGTGGGTGGTGGCGATGCCGTGGCCGGAGTAGCCCTGGCAGTACCAGACGTTGCTCGACAGCTTGCCCAGCTGCGGGATGCGGTTCATGACTATGCCCATGGCGCAGCTCCACTGGAAGTCGATCTGCACGCCCTTGAGCTGCGGGAAGGTGCGCTCGATGCACGGGCGCAGTTCGCCGGCGATATCGCGCGAGTCGCGGCCCGAGTAGTTGGCGCCGCCGCCGAACAGCAGGCGGCCGTCGGCGGTCATGCGGTAGTAGTCGAGCACGAAGCGGCAGTCGTAGACGGCCAGGGTCTGCGGGTTGAGCTCCTTGGCCAGCTCGCCCAGCGGCTCGGTGGTGACGATGCCGCCCATGGCCGGGAAGATCATGCCCTTGAGCTGCTTGCGCGCCAGCTTGTGGTAGACGTCGCCGGCCAGCAGCACCTGCTTGGCGTCGATGCGCCCGCCCGCGGTGATCACCGCCGGGTTGGCGCCGTGGACGATATCCAGCACCTCGGAATGCTCGAAGATCAGCGCGCCCAGGCTCTCGGCGGCCTTGGCCTCGCCGATGCACAGGTTCAGCGGGTGCAGGTGCATGTTGCGGGTGTTCTTGATTGCGCCCAGATAGATGTCCGTCGCCAGGTGGCTGCGCACGCCTTCGGCGTCGAGCAGGCTGACCTCGTCACCCATGCCGCGCTCGACGGCCTCGGCATGGGAAGCGCGCAGCTCGTCCATATGCGCCGGTTTCATCGCCGCATGCAGGTGGCCGTGCCTGAGGTCGCACTGGATGCCGTACTTGGCCACGCGGTTCTTGATGATCTCGTGGCCGCGCCAGCGCAGGTGCCAGATGAAGTCGTCGACTTCCTCGCCCAGGGTGTTGCGCATCTGCTTGCGCATGGCCGCGTCGCCGGAGAGGCTGCCGGTGACCTGGCCGCCGTTGCGCCCGGTGGCGCCCCAGCCGATCTTGTGGGTCTCGACTATGGCCACCTTGAGGCCGCGCTCGGCCAGCTCCACCGCCGTAGCCACGCCGGTGAAACCGCCGCCGATGATGGCCACGTCGACACTGACCTGGCCTTGCAGGCTGGGGTAGTGGGTTTCTTCGTTGAGCGTGGCGCTGTAGTAGGACTTGGCCCGTTCGGCGGCGGGGACCACGGGCTGGGTGGCGATGTTCATCGTTGTTTCCTCTGTGGCCGGCCCGCGCATGGCGCGCCGTCTGTTCTTGTTCTGTCGGAGCTTTCACCCGGGCTGCGTCCGGGCTGGGGAAAGGTGGGCCAGTCGAGACTGGAAGCGGCGGCATTCGTGCGGCCCTGGCGTGCAACGCGACCAGACCTGTGCCAAGCCTGAGCCTAGCCGTTGCCCGGCGGCGGGGCCCGATCGGCAACCGGGCAGCGCGGGCCTGTCGTTCAGGAGGCGGGGAGGACGTCCGGTGGCCGCGCATGGCGGCAGTGCCAGAGGGCCCAGAAGGCCAGCAGCGGATTGCGCGAAGGCAGCGCAGCGAGGCCGAAGCGAGCCCGGAGGGGGCTCTCTGGGGCGGGGGTCATGGGCCGTGAAGGATTCATGGCTCGGCAGCCTCGCACGCTGGCCAGGCGCGGTTAAATTCGATTCTTTACACCTTCAGTTAGCTAGCAGCTAAACAATCGCGCTCAGGGGCGATAGTCGAACGGCCGCCCCAGGCTCCGCTCGATCTGCCCGGACAGCTGCCAGACACCCGCCAGCACGCCGCGCTCGCGGCTGCGCAGCAGGGCCTGGGACTCCTGCTCCAGGGTCGCCTGCAGGCTCAGGCGCAACTGCGCTTCGCTGCGCGGCCGGTCGTTGGAACGGACGATGGCGGTGAACAGTCCCACGCCCAACGACAGCGCCGTGCCGGCCGCGCCGCCGACCGCCGCGCCAATCGCGCTGGCCGCGCCGCCGGCAGCCATCTCGCCGATCAGGCGCTCGCTGGTGCGCTGGGCCACCAGGGAAATGCCGGGGTCGCTGGACCAGTCGCCGCCGGGCACCGGCCGCACCCGTTCGAGCAGCGCCGCATAGGCCGGCAGGCGTTCCAGCGGGTCGGCGCGGAGCAGTTGATGGAGCGATGCACCGGGCGTGCCAGCGATGGCCGGCAGGGCCTGCAGGCGCCGCTCGAACTGGCGCTGTGGCACGCCATGGCGGGCCGCAATGCCCTGCAGGCGCATGTCCAGCTGACGCACATAGATCTTGGTGGCGCCACGCTGGATACGTTCGGGGGAAATGTCCTCGGCCACCGGCTCCAGCACCTGCTCCTGGTATTCCTCCTGCAGGTAGGCGGCCAGGCGCTGCACGCTGTCGTCGCTGCCGAGGCGATACCAGGACACCCGCAGGCCGAGCCACTGCTGGGTCCAGTAGCCGGAGAACCAGGGGATGAACTCTTCGTCGGTCTGCCGCTGCACCAGCACCAGCCAGCGGCCCATGGCCTCCAGTGCATGCTGCCGGGCCTGCGCCTCGGCCGCGCGCGAGGCGCAGGCGATCTCCGCATCGACCTGGCGCCAGGTCTGCGACGAGACCCGCACCGGGTCGCTGGCACAGGCGGCCAGCGTCATGATCAGGACGCCGAGCAACAGGCGCAGCCAGCGCATCTCGCTGCCTCCCGCGCCATGTCAGACGCCCGCGACGGGCGCAGATGGCGCCGCTGCGACCCGCCTCAGCTGAGTATAGGCCCAGGCTCCTGCAGGCCGGCCAGCATCCGCTCGGCGTTGACGCTGCAGAGCATGCCCTCGGGCTTGTCCTCGATGCCGGCGATGATCGCCAGCAGGTGTTCGCGGTTCTGCGCCAGGCGCGCCTGCAGCGTCTCGATCTCGGCGACCTTGCGCCTGAGCGCGGCGAGCAGTTCGTCGTGCGGCCAGCTCTGCGCCACCGGGTCCGGCAGCAGGCGACGGATCTCCTCCAGGCTGAACCCGGCCTGCTGGGCACAGGCGATCACGCCGAGGATCTGCAGCGCCTGCTCCGGGTAGACCCGGTAGCCGTTGGCCTGGCGCTGTGCGGCGATCAGCCCGCTGGCCTCGTAGAAGCGGATGCGCGAGGCGGCCAGGCCCGAACGCCTGGCCAGTTCGCCGATTCTCATTGTGCGGCTCTCCGGCTATTGACCTTAAAGCTGACTTTAACCTTAGGCTCTGCGCATCGTCCATCGGGAGAGCCTCAGATGTCGCCTTTCCAGCCCCTGCAATTGCCCAACGGCAGCCAGATTCCCAACCGCATCGCCAAGGCCGCCATGGAAGAGAACATGGCCGACGCCGAGCAGGCACCGTCCGCCGCGCTGCTGCGCCTGTACCAGGCCTGGGCCGAAGGCGGCGCCGGCCTGCTGCTGACCGGCAACGTGATGATCGACCGCCGCGCCATGACCGGCCCCGGCGGCGTGGTGCTGGAGGACGAGCGCCAGCTGGACAAGTTCCGCGCCTGGGCCCAGGCCGGGCGCGCGCGGGGCGCGCAGTTCTGGATGCAGCTCAACCATCCCGGCCGGCAGATGCAGGCCAACCTCGGCCAGCCGACCGTGGCGCCCTCGGCCGTGGCGCTGGACATGGGCGGCTTCTCCAAGCTGTTCCCGCTGCCCAAGGCCATGGACGACGCGGAGATCGGCGCGTTGATCCAGCGCTTCGCCCATAGCGCCGAGCTGGCCGAGCGCGCCGGCTTCACCGGAGTGCAGATCCACGCCGCGCACGGCTACCTGCTCAGCCAGTTCCTCTCGCCGCTGAGCAACAGGCGCGACGACTCCTGGGGCGGCCCGCTGGAGAACCGCGCGCGCCTGCTGCTGGAGGTGGTCAAGGCGGTGCGCGCGCGGGTTGCGCCGGGCTTCTGCGTGGCGGTCAAGCTCAACTCGGCGGACTTCCAGCGCGGCGGCTTCGATGCCGCCGACGCCAAGCGCGTGGTGCAGATGCTCGGCGAGCTGGACGTCGACCTGGTCGAGTTGTCCGGCGGCAGCTACGAGGCGCCGGCCATGCAGGGCGATGCCCGCGACGGCCGCACCCTGGCCCGCGAGGCCTACTTCCTCGAATTCGCCGGCGAGATCGCCCAGGTGGCGCGCATGCCGCTGATGGTCACCGGCGGCATCCGCCGTTTGCCGGTGGTGCAGCGGGTGCTCGACAGCGGCCTGGCCATGGCCGGCATCGCCACCGCCCTGGCCATCGAGCCGGCGCTGCCGCGCCAGTGGCAGGCCGGACAGGACAGCAGCGCCGAGCTGGCGCCGATCCGCTGGAAGCGCAAGGCCCTGGCCTCGCTGGCCTACATGGCGGCGGTGAAGTTCCAGCTGCGCCGCCTCAGCCTGGGCGGGCGCACCCACCCCGGCGTTTCGCCACTGCGCGCGCTGATCGCCGAGCAGTTGAAGACCGCCCGGCGCACCCGTCAGTACAAGCGCTGGATGGCCGCGCGCGGTTAGAACCTGCTCAAAGTCTGCTGCGCGTCGGCCATGCGTTGTTAAAAACAGGCTCGGAATGCTCATTTACCACTCGTAAACTGCGCTTCCTCGCCTGTTTTTGCCTAGCTTGGCTCTAGCTCGCGAGACTCTGAACAGGCTCTTAGCGCACCCCATCCAGCAGCAGCCGGCTGCGCTCGAACCAGCCCAGCAGGTAGTCCGCCAGGGCCTGGGTGCGGCGCGGCAGGCTGCCCTGCCAGGGGTGCACCAGGAACACCGGGGTGCTGCGCGTCTGGTAGTCGCGCAGCAGCCACAACAGGCGGCCGTCGGCCAGCTCCTCCTGAACCATGTAGGACGGCAGGCGGGCCACCCCGGCGCCGCTCAGCGCCGCCTTCTTCAACAGGCTGTAGTGGTTGCTGGCCAGTTGCCCGGAGACCCGCACCCGCTCCAGCTGGTGTTGACGGTGGTACAGCCATTCCTCGAAGCCGCTGTAGTGAGTGTTGAGCAGGCACTGGTGCGCAGCCAGCTCGGCCGGCACCTGCGGCGCCGGGTGGCGTGCCAGGTAGGCCGGCGCCGCGCAGGTGATCTCCTGCAGGGCGAACAGAGGACGCGCCACCAGCCGCTCGTCCGGACGCACGCCGGAGCGGATGGCCAGATCGAAGCCCTCAGCCTGCAGATCGCGGAAGACGTTGGCCAGATCCAGCTCGACCCGGACCTTGGGGTACTGGCGGGCGAAGTCCAGCAGCAGCGCATCGAAGAAGGTCTCGCCGAGCGACACCGGCACGCTCAGGCGCACCGTGCCGGCGACCTCCTCCTGCAGGCTGCGCACCACCTGGCGCGCGTGCTGGGCCTGGGCCTGCAGCGCCTGGGCCTCGGGCAACAGGGCGGCGCCGGCGGCGGTCAGGTGCAGGCGCCGGGTGGTGCGGTGCAGCAACTGACTGCCGAGGCTGCGCTCCAGCGCGCTGATGCGCTTGGACAGCTGGCCCTTGCTGCAGCCCAGGCGTTCGGCGGCGGCGGTGAAGCTGCCGCACTCCAGCAGCAGGGCGAAGGCGGCCAGGTCTTCCAGTTCGCTCATAGTACGGCGCTCATTGTTTCCATATGAGAACCAAATGTTTCACATTGCCCGGATTATTGGCAACGAATGAAGTCCTAAGCTGGCCCCATCACCCACCAGCACGGAGTCACCCCATGAAGATCATCCTCGTCGGCGCCAGCGGCACCATCGGTAAGGCCATCGACCGCGAACTCCAGGAACGCCATGAGATCGTCCGCGTCGGCCGCAGCAGTGGCGACCTGCAGGTCGACATCACCGACCCAGCCTCGATCCGCCGCCTGTTCGAACGGGTCGGCCCGTTCGACGCCCTGATCAGCGCCGCCGGCAATGCCCACTTCGGCCCGCTGGAGGAGCTCGGTCCCAAGGAATTCGCCGTCGGCCTGGACGACAAGCTGATGGGCCAGATCAACCTGGTGTTGATCGGCAGCGAGTTCGCCAACGACGGCGCCTCCTTCACCCTCACCTCGGGCATCCTCAGCGAAGACCCGATCCGCTTCGGCGCGGCGGTGAGCACGGTCAACGCCGCCCTCGACGGCTTCGTCCGTGCCGCCGCCATCGAGCTGCCGCGCGGCCTGCGCATCAACGGCGTGAGCCCTACCATCCTCAAGGAATCGCTGCCGGCCTACGGCGCCTACTTCCGCGGCTTCAAGCCGGTGCCGGCGGCCACCGTGGCGCTGGCCTATGCCAAGAGCGCGGAAGGCCGGCAGACCGGGCAGGTCTACCGCGTGCTCTGAGCACGGCGGTTGCCTGCGCGGGCGGACGGTGGCACGGTGAAGGCCTGTTTCAGACAAGGACGCAGACCATGAATCGATTCCCGCCACTGCCCGCCCTGCTCGCCCTCGCGCTATTGGGTGGTTGCGCCTCCAGCCCGCAGCCGCAGGCTCCAGGTGCCGAAGGCGACGGCCGCTGCGACGCCGAACCGGTGCAACACCTGGTGGAGCAGCGCATCACCACCGAGCTGGCCGAGCAGGCCCGCAAGCTGTCGGGCGCGGCGCAGCTGCGGGTGGTGCACCCGAACCAGTCGGTGACCATGGACTACAACCCGCAGCGGCTGAACATCGACATCGACGACGCCGACAGCATCATCCGCCTGAGCTGCGGCTGAGCACCTGCCCCGGCCACACCGGCAGGGCCTCCACGCACAGTTCCATGTGGCGGATCAGGCCGTTCTCCACCAGGCGTCCGAGCAGTTGCATGTGCGGCAGGCGCAGATGTGCCTCCAGCGCCTGCTCGGAATCCCAGCACCCGCGCAGCTGCCACTCCTCGGCCTGCACGTGGCACAGCTCGCACTCGCGGCAGCTTGGATCGCGGCGGGCGCGCAGCAGCAATTCACACAGGCGCAGGCCGAGCTCCTCGCCGGCACCTTCACGGGCCTGGAAGCGGGCCAGGCTGACGATCTCTTGGTTCATCTCGTTCTCCCGCCTGCGGAAGCAGATCAGTAGGTGCTGGAGGTGGGCCGCACCACCAGTTCGCTGACATCCACCCTGGCCGGCTGGCCGATGGCGTAGGCGATGGCCTCGGCAATGGCGCCGGCCGGGATGGCGTCGCGGCGAAACTCACGGATCATCGCCAGGGTCTCGCCGTCGCTGATGGTCTCGGCCAGGTCCGACTCGGTGACGCCTGGCGACACCACTGTGACGCGAATATCGGCACCGACCTCCTGGCGCAGCGCCTCGGACAGCGACACCACCGCGGCCTTGCTGGCGCAGTACACGGCGCCCGTGGCGATGGGCTTGTAGGCACCGATGGAGGCGACGTTGACTATCTGCCCGGCGCGCCGGGCCTGCATGTGCGGCAGCACTGCGGCGATGCCATGCAGCACGCCGCGGATGTTGACGTCGATCATGCGGTTCCATTCGTCGAGCTTGAGCGCCGCCAGGGGCGACAGCGGCATCACCCCGGCATTGTTGACCAGCACATCGACCCGACCGAAGCGCTCCAGGGCCAGCGCCACCAGAGCCCGCACATCCTCCTCGCGGGCCACGTCGGTGACGCGGTACTCGGCGCTGCCGCCCTGGTTGCGAATCTCGCCGGCCAGCGCCTCCAGACGCTCGCCACGGCGGGCGCCGAGCACCACATGAGCCCCCTGCCCGGCCAGCAAGCGGGCGCTGGCTTCGCCGATACCGCCGCTGGCACCGGTGATGACTACGACTTTCTCTGCGATCTGCGACATGACTGTTTCCTCGGCAAGCGGCGCGCGGTTGGCGCCGGGACGAGACACAGATTGCGCGCGCCGGTATGGCCGGCGTTAGCCGGATACTGCCGACGGCTTGCCCGATCCTGCAAAGAACCAGGCTGGACAAGATGATGGCAAATCAGTAGCGTCGAGCCGCTCTGCGGCCCCGTCCTCTGCTCGGGCAGCGGTGGGAACGATAGGGAAATCAGCTATCCGAAGCGCAGTCGACTGCGCCACAACCAACACAAGGGACTTTGCATGTTTCGCAACTACAAGATCGCGGGTGGCCTGGCCATCGTATCGGCGGTGATCGCCATCCCCAGCATGATCCTCATGTTCATCGACATGTTCACCGAGAGCGCCGCTCTGGGCCTGGCCAGCGCTGTCACCCAGCTCATCAGCGGGACGGTGTTCGTGCTGCTCATGCTCTATCTCAGGAGCTACCTGGAGCAGCACCTCGGCCTGGGCCAGCAGAAGATTCTGTTCGGCTTCATCATTGCCACCGGGGCGCTGGTCCCTATCGCCGGTATAGCCATGGGCTTCCTCGACCCGTTCTCCTCGATCGTGACCATGCTGGCCGCCATGATCCCATCCATCCTGTGGGGCATTCTCATGCTGGTGGTGGCGTTCCGCATCATCAATGCCAAGGTGGTGGATGTCAGCTATGCCAAGGCCTATGCCTATCTGGTGGGTGCAACCGGGCTGCTGAACGCCACGATACTGCTGTCCGACCTGGCACTGCTGCTCGGGCTCGCGTCGGACATCATCATGGCCCTGATGTTTTTCGCGGCCACCCAGAACAAGCTCCCCGGCGAAGCAGTCCCGCAGCTTGAGAATGCCGGCAGCCTCGCCTGAACCCTCTCTTTCGGGGCGGGTAACAACGCCCGCCCGTTTCAGACTCCCTCTCGAGTTGCACCAACGGCCAGGGCCCCATCGCCGGGATCGCTCCTGAGACACCTGCGGCTGTTCGCCACGCTTCCGGCATCCGGCGCGGACGTGCAGATCTACCCCCATAGGCCGGCATGCATGATGGCAACCTGCGCGGCCTGTCTCACGGCGGAATGCACGCTTCCTATATCGAACTGGCACACATCCGGATGTACGACCTGGGCCGAGCCGATAGTCGAGGTGCCACTGGCGCGTAGCCTGAGCCACGACAACCGTTACCAGCGGCTGTGCCGCGAGTTCGTCCACTGAGCCAGCTGCACAGAGCTGCCGGACACTTGCCTAATTCTGCCGAACCTGCCCCACACCGGGGGACTTCCCGCATCTTCCGGACTAAGCTGCGGACACCCGATGAGGAGCGACAGCATGTCCGACAGCCGCCACGAACAGAGTCTGGAGGACCAGCGCCGGCTACAAGGTCGGCTACGAGAGCCCCTCGCAGTTCAGCCGCGAGTACAGCCGTCTGTTTGGTGCTCCGCCTATCCGTGACCTGGCTAGGTTACGGGCGGCGGGCTGAACCTCTGGAGCATCCCGACAGAGCAGGCTAGGCTGGCGGCCCGGAGTTCATGACAAGGATGCCCGATGACTCGACTGCTGCTCGGTGGCCTTCTAACCCTGCTTTCATCCCTCGGCCTTGCTGCCACTGCCGATATCCCGCCCTTGGGCCGGACCTGGTTCCAGCCCACCCTGCAAGAAAGCCACGCGCCCATCTGCACGGAGCTATTGCAGGCGGCCCGAGAGGCCTTCGTCGGCTCCAGGCCTCTGCTGGAAGCCCTGGAGCCAAACGGCTTGCGCGAGGTACCTCCCAGGGAGTTCAGCCAGCAGCACGCAAATGGCAGCCAAAGCCACTTCGGCATCTATACCCACCCTGGCTGCGGTGGCGGCTGTGAGCAGTACCAGATAGTTGCCAGCAGGCAGCCCCTCGCCTACCACCCCGAAGTGACTGCCGCACAACTCGACCAGGCTCCCCAGCGCAGCAGCCGCATGCCCCGCTTGTTCGTCGACGAAAGCCAGCAGCCTCTGGTGCTCAGCGACGACAGTGCACCCGGTGCACCCGACCACAGCCTGTTCCTGCACGAACTCGATGCCGACCACAACTGGACGCTGGTATGCCAGATAGCGACGGCGCCACACCGCAACAGTCCCCCAGCGTCTGCCGAACTCGTGACGGCCAGGCAAGCCATGGACGAGCTGGGCAGGGCCATGGGCGGGCTTGCCCGCGGTTATGGTAGCTGCGGGTCGCTGCGCTCAGGCGACCGACGCGCCTCTGGACTTCCCGAGGATCTATGGCTGGCGCTCTACCGCCCCTGGATGCTCTATGCCAGAGCCGATCGGTTCGGCGATCCGCAACAGGACTTCCAGGTCGATAGTGCAGCCCTGGAGAAGTGGGCGCTGACCGGACTGAGCGAGTTCCAGGCCGTGAGGAGCTACCGCCAGGCTCTGGAAAGGGCCCAGCCGACGCTCGCCCACTTCTATAGCAAGGCCTTTCACTGGTCTCCCGAGCAGTCCGAGAGCATCGCCCAGGCAACCCTGCAGGCTGCCGTAGGCAATGCCCTGGCCTTTCCCAGCAGTGGCTACGATCCGTTTCCCGCCAGCGAACGGGCGCTGCGTCAGGCCATTCTGGAGGGTCGCCCCATCGACGATATCCACCAGGTCGGCGGGCCACTGAGTGATCTCAGTATCGCTATCGAGCATCCCCAGGCCATGCAGTTCTTGCTGGAGCGGGGGGCCGATCCCAATCAGCGCAACCCCTTCGGCAAGACGCCGCTGATGTATAGCGCCCAACACAACCAGCTGGAAACCGCACGACTCCTCTTGGCCGCCGGAGCGGATGCCAACGCCATGACGATCTGGCCCGACGACACCTGCTCCTACACCCTGCAAACCAGCAAGATGACTGCCCTGCACTACGCGGCCCGCTATGCCTCGCCGGAACTGATCGAACTACTGCTACGCAGTGGCGCGGCACCTTTTATCCGCAGCATCAGCAAGGCCTACCAGAAGGGTCGCACCGGAACGGCGCTGGAGTGGCTCAAACGCCATAGCGCAAGCGGCGCCCAGGAACCCAATCCGCATATTCCGCCCGACCGAGTCAGGGCTCTGGCGCAGGCCCTGCAAGTACCCACGGCCGAACAAGTACAGCAATACGCCAGACAACTGACCCTGCAAGCAGAGAAGGACTATGCCGAAGGACGGCTGGTGCCCGCCTACAGGGCACTGCTGCTGGCCCGCGAGGCCTCGCCGACGGACGCGCGCATACTCGGCAACTTGTCGCTGGTGGCTTATAAGCTGGGGGATATCGGCCCTGCACTGGAAGCCGGCCAGCAACTGATCGACAGCAGCCAGGATGCCAAACAACTCGCCAATGCCTGGTTCAACCAAGGTCTGGTCTGCGAGGCCGCGGGGCTGGTCTCCTACAACGACCGCTACTACTGCCGCAGTGGCAGCATCTATGCGTATTACCAGGCCGCCGAACTGGACAGCACACCCGCCAGACAGAGCAAGTTGCTGGAACAGCTTCGTGCCGCCAAGCAAGCTCGCTGCCAGGTCGCTTACGCCGAGGAGGAAGTCGACATACTGGTGCAGAAGGATTATCGCCCCTCGCACAGTGGCCCCTGGATCGGCCAGACACTCTATGCGCTCTACCCCTCGGCCATTAGTTTGTCGGCCGAGGATGTGTCCTGGCAGTTAAAGACGCGCACCATCAAACCTAGAGAAGCCGGCACCCTTGAACTCGGCGAATGGCGCCTGAGTGTTCTGGAGAGCCACGACTCATTGAGTGGCGCGCCACTGCAAGTAGGTGACGACAGCTGTGTGGCTCAGCGATAGTGACTACCAATCCAGCTCGATACGGCTCTCGAAGCGCCGCGGCTCGCCACTCAGCGGGTCGGCGAAGGCCAGGCTGTGGGCCAACAGCTTGAGCGGCCGGGTGAAGTCGTCGACGCCCTTCTCGTCGCGCAGCTCCGGGTAGAAGCTGTCGTTGAGAATCGGCGCGCCCAGCGCCGCCATGTGCACGCGCAGCTGGTGCTGCTTGCCGGTCACCGGGAACAGGCGGTAGCGCCACAGCTCACCGCGCCGCTCGATCACCTCCAGCAGGGTCTCGCTGTTCGCCTCGCCCGCCACTTCGCGCATGCGGAAGAAGGGTTCGCCCTTGTCCAGCCGCGAGCGATGGCGCAGCGGAAACTCGTACTGCGGCAGGGCCGGGGCGATGGCCTGGTAGCGCTTGTCGATGCGCCGCTCACGGAACAGCGCCTGGTAGGCGCCACGGCTCTGCGGGACGGTGGAGAACAGCACCAGCCCGGCGGTGTGCCGGTCGATGCGGTGCAGCGGCGCCAGCTGCGGGTTGCCGGTCTCCTGCACCAGGCGGGTGAGCAGGGTCTCCTCGGCGTAGTCGCCGGCCGGCATCACCGGCAGGAAGTGCGGCTTGTCGGCCACCAGCAGGTGCTCGTCGAGGTGCAGTATCCGGGCCTGGAAGGGAATCTCGCGCTCGTTCTCCACCTCGCGGAAGTACTGCACCCGCAGCGCCTCGCGGTAGGGCGTGGCCGGGCCCAGCGGCCGGCCCTCGGCGTCCTGCACCAGGCCCCGGGCCATGCGCGCCAGCCAGGTCTCGCGGGGGATCTGCGGGAAGCGCGCGCACAGGCAGTCGAGCACCGTGGCCCAGGTGCCGGGCGGCAGGTGCAGGAAGCTGGGGCGAACGTTGAGGGGGCGCGAGGACATGGTGGCAGGCATGCTGAACAGGCCGCGCATTATTCCTCAGTACGGAGAAAAACGCCGCCCCGCTCGTCCGTGCCGGCTAGGCTGTGGGCGAGCACATCGCACAGGGAGGACTCCAGATGCTCAAGACCTATCACGGCAGCTGCCACTGCCAGCGCGTGCGTTTCAGCGCGCGACTCGACCTCGCCACGGGCACCGGCAAGTGCAACTGCAGTTTCTGCGGCAAGGCGCGCTTCTGGGGCAAGATGACCAAGCCCGAGGCGCTGCAGGTGCTGGCCGGCGAGCAGGAGCTGAGCCGCTACCAGTTCTCCAGCCACAGGGTCGAGCACCTGTTCTGCCGGCACTGCGGCATGCGCCCCTTCAGCCGTGGCGAGGTGGCGGAGATCGGCGGCGCCTTCGTCTCGATCAACCTGGCCTGCCTGGACGACCTCGCCCCGGCCGAGCTGCTGGCCGCGCCGGTCACCTTCTTCGACGGCCTGCACGACAACTGGATGGAGGCACCCGCCGAGACCCGCCATCTGTAAGGGTCGATCCGCGCGGCGCTGTAGCTGACGAACCTGGCCGCGGCGGCGCAGGATAGGCCCCGGACATTCACGGAGCCCGACTATGAAGACCATCGGCCTGATCGGCGGCATGAGCTGGGAATCCACCCTGCCCTACTACCGACATATCAACGAGGCGGTGCGCGAGCGCCTGGGCGGCCTGCACTCGGCCAGGCTGGTGCTGTACAGCCTCGACTTCCAGGCCATCGAGACCCTGCAGCGCGAGGGCGACTGGCAGCGCGCCGGCGAACTGCTGGGCGAGGCGGCCCAGGCCCTGCAGCGCGCCGGGGCGGACTTCCTGGTGCTGGCCACCAACACCATGCACAAGGTGGCCGACGCCATCGCCGCGGCCAGCGACCTGCCCCTGCTGCATATCGCCGAGCCGACCGCGGCCGCCGTGCGGGCCGCCAGCCTGAGCCGGGTCGCCCTACTCGGCACCCGCTTCACCATGGAGCAGGACTTCTATCGCGAACGCCTGCAACGGCACGGCCTGCAGGTGCTGATCCCGGAACAGGACGAACGCCTGCTGATCCATCGCATCATCTATGAAGAGCTGTGCCAGGGCCGGGTACGGGAGGAGTCGCGCCAGGCCTACCGCCAGGTGGTGGCTAATCTGGTCGCACGCGGCGCCGAAGGCGTGGTGCTCGGCTGCACCGAGATCGGCCTGCTGCTGCGCGCCGAGGATGCCGAGGTGCCGCTGTTCGATACCTGCCTGCTGCACGCCCGCGCTGCCGCCGCTCGGGCACTGGCCTGAGCGAGGCTCAGCCGATCAGCTGCTCGACCCGCTCGTCGAACAGCACGACGCGGTCGCGACCGCCGGCCTTGGCCGCGTAGAGCGCCTTGTCGGCGCCCTGGATCAGCCGCTCCGGCCCGTCCTCGGGCGCGCCGGGCTGCGCCAGGCAGACATGCACCCCGGCGCTCAGGCTCAGGCGCCGCAGGGGCGAGCCGGCATGTGCCAGGGCCAGTTGCTCCAGCTGAGTCCGTACCTGTTCGGCCACCTGCATGGCGCCCTGGGCGTCGGTCTCCGGCAGTAGCAGGCAGAACTCCTCGCCGCCGTAACGCACGGCCAGGTCGGCCGGACGCTTCTGCCCGCCGCGAATGGTCTCGGCGACCGCACGCAGGCACTCGTCGCCGGCGGAGTGGCCATAGATGTCGTTGTACTGCTTGAAGTAGTCCACGTCGAACAACACCAACGCCAATGGCTTGCGGCTGCGCGCGGCACGGGAGAACTCATCGCTCAGGGCGCGGATGAAGCGACGGCGGTTGGCCAGCTTGGTCAGCTCGTCTTCCAGGGCCTGCTTCTCCAGGCGCTGGTTGAAGGCACGCAGGGCATCGCGGGTAGCGCGCAGCTCCACCTCGGTACGCTGCCCCTGCTCGATCTGCCGTATCAGGTAATGGCCGAACAGGGCCAATAGCGTCACCAGCGGGACCAGCACCAGCAGCTGACGGGCGCTGTCGGCGCGCCAGCCGGCGAGAATATCGTCCACCGCCAGGGCGGTGACCGCCACCAGCGGGTAACCCTGGATCTGCCGATAGCTGAGCTGGCGCTCCACGCCGTCCAGCGGCGAGGGCAGCCGGGCGCTGCCCACCGGGCTGTGCGGCAGCAGGTCACTGAAGACCTGGCCGCTCTTGACGTTGGTGCCTATGTGGCGCTCGTCAAAGGGCATGCGCAGCATGAGGGTGCCGTCGTTCAGCACCAGGCCGATGGAGCCATGCTCGCGCACGTCGAAGGTGGCATAGAACTGCCGCAGGTCGTCGATGGAGATGGTCGCCAGCGCCACCCCGGCGAATTCGCCCTGGGCGTCTTCCAGGCGCCGTGACAGCGGGATGATCCAGTCGCCGGTGGTGCGGCTGCGAATCGGATGCCCGACGTGAGCGTCATGGTCCTCGGGAAAGTCGCGGTGATAACGGAAATACTCGCGGTCGGCATTGTTGGCCCCCAGCGGCAGCTCGCCGAAGGAGTTGACCAGCCAGTTGCCGTCGCGGTCGTAGGCGAACAGCCCGTGCAGCTCGGCCTGCGCGTAGACGTGCTGACGCATCAGGTGCTGTAGGCGCTGCAGCTGCGCGGGGCCGGCACCGTCCACCTGCAGCCGCTCGACCAGATCGAGCAGCACGGTATCGGCCCTGCGCAGCGTGTCGCTGGCCTGGCGGGCCAGCGCCGAGGCCAGGTTGGAGGTCTCGATCTCGGCCTCGCGCAGTTGCACCTGGCGAGCGTTCCAAATCATCCAGCCGTCGGTGGCCAGCAACGATGCGCAGACCAGCACCACGAAGGCCCGCGCCAGAGGCAGCAGGGCCAGCGTCTGCCAACGCTGCAGTCTGCGCCCTTGCGCCTTTACGTCACCACCCATGAGCGCCCCTGCGTCGGCTCCGTTATCTCTCTCACACTATAGGAAAGCCCGCTCGGACCTGCCCCGATCAATCGCGGTGCCCGTGTTCGGCATGCCACAATCGCCGGGATATGATGCCCCGTCCTCCGCCTTCGCCACATTAAGGAAGCCTCGATGAGCGAAACCACGCTGCCGCTGGCACCGGCCCAGCCCGCCAGTTTTCTGCAGGCCCTGCTGTTCTGGCTCAAGCTCGGCTTCATCAGCTTCGGCGGCCCGGCCGGACAGATCGCCATCATGCACCAGGAGCTGGTCGAGCGACGCCGCTGGATCTCCGAAAGACGCTTCCTGCATGCGCTCAACTACTGCATGTTGCTGCCCGGCCCGGAGGCCCAGCAGCTGGCCACCTATATCGGCTGGCTGCTGCACCGCAGCTGGGGCGGGGTGATCGCCGGAGCGCTGTTCGTGCTGCCGTCGCTGTTCATCCTGATCGCCCTGTCCTGGCTGTATATCGCCTTCGGCGACGTGCCGCTGGTGGCCGGCCTGTTCTACGGCATCAAGCCAGCGGTGACCGCCATAGTGCTGCAGGCGGCGCATCGCATCGGCTCCCGCGCGCTGAAGAACAACTGGCTGTGGGGCATCGCCGGCGCCTCCTTCGTGGCCATCTTCGCCCTCAATCTGCCCTTCCCGCTGATCGTGCTGGGCGCCGCCCTGATCGGCTACCTGGGCGGACGCCTGGCGCCGCAGTACTTCAGCGTCGGCGGCGGCCACGGCGCGGCCAAGCAGTCCTACGGTCCGGCGCTGATCGACGACGACACCCCGCCGCCGGAGCACGCGCGCTTTCGCGGCTCGCGCGTGTTCCTGCTGCTGGCCATCGGCGCCGCGCTGTGGGTGTTGCCGATGGCCACGCTGACCGCCCTGTTCGGCTGGGAAGGCACCCTGACCCAGATGAGCTGGTTCTTCACCAAGGCCGCCCTGCTGACGTTCGGCGGCGCCTACGCGGTGCTGCCCTACGTCTACCAGGGCGCGGTGGGCCACTTCGGCTGGCTGACGCCGACGCAGATGATCGACGGCCTGGCGCTGGGCGAGACAACGCCCGGGCCGCTGATCATGGTGGTGGCCTTCGTCGGCTTCGTCGGCGCCTACGTGCAGCAGGTGTTCGGCGCCGACCAGGCATTCCTGGCCGGGGCCCTGGCCGCCTGCCTGGTCACCTGGTTCACCTTCCTGCCGTCGTTCCTGTTCATCCTGATCGGCGGGCCGCTGGTGGAGTCCACCCACAACGAGCTGAAGTTCACCGCGCCGCTGACCGCGATCACCGCCGCAGTGGTCGGGGTGATCGTCAACCTGGCGCTATTCTTCGCCTATCACGTGCTCTGGCCACAGGGCTTCGCCGGCAGCTTCGACTGGCCGTCGGCGCTGATCGCCCTGGGCGCCGCCCTGGCCCTGCTGCGCTTCAAGCGCGGGGTGATCGAGGTGCTGCTGGGCTGTGCCCTGGTCGGCCTGGCCGTGCACCTGCTGCGCTGAAGGAGACACGCATGACGCCCATCTCGATCCGCGAACTGGCCGAATGGCAGGCCGCCGGCCGCTGCTTCAGCCTGCTCGACGTGCGCCGCGCCGCCGCCCGGCAAAGCGCGGCGGCGCAGATCGCCGGCAGCCAGTGGCGTGACCCGCAGGCACTGTTCGCCTGGAAGGACGAGGTGCCGCGCGATCGCCCGGCGATCCTCTATTGCGCCCACGGGCACGAGATCAGCCAGGGTTGCGCCGCCACCCTGCGCGCCATGGGCCTGGACGCCCGCCACCTGATCGATGGCTTCGCCGCCTGGCAGGCCGCCGGCCTGCCGCTGGCGGAACTGGACTAGCCGCCTGCATGGCGTTTGGCGTCTTCGGCCGGGACTTGGCCGGCGCGGATGCTTACACTAGCGGCCAGTTCTCCCTAAGCTCCCGAGGTTCCCCATGACTGACGCCGCCTCCTCCATCGCCATCATCGTCGGCGCCGGCCATGCCGGCGGCGAACTGGCCATCGCCCTGCGCAACGAGGGCTGGGAGGGGCGCATCCTGCTGCTCGGCGAAGAACCTCACCTGCCCTACCATCGCCCGCCGCTGTCCAAGGCCTACCTGGCCGGCAGCGTGGAAAAGAGCAGCCTGGCGATACGCCCGCAGGCGGCCTACGACAAGGCCGGCGTGGAGTTCATCGGTGGCGTGCGGGTGAATGCCATCGACCGCGCCAACCGGCGCCTGGAGCTGAGCGACGGGCGCAGCCTGAACTACGACAAGCTGGCCCTGGCCACCGGCGGCCGTCCGCGTCCACTGAGCCTGGGCAACGCCGCGGCCGCCGAGCGCTGCGCCAACTTCCACTACCTGCGTACCCTGGCCGACGTCGAGCGCATCCGCGCCCAGCTGGCCCCGGGCAAGCGCCTGGTGATAGTCGGCGGCGGCTACATCGGCCTGGAGGTGGCGGCCTCGGCCAGCGCCCAGGGCCTCCAGGTGACGGTGCTGGAAGCCCTGCCGCGGGTGCTGCAGCGGGTCACCGCCGCCGAACTGTCGGCCTACTACGAGCGCAAGCATCGCGAGGCCGGGGTGGACATTCGCACCGGCGTGCAGGTGGTCGACCTGGAGCTGGCCGGCGAGCGGGTCGACGCCCTGCTCTGCGCCGACGGCGCGCGCATCGAGGCCGATCTGGTGGTGGTCGGCATCGGCCTGATCCCCAATACCGAACTGGCCGCCGCGGCCGGGCTGGCGGTGGACAACGGCATCCTGGTCGATCAGCACGCCCAGACTAGCGACCCGCATATCTTCGCCGCCGGCGACTGCACAAATCACCCCAACCACCTGCTCGGCCGCCGCCTGCGCCTGGAGTCGGTGCCCAACGCCCTGGAACAGTCGCGGGTGGCCGCGGCGAACATGGCCGGCAAGCTCAAGGCCTACGCCTCGGTGCCCTGGTTCTGGTCCGACCAGTACGAGCTGAAGCTGAAGATGGTCGGCCTGTCCGACGGCTTCGAGCGCCTGGTGCTGCGCGGCGATCCGGCCAGCGACAGCTTCAGCGCCTTCTACCTCAAGGGCGACAAGGTGCTGGCCGCCGATACGGTGAACCGCCCGCAGGACTTCATCGCCGCCAAGCGCCTGGTGGCCGAGGGCATCGCCGTGAGCGACGCTCAGCTGGCCGACGACGCCAGGCCGCTCAAAGAGCTGCTGCCGACGCCGGGGGCCTGAGCCCGCGACTCCTCGAGCAAAAACACCGGCTGCGGCCGGTGTTTTCATTCGCAGCCCGGATGCAATCCGGGAGGCAGGTGCCCGCATAGCTCCCCTCTCCCTCCGGGAGAGGGGCAGGGGGTGAGGGAGCCATGGCTACTGCGCGGTTCCTTCCCTCACCCTTCGCGGGCCGCCCCAACCCTCTCCCGGAGGGAGAACCATCACGGAATCCACGACCACAGTTCGACGTCGATGAAGCGGAAGATCGCCCGGCTGAAGGCCTTCCACACCGGCAGGGTCTCGCCGTCCACCTTGGCGTAGCCGGTCATGCCCGACTTCAGCTCGCCGCGCGGATTGTCGATCACTGTCAGCACCTTGACGTACTTGCCGGCGGTCTTCTCGATCACGTTGGCGTCTATCTGCGTCACCGTGCCGTCGAACAGGCGCTCGGAATAGGCCAGCGGCTTGACCTTGAGCACCGCACCCGGCTGCACGTAACCGATCTCGGTCTCCGGCACCTCGATCTCGGCGAACACCCGCTCGGCCTTCTCCACCACCGCGAACGGCTCGCCCGGGGGCTGGAACTTGCCGACCTTCTGCTTGAGCAGCAGGGTGATCAGCTTGCCGTCCATCGGCGCGCGCAGCTGCGAGCGCTCGATCTTCGCCAGGAACAGGTCGCGCTCGCCGCGCCAGCGCTGCACCTGGGCCTCGGCGGCGGCAATGGTGTCGGCCGTGGCGCCGCTGCGCACCAGGGCCAGGTTGGCCTCGGCCACCTGGATCGCCATCAGATCGACCTCGTACTGGCGCCGCGCCTGGTCGGCCTGCTGCTCGGACACCCCGCCCTTGGCCAGCAGGGTGAGGTGCCGTTGGTTGTTGATCCGGCTGAACTCGGCCTGGGTCCGCGCCATCTCCAGGTTGCGCCGGGCCACCTCCACCTCCTCCGGGCGCGGCCGCGCCTTCAGCTCGGCGACTATGGCCTGCTCCTCGGCGATGCGCGCCTCGGCGATCTTCACCTGGGCCTCGTAGTCGCCGGTGGCCAGGCGTGCCAGCACCTGCCCCGCCTCGACCCGCTCGCCGCCGTCCACCAGCACCTCGGTGACGATGCCGCCGATGTCGCTGGCCACCTGCTGCTGCTCGGTGGGCAGAATGACGAAGGCGCCGCCCGGCTCGTAGGGATAGGGCAGAAACAGGCAGATCAGCAGCGACAGGGCGAACACCCGCCAGGTATAGCCGGCCAGCTTGTTGCCCTGCTTGGCGCCGAGCTTCTCCTCCAGCTTCTCCGGTAGGCGCCGGCGCTTCCAGCGCTCGTACTGCACGGCGCGCTCGTACATCTCGTTGGCCGACCTGAACTTACGGTAGGTCAGCACGCTCAGGTAGCCGAGCAGCAGCACGCAGGCCAGCACGCCGGTACCGCCGAAATTGACCTTGAGCCAGCTGCCGACCAGCAGCAGGATGATGACGAACAGGACGACGGAGTAGAGAACGGAGGCCAGGCCGTAGGCCATCAGCGCGGTGTCGTTAGCCTCGCGGTAAGCATTGCCCTTGATGCGCCCAAGCAGGGCCTTGAAGGCCTTGCCGCGCAGGTGCGGCTCGTCCACCAGCACCGCGATCAGGTGATAACCGCTGCTCTTCGACAGCGGGTTGAGGGTCAGCAACAACGCCGTGGCGCTGGTCAGCGCCAGGGCCAGGCCGGCGACCGGCAGCAGGCCATTGGAGGCACGACTCAGGTACCAGAGGAAGATCCCCAGGCTGAACAGCGCCACCCGCATCAGCACCGGCCCGCCGTGCAGCCACAGGCGCTCGCGCCGGCTCAGGCCGACCAGGTGGCGAATGCGCGGCATGAAGCGCGGCAGGAAGCCGAGCATGAATGCCACCGACAGGCTGTACACGGTGCCGCGATACTTCTGCGCGGTCAGCGCCAGGGTCAGGGTGCACAGCAGGTTGACGCTGAACAGACTGAACAGCAGATGGCCGACGGCGCCCATGTCGGACAGCAGGACGACGCTATCCAGGCGCACCTGGGCGAAGTTGTTCAGCACTATGCCCAGGGCCAGGCCGAACAGCAGCGGCAGGACGAAAACGCCGTAGCGCAACGGCTCGACCCAGTCCTGCATGGCCTTGAGCAGACGGTGAGGATCGAACAGGTGCAGTATCGGTATCTGCAGGCGGTCATCCATGCCGGCCGCGTCGCGCACGCCGGCCTGCGGCGGCTCGGCATCGCCGCGCCCGGCGTCGTTGGCCGGCCGCGATGCGGTGGCCGGGGCGCCGTCCTGGGGCGTGGGCGGCGGACGCTTGACCGGCGGCGCGGCCTTGTCGCGAAAGCGCGAGACCTTCTCCTGCAGCAGCCGTTGCAGGTCGGCCTGCAGCTGCTCGCGATAGGGCGCCACCAGGGGGTGACTGGCCGCCGCCAGGCCGAGCAGGCGCTGGTCGACCAGGTTGGCCAGCAGGCCATCGAGCTCGGCGTCACTCAGCGGCTGGGCGAAGCGACGCTCGAAACTGGCGGCTATGGCGTCGAACTGCTCGTCCACCTGGAGCATCTCCAGGAGGAAGAACTGTCGGGTCTCCAGCTCCCACTGCAGCTGGCCGCTGGGGTCCAGCACCACGTACAGCGGCTCCTGCCGGCCGTTGCGCAGGAACACCTGCAGGCCCTTGCGCAACAGCAGCGGCGTGGCGATCTTGCGGGCATCGCCGAGGTCGGTTTCCTGGCTGGCGGAGATGTGTCCGTTCATAGCGCTTGGCTTCCTTTGGACCGATCACGAATGCCGGCGCTGGGCGCCGCCGAGGTCAGCGTCTTGCGCGGGGCGAAGAACACTTCGCAGCCGCCGCGCGGGTTGTCGATATAGCGATCGCCGCCCAGCGGCCAGACCCGGGGACCGAAGGGATTGGCGGCGCCGAGGAACAGGCCGTAGGGCGAGGAGACTATGGTGCGCATGCCGATGTTGTAGGGGTTGCCCATGCCGCCGGTGGTCACCGGCAGCCAGTTCTCGCCGTCGTAGCTGCGATACAGGTCGAAGCCCGACTGGCGTTCGAAGATGAAGCGCTCGCCGACCTGGTTGACGATGTTGAGGAAGGGCTCCGGCCAGCTGTCGCGCCGGGCGTAGCCGAGCAGGCCGCTCCAGTCGAAGGTCGACAGGTACAGCCAGCCCTCGTGCTCGGCCATGCGCCAGAAGTAGCCGTTGAAGAAGTTGTCGAAGCCGGCCATGTAGCCGGACAGCGGCTCCTTCCAGCCGTCCTCGGTCTGCCGCGCGTCGCCCACCAGCAGGTCCCAGCGCTTGTCCGGATGGATGCGGATCAGCTCGGGCGGCGCGGGGCCCACGCCATTCTGCCGGTCGATGCCGCCGCCCTGGATGGCGCTGCCGACATACAGCGCGCCCTTGAACGGGTACATGCTCAGCACCGACTGGTTGAGCGGCCCGCGCCCGGCGCCGTCGGCGATCACCCGCTCCCACTGGTAGGGCTCGCCCTCGCAGGTGCTGCGCCAGACCTGGAAGCCCTTGAGGTTGAAGGTGCCGACATACAGATGATCGCCGAACGGGCACATCTCGAAGATGGTCTTGTTGCCCTCGTCGCCGAAGCCGAAATCGCTGACCGCGCGCCATTGCCCCAGCTCAGGCGCCGCGCTCTCGTAGACGATGGAGTGGGATGAGACGTTGGGGTTGCCGCCACGCGAGCCGGCCGGGGTGGTGTACATGCGCCCCTTGAAGCTGACCATGGTACGGATGGTGGTCACCGGCAGGCCCATCAACCCCGGCTCGCAGCTGGGCGTGAAGTTCAGCCCGTCCTCGCTCCGCAGCAGCAGCGGACCCGGCCCCTTGGCCGGCGACCAGGTGCTGACGAACAGCGCGGGGTTGTGCCCGGGGCTGCCGGGGTACACGCACATGCCGCGAAAGCCCAGCTCGCGGGGGATCCGCGAGCCGTCGCTGCCGATGATGGTCGGTGCCTTGAATACCCGCTGCCATTCGTCCTTGCGCGGGTTGTAGCGCCAGATCTCGGCGTTGAGGTCGAGGTCGAAGGGGTTGGCCGGGCACTCCACCGGCCAGGGGTCCATGCTGATCGGCAGGCGTGCCTTCATCAGCGGGAAGTTGCCGCGCGTGGTGCCCACGTACAGGTGATCGTTGAACCAGGCCATGGCGTGGGCGTAGGCATTGATGCCGTCGCCGAAGCCGTTGCGCGCGATCAGGCGGAAGTCGTCCTCGTTGAGTCCGGCCGGCACGCGGATCTTGCTCGGCAGGCTGAACATGCTGCCGGCGCGAGCCTTGCGCGCCAGCACCTCGGCAATGAAGGCGTTGAGGTGGTCGAGCGCCTCGTCGAAGCCGGCGAAGGGGCCCTGCTCCTTGCCCTCGCGGGTGGCGTAGAACCATTGATCCTCGCGGCTGTACAGGCGGTCGCTGCGGAAGAAGGCCTTGGTCTGGCCATCCTCGGCGCGCACCTGGCGCCCGGCGCTGGCCTGGCGCAGGAAGTACTCGAAGGACTGGATCAGCTTGCCCGGCCTGGAGGCCGGGAAGAAATGCCCGGCACCGCGCACCAGGCGAAAGTCCGCCTTGGGCCAGACGCCGAGCAGCAGCTCGCCGGTGGTCACCGCCTGGGAACGCTCGCCGTAGATGGCCAGGATGGGAAAATCCAGGCGCCGCAGGCGCTCGACATCCAGGCCGTCGTCGCCCATCAGCTCATCCTGGGCGGCGGTGTTCTCCAGCAGTTTCACCCACTGGTCGGCGGTGCGCTTGCCCGAGGCGCCCATCAGCGGATTGATCAGCTCGCGCAGAGCCTCCGGCAACTCGCGCTGCTTGAGCTGCAGGGTGGCCGCCTCTTTGAGCAGGCGGTAGCCGAAGTAGGGCTCGCGGGTATTCAGCGCGATGCCGTGTTCGTCGAGGATGCGCTGGATATGCTCGGCGTAGCGCCAGTCGGCGCCGACGTTGCGGATCGCGGCGATATGGGTGTCGGCGATGGTCAGGCTGCGCAGGCGCTGCGGCTGCGCGCAGGCCAGGTTCAGCGCGATGGTGCCGCCGAAACTGTGGGCGATGACATGCGCCCGCTCGATGCCGAGGTGGTCCAGCAGCTGGCGCAGATCCTCGGCCTGCGCGGCCGGGGTGTAGCCCCGCGCCGGCATGCCGGAACGACCATGGCCGCGCAGGTCGTACATGGTCACCCGGTAGTGCCGGGCCAGGGCGTGGCCGACCTGCAGGTACCAGAACGCCAGGTTGGCGGCCAGGCCGTGGATCAGCACCAGGTCCTCGACCGCGCCCTCGCTGCGTTCGCAGGCCAGCTGTTGATAGTGCAGCCGTACTCCGTTGACCTCGGCCATCGCCATCCTGGCTTACTCCATGTAGCCGAGCATCTGCAGCTGCGCCATCAGCTTGTCCTTCTCGTCGTCGGCCATGCCCTCGGCGTTGGCGTCCTTGCTCACGCTGCGGGTGGCCTCGCCGATGCGGATCGGGTTCTGGTTCAGCCAGGGCTTGATGAACATGTCGCCCGCCACCTTGCCCTCGAAGTCGCCGGGCACCTCCAGGCCCTGGCTGTAGAGCAGCGTGGCGCCGACGTCGCAGATGTGCCGGCGCTCGATCTGCACGCCCTTGCGCACGCCGGGGCCGCAGGCGATGAAGATGCCGTCCGGGTGGTGGGTGCCGGCCGGCTCCTCGCGCGGCTCGACGATCGGCAGCTTGTTCTTGATCGAGACGAAACCGAAGTCGCGCAGCACCAGCAGCAGGTCCGGCGCGTCCAGCATCGCCGGGCCGGCGAACACCTCCTCGCGCAGATGGATCTCGGCGATGATGCTTTCACCGCTCACCGGGTCCTTGAGCGCCTTGAGATCGAGGATCAGCTGCTCGCGGAAGCGCTCGTAGTCCTCCGGCCTGATACCGCTCTCGCCGGGGTTGCGCGCCACGCGGATGTTGATGCCGTTGCTCGACGGCGTACGGCAGTAGGCAGTGGTCCTGGCCCAGTCGAGGTTGGCGAACATGCTCTCCTCGCGGCGCTTGGCGGCCTCGGAATCGGGGTCGGCGACATCCTTCCAGTGCAGGTAGCCCTTCTCGTGCAGCCAGGCGTTGATGCGCACCACCTCGGTGGTGGCGGTGAAGCCGTGGTCGGAGGCCATGAACACCTGGCAGTCGGGACCGGCCAGGGTCACCAGCTCCTCGATGAAGCCGTCGAGCTGGCGGAAGTAGTCCAGGCACAGCGCGCGCATGCGCTTGTGGTAATCGCTGACGCCCTCGTGCTGCAGGGCCGGGTCGAGGTGCAGCCAGGCCTGGTGCTGCAGCTTGTCGACACCGTCGAACATCACCGCCATCAGCTCCGGCGCCTCTTCCTTGAGCAGATACTTGGCGATCTCGAACCACTGCTTCTCGCGCGGCAGGTGGTAGCGCACCCAGTTCTCGCGGTCCTCGTCGCTGAGGTCGTCGACCGCCTGCTTCTCCTGCTCGAAGTCCCAGGCCAGCTCCTTCGGATCGAAGCCGGGCAGGTCCTGCTTGAGGCGGTCGTAGAAGTCCGCCGGCACGGTATTGCGGCGCAGGTGCCGCCAGGGGATGAAGCCCGGCACCATGAAGCCGTTGAGGTCCTTGGGCGGCGGCGCGGTGAACGGCAGGTTGAGCACAGCGACGCGGCGCTTCTGGCGGCTGGCGATCGACCAGATGGTCTCGGCCAGGTTGTCGCGCGAGTCGTAAAGGGTGAAGAACACGTCCTCGCCACGCTCCTCGGCGCGGATGAAGTCGAGCAGGCCATGGTTGCCCGGGGTGCGCCCGGTCATCAGCGAGACCCAGGCCGGCGGGGTCAGCGGGTTGGGCGTCGAGCGCAGCTTGGCGCGGGTACCACGGGCCATGATGCTGCCGAGGAAGGGCATCACGGCCGGTTGGCCGTCCTTCTCCACGCAGAGGTCGTCGAGGATGGTGAAGGTGCAGCCATCCATGCCGATGAAGAGGGTACGAGTGGTCATGCCGGCACTCCTGTGAGTTTCTCGTGGACGAAATCGATCAGCTGGCCGATGGAAAGATCGTCGACGTAACTGCCGTCGTTCATCAGCAGATCCTGGAAGCCCATCTTCGGGCGGTTGTAGTGCTCTTCGATGGCGACAATCAGCTGGATGATGTCGACCGAGGCGAACTCCATCTCCGCCACCAGCCGGGTCTCGGCGCTCAGCGGCTGGTCCAGCTCGATGCCCCAGTCCTGGGTCAGGTCGGCGACGATATGGATCAGGGTTTGCTCGATTGCGCTCTTGCTTTCAGCCATTGGCCACTCCGTATTCCGTCACTTGCAATTCGGCCCCGGCCAGGGCGATCAGGCGATCGTCCTGCACCGCGAAGACCACACTCACGCGCGCCGGCGCCAGGCTGGCGTCTCCGGCGAAACTCACTTCGGCCCGCTCGCCGCTCTCGGCAAAATGCACCTCGAAATCCTGCGGCGCGCCGCGCAGGCCGCAGCCCAGGTACTTGGCGGCCGCCTCCTTGGCGCACCAGGTGCGCAGGGTCAGCTCGCCGCCCCAGGCCGCATCGACCGCCGCCAGCACCTGCTGCTCATGGGCGGTGAAGGAGCCGGCCACCAGCTCGGGGCGCTGCAGGCGGTCCAGGCGCTCGGCATCCACGCCCACGGCGCCGAAGGCCACCAGGGCGGCCAGGCAGCCGTCGCGGTCGTGACTCAGCGAGACTGCCGGCGCGGCCAGCCAGTGGCCGTTCCACCAGCCATCGACCCGGGGCGCACCCAGAGTGTCGTGGCGAACTATCACGTCCGCCGGGCAGAGCAGCTCGCCGGTCTGCTGGTAGATGAAGTAACGGGTCGCCTCCTTCAGGCACAGGCGTCCGTGCAGCCATTCGCGGGCGCGGCGGGTGTGGCGCACGGCCTCCCACTCCTCGCGTTCATCTGTCGCCAGCACGGCGTGGGCGAGGATGCGCAGGAAGATCGCTGCCGATTGCTTGCAGAAGTCCTCGGGCAGCTGCGTGAGCTGCCACAGCAGCACCTCCGGCAGGGCGCTGGCCAGCGGCGCGCCGAGCCAGCCGTTCAGCGGCTCGCGACGCAGTTGGTAGAAGGCATTGGGCACCGGAAAGAACAGGTTGGCGAAACCGCTGGCATGCAGCAGCAGGCGTCCCTCGTGCAGGCAGTCGAAAGCCCAGGTGCGCGGCGCATCCAGCCCGTCGCGCGCCGCATCCAACGGACGCTGGCGGCCACGCAGCCAGGCGCCGGACAGATCGGCCGGCGGTTGTGCATGAATTTCGATGCGGGCGATCTGCGAAGGGAAGCTGTTGAAGTCGGTGCCGACCTGCTGCGCCAGCCAGTAGGCGGCCAGTTGGCCGAGGGCATCCAGCAGCACCGGGTTGAGCACCAGCGTGCAGGGCTCGCCGTCCTGCAGGAAGCCCTGGGTCGAGCAGGAAGCCAGCCGCGCGTCGATACCCTGCTCGGACCACGCCTGGATGCCGGCGATGCTCTGGAACAGCGGGCCATGGAACATGCCGGTGCTGTACAGCTCGTGATCCGGCCAGCGGTAGCCGACGCCGCCCTGCAGCTCGGCCAGGGGCGTGCCGATTAGCGGCGCGGCGAAGCGGAACTCGGCGCTCATCACCGGGTTGCCGGCGTTGTGCAGTGCGGCCCGGTAAT
Source organism: Pseudomonas sp. CAU 1711 (assembly GCF_039888625.1). Classification (NCBI taxonomy): domain Bacteria; kingdom Pseudomonadati; phylum Pseudomonadota; class Gammaproteobacteria; order Pseudomonadales; family Pseudomonadaceae; genus Pseudomonas; species Pseudomonas sp. CAU 1711. The sequence continues at coordinate 218,003 of NZ_JBDQQT010000002.1, forward strand.
GATGTTCGGCGACCCGCTCGGCCTGCACCTGCAGGGTCAGCTCGCCGCAATCCAAGGCCACCCAGTCGAGGGCGCGCACGTTCTCGATCAGGTTGATCGCCGTGCTGCCGGCCAGCAGGGCGCAGGCTTCGGCCATGATTTCCAGACTGGCCATCATGGCCACGCAGGCCAGGCCCTGCAGCTCGGGCTGGTGGTAGGAGGCAGGTCCGGACAGCACATGATCGGCGAGGAAGCGGTCGCTGGACCACAGCGGGCATTGCGCGGTCAGCCGCTCACCCTGCAGCTGGACATCCACCAGCAGCGGTGCGAACGGCCCAGGCGCCGGCTGCGCCGCAGGCACGGGCGCGGCGGCGGACGGCCGGAACAGCTCGCGCAGCAGCTCGCCGAGCGCTGCGTTCACATGCACCACCGGCATGGTGTTCTTGATCGGCATGCCACGCCGAGGCTGCGGCAACGCCTGGTCGAGGTCGAGCACGCGGCAGTCGCTGTCGCGATACAGCCTACCGAGGTTCACCGCCCTGCCATTGGCGAACAGGCTACCGAGCAGGTTGAGCAGCTGCTCGACGCCACTGCGCTTGCGCGCGTTGCAGGCGATGGCCAGGTACTGCTCGCCGCCGAGGATGTCGTTGACGAAGCCGGTCAGGTTGCCCGAGGGGCCAACCTCGACGAAGTAGCGCACGCCGTCGCGGTGCATATGCGCGACGGTCTCGCGAAAGCGCACTGTGTTCGACCACTGTGCCGCCGCCAGCTCGCAGGCCGATGCGGCGTCATCCGGGAACAACTCGGCGCTGGCGCAGGAATACAGCGGCGTCTTCGGCGCCCGCAGACCGACCTGGCGGTAATACTGGTGGAAGGCCGTGGTCACCACGGCGAACAGCGGCGTGTGGTAGGCACGATCGAACGGCAGGATCGAGCAGATGCCGCCCTCCTCGCTCAGGCTCTTGAGCAGGCCGTCGATGGTGGCGCGGCCGGAAAACAGCACCAGCTGGTTCTGGCAGTTATCCATGGCCACCGCCACCGGCTCGGCGCAGGCGCCGATATGCCGCTCGACCTGCTCGCGCTTCAGCGCGCCGACAGTCAGCAGCCCGCCGGTGGCGATGCCGCCGCCGTCCAGCACGCCACGGTAGACCTGGTTCAACTCGCGGATAAAGCCGGCCAGCTGTTCCCTGTCATCGAAGGCGATGGCGCCGCTGGCGGCCAGGGCCGAGGATTCGCCGGTGCTATGGCCGAGCATGGCGTCCGCCTCCACGCCGAAGGCGCCGAGCAGGCTGAACAGGGCCTGGCTGGCGACGAACACCGCCTCGGAACCGACGTCCATGTCGAACAGGCGCGCCTCCAGGCGCTGGCGCAGCGCCTGGTCCAGCTCGCTGGCCGGCGGGAACAGGATATCGGTGCGGGTCGAGCCGGGCTGCTCGTCGTACAGGCCCTGCCAGAAGTCGAACCACTCGCGTACCTCGGGAAAATGCTCGGCCAGGTCGGCCAGCATGCCCAGGTACTGCGAACCCTCGCCGGGGAACAGGAAGGCCAGCCTGCCCTGCAGTGGCCGGCGGCTGAAGACCATGCCGGTGCGGGTCATCCAGCGCTCGCTCTTGGCCTCGGCGATCTTCTTCGCCGCCTGCTGCAGCTTCTTCGCCAACTCGGCCACGTCGCTGGCCAGCACGGCCAGGCGCAGCGGTTTGTCGGCGCAGTCGCGGGCGGCCAGGGTGGCGGCCAGGTCGAGCAGCGCCACGTCGGGGTTGTTCTCGATATAGACCTGCACCTGCTGCAGCTGGGCCAGCAGTTCGGCCTCGCAGTCGGCGGCGAACACGCACAGCTCGCAGTCGCGGCGGGACAGGCTCGGCGGACGCAGGGCGGACGCCGGCGCCTCCTCCAGCACCGCATGGGTATTGATGCCGCCGAAGCCGAACGAGTTGATGCCGGCGCGCCGCGGGTTCTGCGGCTTGGCGATCCACGGCCGGCTGGCGGTGTTGACGTAGAGCGGCGTGGCGCCGATGCCCAGCTCCGGGTTGACCGCGCCGCACAGGGTCGGCGGCAGGACCTTGTGATGCAGGGCCAGGCTGGTCTTGATCAGGCCGGCGATGCCGGCGGCGGGAATACAGTGACTGATCATCGACTTGACCGAGCCTATGGCCACGCTGCCGAGCAGGCCCTGGCGCTCGCCGAGCACGCTGCGCAGGGCGGCGATCTCGGTCTTGTCGCCGAGCGGGATGCCGGTGCCGTGGGCCTCGACCAAGGAGATGCTGGCCGGGTCGACGCCGCTGCCCGCGTAGGCGCGGCGGATCGACAGGGCCTCGCCCTCCTCGCTCGGCGCCAGCAGGCCGGTGCCGCGACCGTCGCTGGCCTGGCCGATGCCGCGCAGCACGGCATAGATGCGGTCGCCGTCGGCCAGCGCGTCGTCCAGACGCTTGAGCACCACCATGCCCAGGCCCTCGCCGAGCAGGGTGCCGTCGCTGCCCTGCTCGAACGGGCGCACCTTGCCGCGCCCGCTCAAGGCGCCGAGCTGGGTGAAGATCACCGACACCTCGGCCGGCAGCGAGGCATTCACCCCGCCGGCGATCATCAGGCGGCTGCGTCCGCTGCGCAGTTCGTCCATGGCTGCGTTGACCGCCAGCAGCGACGACGAGCAGGCGGCGTCGACTATGTAGTTCGGCCCCTTGAGATTGAGCCGATTGGCGATGCGCCCGGTCATCACATTGGGCACCAGGCCCGGGGCGATGTCGGTGTTGGACGGCGGCAGCTGCTGCTGCAGCGCCGTGCGCAGGCGCGCCAGGTCGTTTTCGCTCAGGCTCGGCTGGGCGGCCTTGAGCAGCTCCAGGGTCTGGTCGAGAACGATATGGTTCTGGATATGGCTGACCTGGCCGCGATGCAGATAGGTGCTGTGGCCGAGGATGATGCCGGTGTCGCGGTGATCACAGCCGTCGCCCGCATAGCCGGCGTCGCGCAGGGCGTCGAAGGCCACCTTGAGGGCGAGGAACTGGTCCGGCTCGCCGCCATCCACCGAGTTGGGCATGATGCCGAACTCGCGCGGATCGAAACGGTACAGGTCGTTCAGGTAGCCGCCGTGCTGGGTGTTGATGCGCCCCGAGTCCAGGTAACGCTGCGCCTCCCATTCGGGCAGGGGCTCGCCCACCGCGTCGGTGCCGGCCAGGATATTGCGCCAGAAGCCGGCCAGGTCAGGGGCCTGCGGGAAGATGCAGGCCATGCCGATGATGGCGATCGGCGCGTTGCTCATCACTCGGTTTCCTTGCGCAGGTGGGTGCCGCCCAAACGATTGAGGCGCGCGTCGACTATGCATTGCAGGTCTTCGATCAGCAGCAGCAGGCGGCCCTGGTCGTCGCTGAAGAACACGTTGGCGCGCACCTGCTGCGCCGCGCCGGGCAGGCACTGGAAATCCATGTGGAAGCGCTCGGGCAGGCGCTCGACGTAGCGCACCACCCGGCCGAACTGGGCCGGCAGCGCCGAGCCGTCGTGGAAGGTGCGGGCCCAGAGCAGGGCCATCTGCGGCGCGGCATCGAGCACCGCAGGGTCGATGATCCACTGCTGTTCGGCGTGGCCACCGGCCAGCCATTGCTGCGGCGAGCTGGGGCACATCAGCGCCGCCGCGCCCTGGCTGGACAGGCCGCCGATGCCGCGGATGACCTGGAAGCGCGGGCCGTGGAACAGCCACTCCTGATAGGCCTTGGCCACCGGCAGCTGGCGCTCGCGGTATTCGCCGGCCTGGTGGCGCGGCGCCTCGGGCAGCCGCTGGGCCATCCTCACCGCGGCGCGATAGTGCAGGCGCTGCTGCTGGCCGCTGCCGGAGCGGATGCTGATGCTGGCGTCGAAGCCCTCGCTGCTGGCATAGGTCGGCGGGTTGATCAGCAACGACAGGGCCTGGGTCGGCTCGCTCAGCTGCACGCCCTTGAGCAGGCGCAGCTCGGCCACTTCCGCGACCATCCAGCCCGGCCACATCAGGGTGGCGGCCTCGGCGATGATCTCCAGGGCCACGGCCGCCGGCAGCACCGGGATGCCGTCGATGCAGTGCTCCTGCAGATAGCCATGGCTCGCATCCAGACTGAAGTGCAGAACCTGGGTGCCCTTGTCGCCATCCTCGATGCGACACTGGGTCAGCAGTGGCTGGCGGGCGGCCGGCGGAGTGTCGCCGGCGTCTTCCTGGCAGCGGCCGACTTCCGCCTCATGGCGCTCCCAGGGGCCATCGCCGGCCACCACTTCCACCGCGTGACCGGCCTTCAGGCGCAGGGCCTCGGCGAACAGGCGGCGGCCCTGGGCGGCGCCGACCAGGGCCACGCCCTTGTCGGCGAACTTCTTCTCGGTTTCGCTGGTGACCATGCCGGCGCCGAACAGGGTCGGCCCCCAGGGGCCCCAGTTCAGCGACAACAGCTTTATCTTGTCGCCCCACAGGCGCTGCAACTGGCAGCACAGGCGACTCATCAGCTCGTTGGCGGTGGCGTAGTCGAGCTGGCCGCTGTTGCCGTAGCGTCCGGCCACCGAGCTGAACACGCAGAAGAACTCCAGCTCCTCGACGCGCACCAGCTTCTGCAGCAGCAGCATGCCCAGCACCTTGGTGCCGACCACGCGCATCCAGCTGTCGGGAGTCTTGTCCTGCAGCAGCTTGTCCTCGATCACCCCGGCGCCGTGCACTACCCCGCTGAGCTTGCCGTGGCGCTGGCGGATGCCGGCGATGGCGGCCGCCAGGGCCGCCTCGTCGGTGACGTCCACCGCCAGGTATTCGACCGTGGCGCCACGGCCGCGCAGGTCGGCGATATTGCCATGCATCTCGCGCAGGCCGATCAAGGCGGCGATGCGCTTCTGCATCTCGGCCGGGGTCAGCTTGAGGCGACCGGCGCGCACCTCGCCGATGAAGTACTGACGCAGCTGCTCCTCGTCCTCGAACGCCGCGGTGTCGGCGCCCTCCTCCCGCAGCGGGCTGCGTCCGGTCAGCACCAGCACGGTGCCCGGCGCGGCGATCTCGCGCAGCACCTCGGCGGTGATGCCACGGGCGCCACCGGTGGCCAACACCACGGCGTTCTGCAGCGACGGCAGCAGGTCCTCGGCGGCCACCTCGTCGGCCTGGGTGCGGAACACCGTGCGGCGGCCGGCCGGATAGCCGACCTCCTGGCGCCCGCCGACCAGCTGCAGCTCGGCGGTGATGATGGCCAGCTGCTCGGCATCGCCGAGCGCCGGATCCAGGTCGATGGCGCGGGTGCGCAGGCTCGGGCGCTCCTCGCGCAGCGACTTGATCAGGCCGCTGCCGCCGCCCTGCAGGCTCAGGGCCTGGCGCCGCTCATCGAGGCCACGGGCGAACAGGCCGCCGAGGGCGCTGAGCGCCATGACATGGGCATCGCTGCGCAGCTGCGCGGCCAGCGCATGGAGGATCAGGTACAGCGACTTCTCGTTGACCAGCAGCTCGCGGCGCCAGGCCTCGCTGCCGGCATCGGGCGGCAGCGCATGGGCGCCCAGGGCGGCCAGGTGGATGACGCCGGCGACCTGCTTGTCCGGGTTGGCCGCCGTCTCGCGGCACCAGGCATTGAGCGCCGCCTCGTCGGCCAGCAGCCCTGGGCTCAGCAGGGATACGCTACAGCCGCGTTGTTCCAGCCACTCCTGCAGACGCAGGGCCAGGCCATGGGCGTCGGCGGTGAGGATGAAATAACCCGGCTCGAACTGGCGCAAGGCCTGCTCGGGGATGGCCTCTTCCTCGGGTACCACTATGTGCCGAGGCGAGTGGCTGGCCGCGACCGGCTCAGTCTTCGGGCTCGCCTCGGCGGACTCAAAAGGGATGGCGGCCTCGCCGACATCCAGCCCCTCGAGCATCTTCAGCATGTCGGCCAGGGTTGCCCGGGTGTTGAGCTGGCTACGAGCCTCGCCCAGGGCACTGCCATAGGCCGGCGGCAGGGTCTGCAGCAGGGCACCGACGATTTCCACGCGCTTGATCGAGTCGATGCCGAGGTCGGCCTCCAGATTCTGCTCCAGGCCGACCATGTCGCTCGGGTAGCCGGTGCGCTCCTCGACAATGGACAGCAGGATATCCTTGATCTTGCCGCCATCCATCTGCGCCGCCGGCGCAGGAGCCGGCGCGGCGACTGGCGCGGCGGCTGCCGGCGCGGGTGCAGCGGCGGCGGCGAGCGGAAGCGGAGCGGCAGCAGGAGGCGCAACGGGGGCCGGGGCCACCCGTGCGACCGGGACGGCGGCAACCGGTCGGCGCGACGCCGGGGTGGCAGCAGGCATGGCCGGCAGGCGCGGCACAGCGCTTGGCATGCCGCCGCCGGCCATAAAGCTGTTGATCACCCGCTCCTGGGTCTCCAGGAACTGGCGCATGGTGGCGAAGTATTCCGCCATCACCGATGACATCTCGTCACCTTGGATTGCCGTGGGGTCGGACATGACCAGCCTCTCCTTGTGTCGCGGGGCAGCCGGGGCTGCGCTGTGGGGCGGGGTTGCGGGATTGCGCTTGAGCGGCACCACCACCGGGTGCACATCGGGTCGGGCGGCTGCGGGGGACAGCACGTCGCCCTGCAGCACGCCGATCTGTCGCGGTGCCTCGCTGGCACGACGCGCGCCGCTGCCATTGAGCAGCCAGGCCTGCCTGGGCAGGCTGGCGTCGCGCCACAGGCCGTCGAGGCGGCCATTGGCGCTGGCCTGGCAGGCGCGCCCGGCGAACAGGCGGCGGGGCTGGAAGGCCACGCCGATGCCGTGCAGGCGGGCCAGTGCCAGCAGCAGGCTGGCCAGGCCGCCGGCGCGCTCGTCCAGGGCCACGGCCTGGTGTGGCCTGCCTTCGAGGATGCGCGCGACCAGGCGACTGAGCACGGCCTTGGGGCCGACCTCGATAAACACCCGCGCGCCGGCGGCGTGCATGGCCTCGATCTGCTTGACGAACTCCACCGGCCGGACCAGATGCTCGGCCATGGCTCGCTGGACCTCGGCCGGCTCGGCGGCATGCAGGGCGGCGCTGGCGTTGGAGTAGACCGGCAGGCGCCCGGCCCGCCAGGGCGTGGCGGCGATGGCGGCGGCCAGCTGGCCCTGGGCCGGAGCGACGAAAGGCGAATGGAAGGCGGCGGCCACCGGAATCGAACTGGCGTTCACGCCGGCTCGCTGCAACGCCTCCAGGGCCTGGGCAATGCCGGCAGACGACCCGCTGATAATGCTCTGCTGCGGCGCATTGTGGTTGGCCACCAGCAACTGCGGGATGGCGGCGATGGCCTGCTCCACCTGCTCGCGCGGCGCCTGCACCATGGCCATGCCGCCCAGCTCGCTTCCGGCGCTGGCGGCGGCCTCGACGATGAAGCGTCCGCGCGCCTCGGACAGACTCATCAGGCCGGCGAAGTCGATCTGCCCGGCGGCGAACAGGGCGACGAACTCGCCATAGCTGTGGCCGGCGAGCATGTCGCCGGCGATGCCCAGCTCGCCGAGCAGGCGCAGCAGGCCCGCCTCCACCGCGCCGAGGGCCGGCTGCGCCACGTCGGTGCTGGTCAGCGCCGCACTCGCGATCTGCCTGGCGGCCTCGTCATAGCAGGCACGCGGATGAATGAACTGGCTCAGCGGTTTCTGGGCGAAACGCTCGGTGCCGGCCGCCAGCAACGCGTCGGCCTCGGCCAGGGTGTCGGCGACGACCGGGAACAGCACTGCCAGCTCGCGCAGCATGTTGATGTGCTGCGAGCCCTGCCCGGGGAACAGCAGGGCCACCTGGCCCGGCTCGACGCGGCTGTCGCCGAGCACGATGGCGGGATCGAGCGACGCCTCGCCGGCCAGGCATTGCAGGGCCTTGGCCAGCTTGTCGGCCAGATCGTCGAGGCTGCCGACCACCAGCGCCAGGCTGTGTTCGCCCTGGCCGAGATTGTCGGTCAGGTAGCAGGCGATATCGCGCAGCGCCACCCGCCCCGGCGCGCCCAGTTGCGCCTGCAACTGGGCCACCTGGCTGCGCAGCTGCTCGCGGCTAGGAGCGCGCCACAACAGCAGCTCGGCGCTCCAGGCATCGCGGGTGCCCTGGGCCAGCCAGGGGCGATATTCGCCGGCATACTCCTCCAGCACCGCGTGAAAATTGGTGCCACCGAAGCCGAAGGCGCTGACCGCGGCGCGGCGCGGCAGGCCGGCCCTGGCCAGCCAGGGCTGCGCCTCGTCGAGCAGGCAGAGCGGACTGTCGTCCTGCTTCAGCACGGGGTTGGGCGACTGCACGCCCAGGTGCGGCGGCAGCACTCGGTGGTGCAGGGCCAGCGCCGCCTTGATCATGCCGGCGACGCCGGCGGTGGCCTTGGTGTGGCCGATCATGGTTTTCACCGAGCCGACCACCGCCTGGGCCGGACGGCTGCCGGCCTCGCGCAGCAGCGCGGTGGTGCTGTCCAGCTCGGCGGTGTCGCCGGCCACCGTGCCAGTGCCATGGGCCTCGAACAGGCCGACGCTGTCTGGACCGAAACCGGCCTGCTGGTAAGCGCGGCGCATGGCCCGTAACTGGCCGGCAGGCAGCGGCGCGGTGAGGCCCTTGGCCTTGCCGTCGCTGCTGCCGGCCATGCCCTTGATCACCGCGTAGACCCGGTCGCCGTCGCGCTCGGCATCGCTCAGGCGCTTGAGCGCCAGCATGGCGATGCCCTCGGAAATCACGATACCGTCGGCCGACTCGTCGAAAGTGCGGCAGCGTCCGCGCGGCGACAGGGCCTGGGTCTTGCTGAAACACAGGTAGCCGAACGGGCCCTGCACGGTATCCACGCCGCCGGCGATGACCAAGTCGCTGCGCCCGGAGAGCAGCTCGTTGATGCCCTGGTAGACCGCGGCGAGGGACGAGGCGCAGGCCGCGTCGGTGGCGAAGTTGACTCCGCCGAAGTCGAGGCGATTGGCGATGCGCCCGGCCATCACGTTGATCAGGATGCCGGCGAAGGTGTCCTCGGTCCATTGCGGCAGGCGCCCGGCGATCTCGCCCGGCAGCTCGCCGGAGAAGCGCGGCAACTCGGAGCGCAGGCCGTACTGCATGCCGACGTCGCCCGCGCCGCCGCTGGCGCCGATGATCACCGAGGCCTTCTCGCGGTTGAAGTCGCGCCGCTCGTAGCCGGCGTCGGCCAAGGTCTGGCGGGCGATGTCCAGAGCCATCAGCTGCATCGGATCGACCGACTCGATGGACTTGGGCGGCATGCCGTAGCGGGTCGGATCGAACACCAGGTCGTCGAGGAAGCCGCCCCAGCGCGAGTAGATCTTGTCCGGCGCATGGCGATTGTCGTCGAAGTACAGGCGCCAGTCCCAGCGATGCGAGGGAATCTCGGTGATCGCGTCGACCTTGGTCAGGATGTTCTGCCAGTACTCACGGGTGGTATTGGCGCCGGGCAGGATAGCGCCCATGCCGATGATGGCGATATCGGCCGGCGCGCCCGGCTCGACCGCCACTTCCAGCTGCTCCTGCTGGTACTGTTCGAGCAGGGCCAGGGAGTCCTCGGTGACGCTGCGGTGCAGGCTGGCGACGTCGGTGATGGCGTCACGCAGGGTGGCGACCTGACCGATCATGTACATGCCGTCGGCCACCTGCTCGGCGGCGGCGAATTCCTTCAGCGCACCCTCCTCGCCGACCCGCATGCTGCCTTTGGAAGCCAGACGCAGGCGACCGAGGATCAGGTCATCGAGCTGTTCGCGGGCCTCGTCGGCCGGCACCGCCTGCTGCTTGAGCTCGTGGCGGCGGGCGAAGAAGGCGGCGGCGAAGGGCGTGTAGGCGCAGCGGCTGGCATGGCCGGTACCGGACTCCAGGTTGACCGTGCGCGCGCAGTCGATGGCCTGTTGCTGGAAGGTCTCGACTATGGCGCCGGCCTCGACTATCTCGCGGGTGAACAGGTAAGCGCTACCCATCAGCAGGCCAACCCTGACGCCCCTGGCCAGCAACGGCGCGACCATGGCCTGGACCATGGCCGAGGAGCGCGCATCGTGGATGCCGCCGGCGAACAGCACTTGGACTTCCTCACCCGCCACGCCCTGGGCGATCTCCTCCAGCAGGCGGTCGATCATGCTGCTCCACAGCACGAAGCTGCTCAGCGGACCGACATGCCCACCGCATTCGCGGCCCTCGAAGATGAAGCGTCGCGCGCCTTCCTTGAGGAACATCGGAATCAGATTGGACGAGGGCACATGGAGGAAGGACGGAATGCCCGACTGCTCCAGGCGCACCGCCTGGTCCGGGCGGCCGCCGGCGATGATGGCGTAGTTGGGCCGGTGCGGCTTGGCCGCGGCGATCTGCTCGTCCAGCAGGCTCTGCGGGGCAAAGCCGAGCAGCCCGATACCCCAGGGGCGGCCGGCCAACAACTCAGCGGTTTTCTCCAGCAGGCCGGCCAACGGCTCGCCCTTGAGCAGGGCCAGGGCCAGCATCGGCAATGCCCCACCCTCGGCCACCGCGGCGGCGAACTCGGCCTTGTCCGAGACCCGGCTCATCGGCCCCTGCACCAGCGGCAGGGCGAGGCCCAGAGCCTCGGCCAGCGGCGCTCGCTCGCCACGCAGGGCACGGGCATTGAGGGCGAGCCGCGGGTTGTGCCGCACGGCCGCGTCGATGGCCTGGAACAGCTGGGCGACGCTGCCGTACCGCTGCCGCCAGGCGGCGGCGAAGGCCACGTCCTGGCCCAACGGCAGCAGGCCGGCGGGCGGGTTGCGCCACTCCACCTCGGCCAGCAGGCGTTCGCGCATCTGCGCGGGCGTGAGGCTCTCGGCCTCGGCGACGAAGGCCTTGGCCCTGGCGAAGCCGGGACGCGAAAGAATCCGGCAGTAGCGGCCGTGCTCGCCATTGCCGGCGGCCACCGTCTCGCTGCCGGACAGGCTGCGCAGGTGCGGCTGCAACTCGGCGGCCAGCGGCGACTCCTGCAGCAGCAGCACCTGGCTGTCCAGCGCTACCCCGGCGCAGCCGGCCAGGGCCGCGGCCGCTGCGCTGTGCGGGGTGATACCGCCACGCAGGTACAGCGGCAGCTCGCTGGCCGCGCGCCAGTGCTGGACGAGAATGAAGGCGCTGCTCTCGCCGACGAAGCCGGCGGCCTCATGACCCTTGAGCAGCAGACCGTCGATGCAGGCGGCGATGGCCGGATCGAGAGGATCGTTATCGCTCAATTCGAGCAGCAGGGTCGCGCCGGACTCGCGCGCAGCGGCCAGCCAGTCCTGCCACTCGCCCCACTGCTCGCGACCGATCACCAGCAGTCGCAGGCCCTGGCCGAGATACTCCGTGAGGTGCGCGGCGAGCGCCGCATCGAACCCACCCAGGCGCACGCCGAAGCCCGCCGCGCCGGCATGACGGGCCAGCAACTCCAGCTGATCGATGGGTGAGCCTGCACTCAGCTCCAGATCCAGCACACCCATGCCACCGGCCCGGGAGGCGGAAATCGCCAGCGCGGGATGACCGAGACCGACGGGAGAGAGCAAAAGCTTGTGGAGATCTGCGCCGTGCATGATTCGTAGCTCTTTCTGAGGCCAAAGAATCCCCATGCGGCGGATGTCCGCGCGCCGGAGGCCGATTAGCTAGCAGCGACTACTGAACGGTTGAGATCGAATGCAAGAAGCGAGCAAAGCTCGAGCGAGCGCATTGAAAACTCGACTGTCCCCACCGCAATCCATTGCAAACCCGCACAAATGCCATGGTCAGTACCCCGCCACTCAAACAGCGGGGCATGACAGCAGAATGACGAATGTGAACGAGTACATGTTCTAGTTTTTATAAATTACCGTTCATCTGAACCGGTACAGTGCAAGCCGCACCACAGGGATGCAGAAACTCATCTGCTGGCTATTTACCAGCATTTGGTCGATAGTGTCAAAAACACAGACAAAGGTTGTAGCACTATTCCGTTTTGTCAAAATAACATCGCACATTAGAACAATAATGACGCGACCCTCGGGGAGGGGGTCGCCGCAGACCTCAACCGAGAAACTGTCCCGCGCGCCATAACGGCACGTTTGATGCAGCCTTGCACCTGCATCCCGATGACATGACTCGCACAAGGAGCTCGTCAGGTATGGATACCTCATCGCATCGCCACGCCTCCGTCCCGGCCCTCTCCCTGCGCCCCGTCAGGAACACCCTCCCATCCTTCGCCCCCGAGAGGACAACCCCATGAGTGCGCCCATCAACCACATCGTCTTCATCATCATGGACAGCTGCCGCTACGACTCCTGCGTGGCAGCCAGCACGCCGAACATCGAACGCGTCGGCCAGGTGGAGAAGCGCTACTCCTATGCCTCCTGGACGGCGCCCTCGCACTACGCCTTCACCATGGGCATGCTGCCGCACAGCACGCCGCGCGAGGTGTATGCCTCGGAGGTGTACAAGGAGGAATTCGTCCAGTGGGTGCAGCGCACCGGCATCGCCGATGTGTCGTTCCGCGACTTCATTCCCGAGCTGTCGCTGCCCAAGGTGCTCGGCCAACTGGGCTACCGCACCGTGGCCCGGGTGTCGATGCCGGTGCTCAACCAGCAGACCGCGATCAACCAGCACTTCGACGACTACAAGCTGATGGGCAACCACAACGACTTCGCCGGCATGGTCGAGGAGATGACCTTCCCCGAGGACGAACCGCACTACTACTTCCTCAACCTGGGCGAGACCCACTACCCCTACATGCTCAAGGACGAGAACCTGCCACGCATTTCCGGCGTGCACGGGGTGTTCAAGAGCCTGGGCGGCGAGGCCCAGCACAACGCGGCGGACAGCGACGCGTTCTTCGATATGGCGCAGATGGAGGCGCTGCGCCAGCAGCAGATTCGCTGCGTGGAGTACGTCGACGGGCTGATCGGCAAGCTGATGGAGAAGGCACCGGAAAACACCTGGTTCATCATCACCGCCGACCATGGCGAGCTGTTCGGCGAAGACGGCTATTTCGGCCATGGCCCGATCATGCACGAGAAGTGCTTCGAGGTGCCCTTCGTCGAAGGCTACGCGGACAAGGCTCGATGACCCAGCCGCTGTTCATCCTCGCCCTGCCGCGCTCCTACACCTCGCTGATCGCCGGCATGCTGGGCCAGCATCCGCAGACCTATGGCCTGCCGGAGCTGAACCTGTTCACCGTCGAGCGGCTGATCGAAATGTGGCAGGACGGCAAGGGCAAGACCGCCTTCGTCAGGTTCCAGCGCCACGGCATCCTGCGCGCGGTGGCGGAGATCTTTGCCGGCGAGCAGAGCAGCAACGCCATCACCATGGCCAATCACTGGGTCGCCGCGCGACAGAATCGCAGCGGCATGGAGGTGTTCCGCGAGCTGGCCACCGCCGTGGCGCCGCTGATGGCCATCGACAAGAGCCCCGCCCACGTGGTCAGCCCGATCTACCTGGAGCGGATCTACGCGGCCTATCCAAACGCCTTCTTCATGCACCTGACCCGCCACCCGATCAATCAGGGCAACTCGGTGATGCAGATACAGGAAGGCAACTATGCGCTGTCGGTGAATTCCATCGACTACAGTGGCAACGAGGCGATAGTCGACCCGCAAATCGCCTGGCACGACATCAACCTCAACATCATGGAGCTGCTGGAGAAGGTTCCGCAGAAACAGAAGCTGCACGTGCGCGGCGAGGACGTGATGAGCGACCCGCTGACCGAGCTGGCGCGCATCTGCCGTTGGCTGGGCCTGCGCGACGACATAGAGGCACTGGAGGACATGCTGCATCCGGAGCTGTCGCCCTTCTCCAGAGTCGGCCCGCTCAACGCGCTGTTCGGTAACGATCCCAACTTCCTGCGCAATCCGGTGTTCGAACCGCACATACCCAAGCAACCGTCGCTGCGCGCACCCCTGCCCTGGCGCCCGGACGGCGCCGCCCTGCGTCCGGAGGTCCAGCATATGGCGCTGGAGTTCGGCTACACCCACTGAGCGACCTGTCATGCCAACCCGCCCCCGTATCGGCAACATCAGCAATCCCAGCTCGCTGGACGAACTGCCCGAGCTGCCACCGCATCTGCAGATACTGCGCGACGACTTGCAGAAGCGGGTGCAGGCTCGGCGGGTACGCCACTACCTGGACCGGGAACTTTCCCACCTCAGCGGCAATCGAGAGATAGCCGCCAGCGTGCGCCTACTGTTCGACGGCCAGGGGCGCCCCTCGGAAAACCTCAGCCTCAAGGAGATCGTGCGCTTCCGGCAGAAGATCGAGACCGACATCCAGTGGATGGAAGCGGTACTGATAGAGCTGCGCAGCGACCTCGGCATAGTCCAGGAACTGGAAGATGCGGCCATGGACGTGGCCAGCATCCAGCAGGCGGAAGAAGATCGTTAAGGAGAACGTCATGCGTCCAACCCTCATGATTGCGCTGGCTCTAAGCCTACTCGCGAGCCGAGCCATGGCCGACGCCGAAGGCCAACTGCAGCGGCTCGAGGTCGGCGGCGAGGAGCGCAGCTACAAGCTGTTCGTTCCCGGCAACGCCACCCCGGCGCCCATGCCGCTGATGATCGTGATGCACGGCGGCCTGGGCAATGCCGACGAAACCGAACGCACCACCGGCATGAACCGGATCGCCGCGGCCAACGGCTTCATGGTCGCCTATCCCAACGGTACCGGCGGCCGACTGATGAAGAACCGCCGCACCTGGAACGCCGGCGACTGCTGTGGCCCGGCGGTGCAGCGCAAGGTCGACGATGTCGCCTTCATTAGCGCCATGCTCGCCGACATCGCCACACGCCATGCCCTGGACCGCAGCCGGGTCTACGCCACCGGCATCTCCAACGGCGCCATGATGGCTTACCGCCTGGCCTGCGAGCTGCCCAGTGAGATCGCCGCCATAGTGCCGGTCTCCGGCACCCTGGCGCTGAACGGTTGCTCCGGAGCGAAGAACATACCCGTGCTGCATATCCACGGCAGCGCCGACAGCAATGTTCCCTACCGCGGCGGCATGGGCGAGAACGCCATCGCCGGCGTAGCCCACCGCTCGGTGCCGGAGACCATGCAGATGCTCGCCAAGGCCCATGGCTGCGGCGCGGGGACCAGCGAGCGAGAGATGCCCGATGGCTCCGAGTTGACCAGCTGGAACTGCCAGAGCAAGGCGCCGCTGCAACTGCGCCTGATTCCCGGGGGCGAGCACGTCTGGCCAGGCGGCGACAGCCGGCGCAACCGCAAGCTGTTCGGCGGTAACTTCTCGGCCAGTCAGGCCGCATGGGATTTCGCCAAGCAGTTCAAGAAGAGCAATTAAGCCGAAGCGTCGGCGACTCCGGCCCCCATCTCGCAGTACTGCCACCACCGCAGCCTCGTCACTGGCGAGGTCTGCACATCCTTGGCCATGCAGTATCAGACCGTGAGGCACCCGAGATGCCCCTGACTCATCTAGAACACCTGGAAGCGGAAAGCATCGACATTTTCCGCGAAGCGGTTGCCGAGGCCGAAAACCCGGTGATGCTCTACTCCATCGGCAAGGACAGCGCGGTGATGCTGCACCTGGCGCGCAAGGCCTTCTTCCCCTCGCGCCCGCCCTTCCCGCTGCTGCATGTGGATACCACCTGGAAATTCCGCGCGATGTACGAGATGCGTGAACGCATGGCGCATGAGTCGGGCATGCAGTTGCTGGTGCACCGCAATCCGGAGGCGCTGAAGCGCGGCATCAACCCCTTCACCCATGGTTCGGCCCTGCACACCGACCAATGGAAGACCCAGGGCCTGAAACAGGCACTGAATGAGCACGGCTTCGACCTGGCCTTCGGCGGCGCCCGCCGCGACGAGGAGAAGTCGCGGGCCAAGGAGCGCGTGTTCTCCTTCCGCAGCGCCCAGCACCGCTGGGAACCCAAGGCCCAGCGTCCGGAGCTGTGGCGCCTGTACAACGCACACAAGCATCGCGGCGAGAGCATTCGCGCCTTCCCCCTGTCGAACTGGACCGAGCTGGACATCTGGCAGTACATCTATCTGGAAAACATCCCGATCGTGCCGCTGTACTTCGCCGAGAAGCGCCCGGTGGTGGAGCGCGACGGCGTGCTGATCATGGTCGACGACGAACGCATGCCGCTGCGCGACGGCGAGCAGCCGGAGCTGAAAAGCGTACGCTTCCGCACCCTGGGCTGCTACCCGCTGACCGGCGCGGTGGAGTCCGAGGCCGACAGCCTGCCGGCGATCATCCGCGAGATGCTCCTGGCCACCACCAGCGAGCGCCAGGGTCGGGTCATCGACCATGACAGCAGCGGCTCCATGGAGAAGAAAAAAGTCGAGGGCTACTTCTGATGAATGCGCATACCCAGCTCATCGAAGAGGACATCGAGCAGTACCTCAAGGCACACCAGCACAAGACCCTGCTGCGCTTCATCACCTGCGGCAGCGTCGACGACGGCAAGAGCACCCTGATCGGCCGCCTGCTCTATGAAGCCAAGGCCCTGCTGGAAGACCAGCTCAGTGCCCTCGAGACGGACTCGAAGAAGCACGGCACCCAGGGCGGCGAGCTGGACTTCGCCCTGCTGGTCGACGGTCTGTCCGCCGAGCGCGAACAGGGCATCACCATCGACGTGGCCTACCGCTTCTTCGCCACCGAGAAGCGCAAGTTCATCGTCGCCGACACCCCGGGGCACGAGCAGTACACGCGCAACATGATCACCGGCGCCTCCACCGCCGACGTCGCGGTAATCCTGGTCGACGCGCGCAGGGGCGTGCTGACCCAGACCCGCCGGCACAGCTATCTGGTATCGCTGATCGGCATCCGCCGGGTGGTGCTGGCGATCAACAAGATGGACATGGCCGGTTACTCGCAGGACGCCTTCGAGCGCATCGACGCCGAGTACCGGGGCTTCGCTGCCAAGCTGGGCATCGAGCAGATCCAGAGCATTCCGCTGTCGGCCCTGCGCGGCGACAACATCACCGAGGCGAGCCGGAACACGCCCTGGTACCGGGGGCCCAGCCTGATGCAGTTCCTCGAGACGGTGGAGCTGGAGCAGGCCCGCGAGGATGCGCCGCTGCGCATGCCGGTGCAGTGGGTGAACCGGCCCAACTTGGACTTCCGCGGCTTCTCCGGGCGCATTCTCGGTGGCAGCGTGCGTCCGGGTGACGCCATCCGCGTGCTGCCCTCGGGTAAGACCAGCCGGGTGGAACGCATCGTCACCCTGAACGGCGATCTGCCGCAGGCGGTCACCGGGCAGTCGGTGACCCTGACCCTGAGCGACGAGATCGATATCAGCCGCGGCGACGTGATCGCCGCGGCCGACGCACCTCCGGCAGTGGCCGACCAGTTCGAGGCCACCCTGGTGTGGATGAGCGAAGAGGCCATGCTGCCGGGGCGGCCCTACCTGATCAAACTGAGCGCCAGCAGCGTCGGCGGCGCCCTCGGCCAGCCCAAGTACCAGATCGACGTCAACAGCCTGGACCAGCTGCCAGCCAAGACCCTGGGGCTGAACGAGATCGGCGTCTGCACCCTGAGCCTGGACCGTGCCACCCCTTTCGACCCCTATGCGGACAACCGCGACATGGGCAGCTTCATCGTCATCGACCGCTTCACCCACCAGACGGTCGGCGCCGGCATGCTGCACTTCGCCCTGCGCCGCTCGCAGAACATCCACTGGCAGGCGCTGGAAGTCGACAAGGCGGCGCGCACCCGCCTGAACGGCCACAAGCCCTGCGTGATCTGGCTGACCGGTCTGTCCGGCGCCGGCAAGTCGACCATCGCCAACCTGCTGGAACGGCGCCTGCATGCCATGGGCGTGCACACCTACCTGCTGGATGGCGACAACGTGCGTCATGGTCTGAACAAGGACCTGGGGTTCACCGCCGCCGACCGGGTGGAGAATATCCGTCGCATCGGCGAGGTGGCCAGGCTGATGGTGGATGCCGGCCTGATGGTGGTCACCGCGTTCATCTCGCCGTTTCGCTCGGAACGCCAACTGGCCCGCGACCTGGTGGCCGAGGGCGAGTTCATCGAGGTGTTCGTCGACACGCCACTGGCGGAAGTGGAGAAGCGCGACCCCAAGGGCCTGTACAAGAAGGCCAGACGTGGCGAACTGAAGAACTTCACCGGCATCGACTCGCCCTACGAGGCGCCGGAGCAGCCGGAAATCCGCATCGAGACACTCAAGCACAGCGCCGAGGAGGCCGCCGACCTGATAGTCAGCCAGCTGCGCGAGCTGGGGTTGATCGGCTGAGGCGGCCTCACAGCTCGATCATCTCGAAATCGCTCTTGGCGGCACCACAATCCGGGCACAACCAGTCCGCCGGGATGTCCTCCCAGCGGGTGCCCGGCGCGATGCCCTCGTCCGGCCAGCCCAGGGCCTCGTCGTAGACGAAACCACAGATGACGCATTGCCATTTCTTCATAGCGCGCTCCCGCCCCCGTCACTCAGCATAGAAAGTCCGTCGGGCAAGCGCAGCATCCACCCCAGCGAGACGGCCGAACCCGCCCGGAGCGGGGCCGCAGTGGTAATGAAATAACCAGTCGCTATAATTGAACGGGCATAGCCTGGAAAATCAGGCAGTCAAGACCGCCCCAGGCGGCCTCCCACCCATCTGGTGAATATGTGACGAAAGACGAACTGCGCGCCGAACTGGAGCGCCAGGCGCAACGTTACAAGGAAGTTTATGGCGGCGAAGTGATCACCTACGCCGCGCAACCGGACCCCGAGCGCAAGCCCTGGCGCAAGCGTCCCAGCCTGCTGGATCAGGCGTTCCAGCAGGAACTGCAGAAGATCGAGCAGGACCGCGAGGCAGAGTGAGCCTCTGGGCTCAGCGCCGCTTGCCGCCGCCCAACAGCGAACCCAGCAACCCACGCACCAGCTGCCGACCGATCTGGTTGGCGGCCTGACGCACGGCCGTCTTCATCACCTGGCTGGCCAGGCTGCCGAGCAGTTCGCCGGCCATCTCGCCCAACCCCGCGGAAGCCTTCCCCTGGCCGGCCGGAGCCGTCTCGGCGGGCGCCTGAGCCGCGCGCGCCGTCAGCAGCTCGTAGGCCGACTCGCGATCCACCGGCCTGTCATAGTGCCCGGCCTGTGGCGAGCCACGCAGCAGCGCCGCGCGCTCGGCCTCGCTCAGCGGGCCGATGCGCGACTGCGGCGGGGCGATGGCCACCCGCTGCACCATGGCCGGCGTGCCCTTGTCCTCCAGGGTGGCGACCAGCGCCTCGCCTATGCCCAGCTCGGTGAGCACGCTCAGGCTGTCGAACGCCGGATTCGGGCGGAAGCCGTCGGCCACCGCGCGCAGTGCCTTCTGCTCCCTGGTGGTGAAGGCGCGCAGGCCGTGCTGGATGCGCAGACCGAGCTGGGCCAGCACCTCGTCCGGCAGGTCGCCGGGCGACTGGGTAACGAAGTAGACGCCGACGCCCTTGGAGCGGATCAGCCGTACCACCTGCTGCAGGCGCTCCTGCAGCGCCCTGGGCGTGTCGGCGAAGAGCAGGTGCGCCTCGTCGAAGAACAACGCCAGCACCGGCTTGTCGGCATCGCCGCGCTCGGGCAGTTGCTCGAACAGCTCGGCCAGCAGCCACAGCAGGAAGGTCGCGTAGACCTTGGGCGCCTCATGCACCAGACGACTGGCATCGAGCAGATGGATGCGCCCGCGGCCGTCGCGATCCGGTTGGAGTATGTCTTCCAGCTGCAGCGCCGGCTCGCCGAACAGCGCCTCGGCGCCCTGCTGCTCCAGGGTCGCCAGGCGCCGCAACAGGGCCTGGGCCGAGGCCCCGGCGAACAGCGCGCGGTCCTCGCCGAGCAGCTCGGGATGCTCCCCGAGATGATTGAGCAGGGCCTTGAGGTCTTTCAGGTCGAGCAGCAGCAGACCCTCGCGGTCGGCCACCTGGAAGGCCGCGTAGAGCGCCGCCTGCTGACTGTCGGTCAGCTCCAGCAGGTTGCCCAGCAGCAACGGGCCCATCTCGCTCAGGGTGGTGCGCAGCGGGTGACCGCTCTGGCCGGCCACGTCCCACAGGGTCAGCGGATAGGCCCCGGGCGCATGGTTCAGCCAGGGCATGGAGGCGATGCGCTCGGCCACCTTGCCCTGCGGATTGCCGGCGGCGCCCAGGCCGCAGAGGTCGCCCTTGATATCGGCGGCGAACACCGCCACGCCGGCATCGCTGAACGCCTCGGCCAGGCGCTGCAGAGTCACCGTCTTGCCGGTGCCGGTAGCCCCGGCCACCAGGCCGTGCCTGTTGGCCAGACGCAGGGACTGGGTGACCGGCTGCCCCTGGGGGTCGGCGCCAAGTACGAGACTATTGGTGTGCGGCATCTTGCCATCCCCCAGGCTAAAGCTTTACTGCAATCAGGTCGTTATAGCTGTTGTCACCCAAGAATGCGGGCCACAAGCCCGCTCGAACAAGACTGCTGCCAGACATTAACGGAAGCAAGCGAAGATGCCTCACAATCTGAAGTTCAGCCACAAGATCCTTGCCGCCGCCTCCTTGGTGGTGATCGCGGCCTTCTCCCTGTTCACCCTGTACAACGACTACCT
Organism: Pseudomonas sp. CAU 1711; assembly: GCF_039888625.1. Taxonomy (NCBI): domain Bacteria; kingdom Pseudomonadati; phylum Pseudomonadota; class Gammaproteobacteria; order Pseudomonadales; family Pseudomonadaceae; genus Pseudomonas; species Pseudomonas sp. CAU 1711. Next base: position 238,320 of record NZ_JBDQQT010000002.1, read on the forward strand.
GCAGCGCGACGCCATTCGCTCAGATCTGGAGCACGAACTGGAGAGCCTCGGCCAGGTCACCGCCAGCAATATCCAGAACTGGCTGTCCGGACGCATATTGCTGGTCGAGGGTGTGGCCCAGTCGGTCGATAGCGAGACCACGCCCGATTCCCTGGCGAAGACCCTGGAGCGCCGCGTCCTGACCTCCACCTTCGCCTTCACCTACCTGGGCTCGGCCGACGGTAGCTTCACCATGCGCCCCGACGAGGAGATGCCGGCGGACTACGACCCGCGCAGCCGCCCCTGGTACAAGGACGCCATGGCCGCCGGCGGCTCGACTCTCACCGAGCCCTATGTGGATGCCGCCACCGGCAAGCTGATCATCACCATCGCCACGCCGGCCGGCAGTGCCGGCGTGGTCGGCGGCGATCTGAGCCTGGACACCCTGGTGCAGATCATCAACTCGCTGGACTTCGACGGCATCGGCTATGCCTTCCTGGTCAGCGCGGATGGCAAAATTCTGGTTCATCCGGACAAGGACCTGGTGATGAAGACCTTGCGGGAGGTCTATCCGGAGGACACTCCGCAGATCACCAGCGGCATGTCCGAGGCCGAACTGGATGGCGTCGAGCGCATTCTCACCTTCACCCAGGTCAAGGGCCTGCCCTCGGTTAACTGGTACGTCGGCCTGTCCATCGACAAGGACAAGGCCTACGCCACCCTCACCGAGTTCCGCGCTTCGGCCATGGTCGCAACCATCATCGCCGTGGTCATCATCATCTTCCTGCTCGGCATGCTGATCCGCGTGCTGATGCAGCCGCTGCTGGTGATGGGCAAGGCGATGCGCGACATCGCCCAGGGCGAGGGCGACCTGACCAAGCGCCTGGACGTGCAGAGCCGCGACGAGTTCGGCGAAATGGCCATGTCCTTCAACCAGTTCGTCGAGCGTATCCACGGCTCCATCCGCGAGGTGTCCTCGGCCACCCAGCAACTCAACGAGGTGGCCAAACTGGTGGTCAGCGCCTCCAACTCCTCGATGACCAACTCCGACGAGCAGGCCAGCCGCACCAACAGCGTGGCCGCGGCGATCAACGAGCTGGGCGCCGCCGCCCAAGAGATCGCGCGCAACGCCGCCGACGCCTCGCACCAGGCCTCCGATGCCCGGCGCCTGGCAGAGGACGGCGGTCAGGTGCTGCAGAAGACCATCGCCGCGATGAACGAGCTGTCGGAGAAGATCAGCGCCTCCTGCCGCAACATCGAGACGCTCAACAGCAAGACGGTGAACATCGGCCAGATCCTCGAGGTGATCAAGAGCATCTCCGAGCAGACCAACCTGCTGGCGCTCAACGCCGCCATCGAGGCGGCGCGTGCCGGCGAGGCCGGGCGCGGCTTCGCCGTGGTGGCCGACGAGGTGCGCAACCTGGCGCACCGCACCCAGGAGTCGGCCCAGGAAATCCAGAAGATGATCGAGGAGCTGCAGGTCGGCGCCCGCGAGTCGGTCAGCACCATGACCGAGAGCCAGCGCTACAGCGAGCAGAGCGTGGAGATCGCCAACCAGGCCGGCGAGCGCCTGGGCAGCGTGACCCAGCGCATCGGCGAGATCGACGGCATGAACCAGTCGGTGGCCACCGCCACCGAGGAGCAGACCGCCGTGGTCGACTCGCTGAACATGGACATCACCGAGATCAACACCCTCAACCAGGAAGGTGTGGAGAACCTGCAGGCGACGCTGCGCGCCTGTGGCGATCTGGAGCAGCAGGCCGCGCGCCTCAAGCAGCTGGTCGACAGCTTCCGCATCTGAACCCGCACGAGGGCGCCAAGTGGCGCCCTCGTTCGTTACGCCTCCGGCGGCGTAGGCCGCAACCGCTCCCAGAGTTCGGCGGCACCGGGAAACTCGGTGCCGTCGTTCTCGCTCAGCGCGGCGGGATCGTAGCGCCGCACACAGCCCTCGCCGAGGGTGGCCGGCGGCTGAGCAGTGCCGGGCGCGGGCGGTGCTTCGTCGTCAGCCATTGGCCGCATGCCCCGGCTCGTGCTGGGCGAACTCCTTCACCGCCAGCAGCACATCGTGACTGCTGATCTCCCCGAGCAGGCGCCCCTCCTCCACCACCGGCAGATGGCGGTGGCCGCCACGCAGGAAACGCTCGGCCACCTCGATCACGCTGGTATCGGGCGACACCGTCTCCACCTGGGCATTCATGCACGAGCCGACCAGCCCTCCGGTCTGCTCGAAGTAGGCCCCGGAAAGGATGCCACGCAGGCAGTCGGCCTCGGCCAGCAGGCCGATCAGCCGCCCCTGGTCGTCGACCACCGGCGCCGCGGAGAGGCGGTGTTCGAGCAGCAGGCCGATGGCCCGGTAGAGATCGGTATCGGCCTTGAAAGTCACCAGGTGCGTGGTCATGTAGTCGCGCACCTTGATCGATCTGAGCATGTCGTCCTCCTACCGCGCGCGACGGTCAGTCGAACACCACCGTCTTGTTGTCGTGAACCAGTACGCGGTCTTCCAAGTGATAGCGCAGGCCGCGGGCGAGCGCCATCTTCTCGACGTCCTTGCCCAGGCGCACCATGTCCTCGACGCTGTCGCGGTGGCTCACGCGCACCACGTCCTGCTCGATGATCGGGCCGGCGTCCAGCTCCTCGGTGACGTAGTGGCAGGTCGCGCCGATCAGCTTGACCCCGCGCAGCGAGGCCTGGTGATAGGGCTTGGCGCCGACGAAGGAAGGCAGGAAGCTGTGGTGGATGTTGATCACCCGCCCGGCGTACTCCTGGCACAGCTGCGGCGGCAGAATCTGCATGTAACGCGCCAGTACCACCGCGTCGGCCCGGTATTCACCGACCAGCCGTGCCACCTCGGCGAAGGCCTGGCTCTTGTCCTGCGGGTCGACCGGCACATGGTGGAAGGGAATGTCGTGCCACTCGACCATGCTGCGCAGGTCGTCGTGGTTGGAGATCACGCAGGGGATCTCGCAGTCCAGCTCGTCGCTGTGCCAGCGGTGCAGCAGGTCGGCCAGGCAGTGCGATTCGCGGCTGGCCATCAGCACCACGCGCTTGCGCTGCGCCGAGTCGGTGATGCGCCAGTCCATGGAGAACTCGCGCGCGATGGGGGCGAAGGCCTGACGAAAACCTTCCAGTTCGAACGGCAGCGAATCGGCACGAATCTCATGGCGCATGAAGAACCAGCCGCTCTGCTCGTCGGAATGGTGGCTGGCCTCGGTGATCCAACCATTGTAGGTAGCCAGGAAGCTGCTGACCTTGGCGACAATGCCAACGCGGTCCGGGCAGGCGATCACCAGGCGGAAAGTGCGCATCGGGGAAACTCCAGAAACTTCGCGGGGGGCCATTCTAGCCAGGGCGGGGAAAAACTTCAGTAATGCCGCAGCCGCGCCCCTGTGCCACAACTTGCGCAGAGCAAGTTGCAAGGCACTGTCTTTAAGTTGCCAAGGGCCAGCCCCATGAACAACTCCGCCACACAGCAGGCAAGTTGGGCGTATGCCTCGACATCCGCCGCATTTATCTTCTGCAAAACTTTTCCGCGTTATTTACTTGCTCAGATGTTCTGCCTATTATTCACTCACTTCATAACTGCAACTGGTCCTACAAGGTAGAACAGCATGTCCCTGATCAACGAATATCGCGCCACCGAAGAAGCCATCAAAGAACTGCAAGAGCGCCTGAAGAACCTCTCGCAGGACGACAAACTGAAAAAAGAACTGGAATTCGAAGGCAAGCTGCGCACCCTGATGGGTGAATATCAGAAGTCCCTGCGCGACATCGTTGCCCTGCTCGATCCGGAAGGCTCCAAGGCCGGCAAGGCCGCCCGCGCAGCCAAGCCGGCCAGCGGCAAGCGCGCGCGCAAGGTCAAGCAGTACAAGAACCCGAACACTGGCGAAGTGATCGAAACCAAAGGCGGCAACCACAAGACCCTGAAAGAGTGGAAAGCCAAGTGGGGCGCCGCCACCGTGGAAAGCTGGGCCACCCTGCTGGGCTAACTTCCAGGCAAGACCCGAAGATGCCGGCACTCGCCGGCATCTTTATTTGCGCCAGTTACTCCGCATAGCGCTCGCGCAGATTCAGCGCATACTCCCGCCAGGCCTGCAGCACTTGTCGTTGCTGCGTATCGGCCAATGCCCACTGCTCCTCCATGGCCACCTCGAAACTGTCCAGGGTATTGGGCGCCCCCATGTCCTGGCGGCGCAGGCGCTGTCGGCAGAACTCATGCCAGCGCTGCACTTCCAATTTCGACAGGGTTTCCGGAAAGTTACGCGCACGATAACGAAACAGTAACTCCGGCAGGCGTTCGTCGGCGAAAGCCCAGGTATCGCGTGCCAGTTGCTCGGGCGAGGACTGGCGCACCCGCTCGCACAGGCGGCGGTCGCGCTCGCCGAGAAAGCCGCTATAGAGTTGCTGTTCCGGATCGCTCAACGGGGCGAACTCCTCGCCCGCGAACACCTCGGCAAGCTTGCTCTGCCACTGAGGCAGGCTGTCGCACAGCAGGCCGGCCCGTCGCTCGCACTCGCCCATATCCAGCTGCAGACGCTGCCGGTCCTCCTCGCGCAATGCCTTGAGCGGCGCCAGCACCGGACAGCGGTTGATGTGCACCAGCTTGAGCGGCACCGGCAATTCACCCTCGCCCAGTTCGTCGCGCCTGGTATACAGGCGCCCGCGCAGGGTCTCGCCATCCAGTTCCAGCAGTGGCCGCGGGTCGGCCTGCAGGTCGCAGACAATCAGTGCGTTGCGATTGCTCGGATGCCAGGCCAGCGGCAGCGCCACCGCCAGGTAATGGCGCGCGGCGGAGAAGCGCCCCGAGACATGCAGCAGCGGCTGCAGCAACTGAATCTGCTGCGCCACCCTGGCCTTGCCACGGCCCTGGTAGAGGAAGTCGTACAGCCGCGGCTGCCGTTCGCGCACCAGGCGCGCCAGGGCGATGGTGGCGCGCACGTCGGACAGCGCATCGTGGGCCTGGCCATGCTCGATGCCGTTGGCCAGGGTCAGGCGCTCCAGCCTGAGCGAAACCCGCCCCTCCTCGTCCAACGGCCACTCGATGCCGTCCGGGCGCAAGGCATAGGCCGCGCGCAGCAGGTCGATCAGGTCCCAGCGGCTGTTGCCGCCCTGCCACTCGCGGGCATAGGGGTCATAGAAGTTGCGATAGAGACCGTAGCGCGTCACCTCGTCGTCGAAGCGCAGGCTGTTGTAGCCGGCGCCGCAGGTACCCGGCCGGGCCAGCTCGGCATGCACCCGGGCCATGAACTCGGCCTCGCCCAGGCCCTGCTCCGTCACCACCTGCGGGTGAATGCCGGTGATCCGGCAGGCCGCCGGGTGCGGCAGTATGTCGTCGGACGGGCGGCAATAGAGGTTTACCGGTGCCTCGATCTCGTTGAGCTGCTCGTCGGTACGGATGCCGGCCACCTGTAGGGGCCGGTCACTGCGCGGGTTGATGCCGGTGGTCTCGTAGTCGTACCAGAAGATGCTGGCGCTCATGGGTGCTCCCCAGGGAATCGGAGCGGCAGTCTAGCAAAGCATGATCTCGCTCACGCAGCGCGGCGACCCCGCTTGCTGGCAACTGGCCTTACTCGCTAGCATGCTCTGCGGAAATAACACCAACGACCAAGGACTGTCGCCATGCATGAAGTTTCGCTGCAGAACCCCTATTCCGTGCCCTCCAGCGAGCTGCTGGACAAGGCCGCCCCCGGCCAGGCCCTGAGCCTGGCCGAAGCCCTCAACCGCGGTTACAACTTCGCCATCTTCGACCTGCTCGGCGAAGCCTGGCGCAAGACCAAGGGTACCAAAGGCCTGATCTGGGGCGGATTCTTCGCCTATTTCGGTGTCATGATCGGCGCCCAGATCGCGCTCTACCTGATCAGCCTGATACTGGGGCTCGGCGCCTTCGGCCTGGCCTCCCTGGCCGGCGGCGAAGGCGCCATCATGGCCGGCGCCTTCGGTCTTATCCTGCTCGTCCTGTTCACCTCGCTGGTCACCCTGGCCCTCACCTACCCCTTCATCGCCGGCTTCAACATGATCGGCATCCGCCAGGCCGCCGGCCAACCGCTGCGCTTCGCGGAGATCTTCAGCCACTTCAACCGCACCCTGCCGCTGCTGGGCGCCGGCATTCTGATGACCATAGTCACCGCCATCGGCTTCGTGCTGTTCGTGCTGCCTGGCATCTATCTGTCGATCGCCCTGATGCTGACCATTCCGCTGGTGGTCGAGCGCAAGCTGTCGCCCTGGCAGGCCATGATGGTGTCCTGCAAGGCAATCAATCAGCACTGGTTCAAAGTCTTCTTCCTGTTCGTGGCGATGAACATCGTCGTCTGGATCAGCATGCTGCCGCTGGGCATCGGCCTGATCTGGACCCTGCCGATGTTCATCGTGATGATCGGCGTTCTGTACAACCGCATCTTCGGCGTACTGCCGCCGCCGGCCAACTGAGCGTCGTAGTTCCGGGCCGCCACAGGCGGCCCGATTGCCTACCGGCCCTTTGCTGGCTAGCATCTGGCTTTTCCACGCAGTAGACCGATGCCCTCCGCCCAACCGAGCTCCATTGCCCTCGATACCCGCCTGCTGGTGGAAACGCCGGAAGGCATCGACCTGATCCTGCGTCCCGCCGGCCTGCTGCCGCGCGCCCTGGCCTTCGGCCTCGACCTGCTGATCCGCGGCGCCATCCTGCTGGCGGCCTTCATCCTGCTCGGAATACTCGGCCAGTTCGGCGCGGGCCTGGGCACCCTGCTCTACTTCCTGGTCAACTGGTGGTACCCGGTGCTGTTCGAGGTGCTCTACCAGGGCCGCACACCGGGCAAGAAGGCGATGGGCCTGCGCGTGGTGCATGACGACGGCACGCCGGTGGGCTGGGCCGCCTCGCTGACCCGCAACCTGCTGCGCACCGTGGACATGCTGCCGTTCGCCTACTGCATCGGCGCGCTCAGCTGCCTCAGCCATTCGCGCTTCAAGCGCCTCGGCGACCTGGCCGCCGGTACCCTGGTGGTCTACCGCGACGAGGAGCTCAAGCGCCCGCAGCCCCCCGAAGCGGAGGCCGAACGCGCGCCCTTCCCGCTCAGCCTCGCCGAGCAGCGCGCCATCCTCGACTTTGCCGAGCGCGGCGCCAGCCTGTCCGGCGCGCGCCGCACCGAGCTGGCGGGCATCCTCGCCGAGCCGCTGCAGAGCCTGCCGGAACAGGCCGAGGCACGCCTGCACGGCATCGCCCGCGGCCTGCTGGGGTCGGCATGAAGCAGCACCTGTTCGAGCAGCGCCACAACGCCGACTGGCTGAGTCTCGACAAGCGCCTGCAGGCCCTGGAGCAAGGCAAGGCCGAGCAGCAGGACTGCGAGCGCTTCGCCGCCGACTATCGCCGCCTGTGCCAGCACCTGGCCCTGGCCGAGGAGCGCGGCTACAGCAGCCACCTGATCGACCAGCTGCAACGCCTGGCCATGCGCGGCCACCAGCAGTTCTATCGTCATCGCAGCCATCTGGGCGCGCAGATCATCCGCTTCGTCATCGCCGGCTTCCCCCGCCTGGTGCGCCGCGAATGGCGCGCCGTGCTGGTTGCCAGCCTACTTTTCTTCGGCAGCCTGATCGGCATGGGCCTGCTCACCTGGCTGTTTCCGGAGATGATCTACAGTCTGATGCCCACCGAGCAGGTACGGCAGATGGAGTCGATGTACGATCCGGACGCCCGGCGCATCGGCCGCTTCGCCGAGCGCGACTCCGGCGACGACTGGATGATGTTCGGCTTCTACATCATGAACAACATCGGCATCGCCTTTCAGACCTTCGCCAGCGGCCTGCTGCTGGGCCTCGGCAGCCTGTTCTTCCTGTTCTACAACGGCCTGGTGATCGGCGCGGTCGCCGGCCACCTGACGCGCATCGGCTACAGCGAGACCTTCTGGTCCTTCGTCATCGGCCACGGCGCCTTCGAACTCACCGCCATCGCCTTCGCCGGCGCCGCCGGGCTCAAGCTCGGCTGGGCCCTGCTCGCCCCCGGCCGCCTGAGCCGCGGCGAGGCCCTGCGCCAGGCCGCCGCCCAGGCGATCCAGCTGGTCGCGGGGGTCATACTGTTCCTGCTGATCGCCGCCTTCATCGAGGCCTACTGGTCGTCCATGACCTTCGCCAGCGCGCACCTCAAGTACGGAGTCGGCGCCGGCCTGTGGCTGCTGGTGCTGGCCTATTTCCTGTTCGCCGGACGCGACCGCCATGCGCCTGACTGACGCCAGCGTGGCCATCCGCCCGCGCACCGCCTGGGAGGCCATCGACCTCGGCGTGCTCCTCGCCCGCCGCCACCTGGGCCTGCTGATGGCCAGCTGGGCGCTGGTCACCCTGCCGCTGTTCGCCCTGCTCTCGGCCCTGCTCTGGCAGTACCCGGGCATCGCCGTGCTGCTGTTCTGGTGGCTCAAGCCGCTGTGGGAGCGCCTGCCGCTGCACATCCTCTCGCGCGCCCTGTTCGGCGCCACGCCGACGCTCAGGGAAGCGCTCGCCGCCCTGCCGCGCCTGCTCCGACCACAGCTTATCGCCAGCTTGACCTGGCGCCGCCTGAGCCCGACTCGCAGCTTCGACCTGCCGGTGCTGCAGCTCGAAGGCCTGGGCGGCGAGGCGCGCGGCAAGCGCCTGGTGGTGCTCGGCCAGCGCCACGCCGGCAGCGCCGCCTGGCTGACCATCCTCGGCCTGCACCTGGAGATGCTCCTGTGGGCCGGCCTGGCCACCCTGCTCTGGCTGCTGGTACCGCAGCAGGTGGAGCTCGACTGGGATTGGCAACGCTTGATCGAAGGCGCTGGCGAGTGGCTGTGGCTGGAGCACCTGTCCAACGCCCTCTATGCCCTGGTGCTGGTGTTCTGGGAACCGATCTACGTGGCCTGCGGCTTCACCCTCTACCTCAATCGACGCACCGACCTGGAAGCCTGGGACGTCGAGCTGACCTTCCGCCGCCTGCGCCAGCGCCTGACCGGCAGCGCCTATGCCCTGCTCCTGGCCTTTGGCCTGCTGGCGCTGATGCCGGTCCAGGACGCGCTGGCAGAGCCATCCGGCGCCGCCTGCCCGCTGCCTTTCGACGATCCCATGGGGCCGGAGAGCGCGCGCCTGCTCAATCAGCCGCTGAGCAGCCAGGAGGCCCGGCAGGCGATCGCCAAGCTGCTCGACGCGCCGCCCTTCGAGAACCGCGAGACCATCACCAAATGGCGCTTCGGCGAGGAGAAGAAGCCGGAGGAGCCGAGCGAGGAGGAGATCGAAGACTTCGCCGAACTGCTGGAGAAACTATTCAAGCTGGGCGAGTACTGGGGCAAGCTGGATATGGTGGCGCTGGTATTCGAGGCGCTGCTGTGGGCCGCCCTGGCCCTGCTGATCGCCCTGCTGCTGTGGCGTTATCGCGAGTGGCTGGGCACCTTCGTCGGCCGTCTGGGCCTGCCGCAGCTCAAGACGCGGGAGATGCCGACCCAGCTGTTCGGCCTCGAAGTCGCTCCGGAGAGCCTGCCCGACGACGTCGCCGGCGCGGCCGAACGGCTCTGGGCCGAACACCCGCGCGAGGCCCTGGGCCTGCTCTACCGCGCCCTGCTCAGCCGCCTGCTGCACGACTTCCGCCTGCCGCTCAAGGGCTCGCACACCGAGGGCGAAGTACTGCGCCTGGTCGCGGGGCTGCAGCAGCAGGAGCTCGAGCGCTTCAGCCAGGCCCTGACCCGTCACTGGCAAAACCTCGCCTACGGCCATCGCCTGCCGCCGGAAACGCTCAAACACGGCCTCTGCGAAGCCTGGCGGCGCCTATTCCAGCAGGGGGCGCAAGCATGAACCGGCCGCTGAAGCTCGCCCTCGGCGGCCTGTTTCTCGCCCTCCTGCTATGGCTCGGCCTGCAGGCCCTGCAACGCCTGCAGCCCTACGAGCAGACCATCAAGCACGGCCCCTCTCCCGAGGCGCGGGCCAACGACTACCTGGCCGCGGAGCTGTTCCTGCGCGGGCAGAAGCTCGCGGTCAAACGCGCCGATGGCCTGGACACCCTCAAGGACCTGCCGTCCAGTGGACAGACCCTGCTGCTGCTGGCGCCGCGCCACAACATGACCCCGCGCCAGGCGCGCCAGGTACTGGAGTGGACGGCCAAGGGCGGCCATCTGCTGTTCGTCGCCGAGGAGATCTGGGACGAAGAGGAAGGGCGCAGCGGCGACCTGCTGCTGGACGAGCTGGGCATCCAGCAGTTCGAGACCTACGCGCTCGACGACGAGGAAGCCGAAGCCGAAGCCGAAGCCGAAGCCGAAGCCGAAGCCGAAGCCGAAGCCGAACAGCAGGCTGAGTCCGCCACGGAGGACGAGCAAGAGGACCGCTATCCGGAGCTGACCAAGATCTACCTGGAGAACGAGGAGGCCCCCGCCTACGTCGACTTCGACACCTCCTACCACCTGCTGGACAGCCAGAACCGCGCCTATGCCTGGGCCAACAGCGGCGATGCCACCCACATGCTGCAGCTGGAGCACGGCCAGGGCCTGGTCACTGTGCTCACCGACGCCTGGCTATGGCGCAACGACAGCATCGCGGAACACGACAACGCCTGGCTGCTCTGGTACCTGACCCAGGACAGCGCGGTCACCCTGATCCACAACGCCGAGCGCGACGACCTGCTGCGCCAGCTGCTCGAACACTACCCCGCCGCCCTCGGCGCGCTGGCCCTGCTGATCGTCCTGCTGCTCTGGCACGTCGGCCTGCGCCATGGCCCGCTGCAGGAGCAGGCGACGCCTGCCCGACGCCAACTCGAGGAGCACCTGCGCGCCGGCGCCGACTTCCTGCTGCGCCGCGCCGGCCAGCGCCACCTGCTGAACAACCTGCAGCGCGATATCCTGCGCCGCGCCCGCCATCGCCACCCCGGCTTCGAGCGCCTGGCGGTGGCCGAGCAGTGGCAGGTGCTCGGCCGCCTCACCCGCCTGCCCAGCGCAGCCATAGGCGCGGCCATGCGCCCGCCACCGGCCCAGCGCCTCTCCGCCGCCGACTTCACCCGTCAGGTCGCCAACCTGCAAAATCTCAGGAACTCCCTATGAGCGAACAGATCCCGCAGCAACCCAGCACCAGCCCCGAGGCACCTGTGGCCGCGGCCGCGGTGAACCCTGCCGTTCAGCAGCGCCAGCGCGCCAGCCAGATGCTGCAGGCCCTGCGCCTGGAGCTGCAGAAGGCCGTGGTCGGCCAGCAGCAGGTGATAGACGATCTGCTCACCGCCCTGATCGCCGGCGGCCACGTGCTGGTCGAGGGCGTGCCCGGCCTGGGCAAGACCCTGCTGGTGCGCGCCCTGGCCAAGTGCTTCGGCGGCGAGTTCGCGCGCATCCAGTTCACCCCGGACCTGATGCCCAGCGACGTCACCGGCCACGCCGTCTACGACCTGCAGTCCGAGCAGTTCAAGCTGCGCAAGGGCCCGGTGTTCACCCATCTGCTGCTGGCCGACGAGATCAACCGCGCCCCGGCCAAGACCCAGGCCGCCCTGCTGGAAGTGATGCAGGAGCGCCAGGTCACCCTCGAGGGCCGCGCCCTGGCCGTGCCGCAGCCGTTCCTGGTGCTGGCCACGCAGAACCCCATCGAGCAGGAGGGCACCTACCCGCTGCCCGAGGCCGAGCTCGACCGCTTCATGCTCAAGTTGCGCATGGACTATCCGCAGGCCGACGAGGAGCTGACCCTGGTGCGCCAGGTGACCCGCTCACCCAGGGCCGACATGCTCGAAGTGGCGCCGCTGCGCACCCTGCTGCAGGCCAAGGACGTGCTGGCCCTGCAGAAGATCGCCAGCGACCTGGCCGTCGACGACCAGGTGCTCGACTACGCCGTGCGCCTGGTGCGCGCCACCCGCAGCTGGCCGGGCCTGGCCATGGGCGCCGGACCGCGCGCCTCGATCGCCCTGGTGCGCGGCGCCCGCGCCCGCGCCCTGCTGCGCGGCGGCGACTTCGTGGTGCCGGACGATATCAAGGGCTGCGCCCTGGCCGTGCTGCGCCACCGCGTGCGCCTGGCTCCCGAACTGGACATCGAGGGACTGTCGGTGGACCAGGTGCTGCAACAGCTGCTCGACCAGGTTCCGGCGCCGCGCCTGTGATAACTCCGTCGCGCCTGCTCCTGGGCCTGCTCGGCGGCCTGCTGGTCCTGGCCATCGCGCTGGGCAGCCTGCCGCTGCTCGGCGTGCGCCTGCCGCAGACCCTCGCGCCGCTGTGGTGGGGCCTGCTGCTGGCGCTGGCCCTGCTCGCAATCCTCGACGCCCTGTGGCTGGGCCGCCTGCCCACGCCCCGCCTGACTCGCCAGCTGCCCGGCAACCTGCCGCTGGGGCGCTGGAGCGAGGTGCGCCTGACCCTGCACCACGACTTCCGCCAGCCGCTGCGCGTGCAGCTGTTCGATCACCTGCCCGCGCACATGGACTTCGAGTTCCTGCCGCAGCAGGCGGAACTGCGCCCGGGCGAGCTGACCGACTGCGGCTATCGGGTACGCCCGCTCAAGCGCGGCCACTTCCATATCCCGCGCTGCGAGCTGCTGCTGCCCAGCCCGCTGCGTCTGTGGCGCGGCCGCCGCTTCATCGAGGAGGCCGGCGAGACCCGCGTCTACCCGGACTTCGCCCGCCTCTACGGCGCCCAGCTGATGGCGGTGGACGACTGGCTCAGCCAACTCGGCGTGCGCCAGCGCCAGCGCCGCGGCCTAGGCCTGGAGTTCCACCAGCTGCGCGAGTTCCGCGACGGCGACACCCTGCGCCAGATCGACTGGAAGGCCACCGCGCGCAAGCGCACGCCCATCGCCCGCGAATACCAGGACGAGCGCGACCAGCAGATCGTCTTCCTGATCGACTGCGGCCGGCGCATGCGCAGTCAGGACGACGAACTGGCGCATTTCGACCATGCCCTCAACGCCTGCCTGCTACTGGGCTACGTGGCCCTGCGCCAGGGCGACGCGGTGGGCCTGGCGACCTTTGCCGGCGACCAGGACCAGTATGTGGCGCCGGCCAAGGGCCAGGCCCATATCGGCACCCTGCTCAACGCCGTGTATGCCTTGAGCAGCACCCGCCGCCCGGCCGACTACGCGGCGGCAATCAATGCCCTGCTCGCCCGCCAGCGCCGCCGCGCCCTGGTGGTGCTGGTGACCAACCTGCGCGACGAGGACGACGAGGAGCTGCTCGGCGCGGTCAAGCGCCTGAGCCGTCAGCACCGGGTACTGATCGCCAGCCTGCGCGAGGAGGTGCTGGACCGCCTGCGCCATACCCAGGTGCAGGACTACGAGCAGGCCCTGGCCTACTGCGGCACGGTCGACTACCTGAACGCCCGCGCCGAACTGCACGAGCGCCTGCTGGCCAACGGCGTGCCGGTGCTGGACAGCCGCCCGCGGGAGCTGGGCCCCGAACTGGTCAGCCGCTACCTGGCCTGGAAGAAGGCGGGCGTGCTCTAGAAGCAGCGGCAAGCCGCAAGCTTCAAGCGGCCTCTGCCCCGGCTTGCGGCTTGCGGCTTGCGGCTTGCGGCTTGCGGCTAAAGAAGAATGATGCCCCACACCAGCGCGATCAGCGTCAGGGAAGTGAGCTGGGCGGCGCTGCCCATGTCCTTGGCGTTCTTCGACAGCGGGTGGCGCTCCAGGGAAATGCGGTCGATGGCCGCCTCCACCGCCGAGTTGAGCAGCTCGACTATCAGCGACAACAGGCTCACCGCCACCATCAGCGCGCGCTCCACCGGGGTCACGTCGAACCAGAAGGCCAGCGGCAGCAGGACCGCGTTGAGCAGCACCAGCTGGCGGAAGGCGGCTTCGCCCATGAAGGCGGCGCGCAGGCCGTCGAAGGAATATCCGGCGGCATTGAGGATACGTTTCAGGCCGGTCTGGCCCTTGAAAGGCGACATGAAAGATTCAGATCCTGTGGGAAAGATGCCCGCAGGCTAGCCGGGGCATGGTCAAAATGGCGTGAAAACTCACTGCCCGGGAATCGACTCCAGCTGCTGCAGCAGCAGCGCCGCCTGGGTGCGGGTACGCACGCCGAGCTTGCGGAAGATGGCGGTGACATGGGCCTTGATGGTGGCCTCGGAGACGCTCAGCTCGAAGGCGATCTGCTTGTTCAACAGCCCCTCGCAGACCATGGTCAGCACGCGGAACTGCTGCGGCGTGAGACTGGCCAGACCGGCGCTGGCGGCCCTGGCCTCGGCCGACACGCTGGCCGTGGCGCCGACCTGCGGCGGCCACCAGGCGTCACCGTCGAGCACCTGGCGCACGGCCTGCTGGAGGGTCTCCAGCGGGCTCGATTTGGGAATGAAACCGCTGGCGCCGAACTCCCGCGCACGCGCCACCACGGCCGCCTCTTCCTGCGCCGAGATCATCACCACCGGAATCTGCGGGTACTGCCCGCGCAGCAGCACCAGGCCGGAGAAGCCATAGGCGCCGGGCATGTTGAGGTCGAGCAGGACCAGGTCCCAGTCGTTCTTCTCGCCCAGGCGCGCCTCCAGCTCGGCGATGCTGGCCGCCTCGACCAGACGCACGTCCGGTCCCAGGCCCAGGGTCAGCGCCTGTTGCAGGGCGCTGCGAAACAGGGGGTGATCGTCGGCGATAAGGATGTCGTATGCAGCCATGGCGCTTCCCCTGTTGTTGTTGTCGGGCGGGCTGAAAAGGCGGCGCTCAGCATGCCCAGCCGTGACGGGGTGGTCAAGTTCGACGCTTTGCGGCAAAGTCGCCAGCTTTTCCACGCCGAGACCGACCATGCGAAGCCAAGCCCTGCGCGCCGACCTGCTGATGCTCCTGACCGCGATGATCTGGGGTTCGGCCTTCGTCGCCCAGCGCCTGGGCATGGACGCCGTCGGCCCCTTCCTCTACACCGGCCTGCGCTTCGCCCTGGCCAGCCTGGCCCTGTTGCCGCTGGTGCTCTGGCTCGGCAAGCGCGCCGGCGAGCACAGGCCCGCCCCGATCAGCCGCGGCCTGCTGCTCGGCGGTCTGACCATGGGCCTGGCGCTGTCGCTGGGGATCAACCTGCAACAGGTCGGCCTGCTGTTCACCAGCGTGACCAACTCAGGCTTCATCACCGGCCTCTACGTCATAGTAGTCCCCCTGCTGGGGCTGCTGATCGGCCAGCGCACCGGCCTGGGCACCTGGCTGGGCGCCATGCTGGCCGTGGTCGGCATGTTCCTGCTCAGCGTCGGCGAGGGCTTTCAGGTGGCGCCCGGCGACTGGCTGCAACTAGCCGGCGCCTGCGTCTGGGGCGTGCACGTGCTGCTGGTGAGCTTCTTCGCCAGCCGCCACGACCCGCTGCGCTTGGCTCTGCTGCAGTTCGTCACCTGCGCCGTGCTGAGCCTGCTGTTGGCGCTGATCTTCGAGGAAATCCGGCTGGACGCCATCCTCGCCGCCGGCCCGGCCATCCTCTACGGCGGCCTGCTCGGCGTGGCGGTGGGCTTCACCCTGCAGGTGGTGGCGCAGAAGCACGCCATCGCCTCGCACGCGGCCATCATCCTGTCGCTGGAGGCGGTGTTCGCCGCCATCGCCGGCGCCCTGATGCTGGGCGAGGCCCTGGCGCTGAAGGGCTATTTCGGCTGCGCGCTGATGTTTGCCGGCATGCTGCTGGCGCAGCTGTGGCCGCGCAAGGCCTGACTCACGCGCCCGCGAGGAACGGCCTGAGCGCCTGCTGCGCCGGGCTGCCGACGTCCAGCGGGCGGCGGTGCTTGGCGCTCAGGTAGCGCTCGCCGAACAGGTCCAGCCAGGCGTCCAGCGCCCCCGCGGCATGCGTATCGCCGGCCAACTCCAGGCACAGCGCGGCGACCTCCGCGGTGCACAGGTGCGCGTCGTGCTTGGAGCGGCGCAGGCGGTAGCGCGACAGCTGCTCCGGCTTCAGGCCGAGCACCGGAAAGCGATCCAGATAGGGGCTCTTGCGGAACATCTTGCGCGCCTCGGTCCAGGTGGCATCGAGCAGGATGAACAGCGGGCGCTTGCCTGACTGGAGCGCCGGCGGCTCCTCGACCAGCCGTTCGGGCGCCGCATACTCGCCGGGGAACACCACGCAGGGGGCGTACTGCGGGTCATCCAGCAGGGCCAGCAGGGCCGGGTCGACCTCGGTGCGCTGCCAGCCGAAGGCGTGGGTGTCGGCCACCAGGTCGGCGATCAGCCAACCCGTATTGCTCGGCTTGAGCGCCTCCACGTCGTACATCAGCAGGCACACCGCCGAACGCGCCTCGACCTTGGGCATCAGGGCGCAGAAGCAGTAGCCGGGCAGCACCCGGCAGCCGGGGCAACGCTCGCCGCGCGAGCCGCGGGCGACGAAGGGTTTGCGGCTGCGCGCCAGGCGCTCGGCACGCAGGCGGGCGACGGCATGACTCATGACGGACTGGCTCCGAAGTAAAGCGGCGCAGTCTACCCGCAGCGCCGCGGCGCGGTAAGATGGCGGCCGGCGAACCCGACCAGCGCCCTCGGGCCGCAGCCTGCCCCCTGCACCAGGAGACCACCATGCCGCGCCTCAGCCCCCTGCTCGTCCTCGCCCTGTTCCTGCCCGTGGCCCAGGCCGCCTCGCCGAACGAACCTGCGCTGCCCACGCTGCTGCAACAGGTGGCCCGCGACAGCAGCGTAGGCACGCCACGGGCGATCAATGCGGACATTCTCGATCAGGGTTATACCGCCGAGGGCGACGAGTTGATCAACCACCTCAGTGTGCGCGCCGCCCATGCCGAACAGATGCGCGCCCATCCGGACAGCATGCGCCAACAACTGGCCGCCAGCGTCTGCGCCAACCACGGCTATCGCCGTCTGCTGGCGCTTGGCGCCAGGTTGCGCTACGAGTTCAGCGAGTACCCGGGCAATCGCCCCGTGGCCAGCCTGGCCTTCGCCAAGGCCGATTGCGGATTGCAGTAGGCGCCTCAGCCATCACCGACACGGCGCTGCGCTTCTTCCGCGCGCAGCTCCGCCAGCAAGGCCTCCATGTAGCGCGAGCGCCGCACCCCACCCTCGAGGCGCCGGCGGCATTCATCCTCCAGGCTCAGGCCATTGCTACGCGCGGCCTTTACCAGCAAGCGATACAGCTCCAGATCCAGCTCCAGCGTCAACTTGGGCATACCTGCCCCTCCCTTTCCCGTCTCGCCCCGCAGTCCATGAGCGGCGCCATGCGCCTTCTGCAATTCAAGCAGAACGCCGGAAACGGCGCGGCGCGGCGGACGAATGGCCAGGTGGCGAGTCAAAGCGACCAAGCCTCGCACCCGCTCCGTCAAAGCGTCGGGGTACGAGCCATACTCTCAAGCAGGGTCTGGCATCGCAGGATGCGCCCATGACCGGACCCACCCCGCAGTAGAAGGAGAAGCTCCATGCCCTATGAAACGGACGCCTATCTGTCCCGTCACTTCCAGACCAGCAGCGTCGACCTCAATACCCAGGTCGAGCAACTCACCGCCCTGGTCGTACCCCCTGCCAGCCCCAACCTGCCGCTGTACAAGGAGATGCTCACCACGGTGATCCGCATGGCCCAGGCCGACCGCAACCGCTGGGACGCCAAGATCATGCTGCAGACCCTGCGCGAGATGGAGCTGGCCTTCAGCACCCTCGAACAGTTCAAGCGTCGGCGCAAGGTCACGGTGTTTGGCTCGGCGCGCACTCCGACCGACCACCCCACCTATGGCCTGGCCCGCGAACTCGGCCAGACCCTGGCCCAGCTCGACATGATGGTGATCACCGGCGCCGGCGGCGGCATCATGGCCGCCGCCCACGAAGGCGCCGGCCTGGAGAACAGCCTGGGCTTCAACATCACCCTGCCCTTCGAACAAGGCGCCAACGAGGTGGTGGGCGGCAGCTCGCATTTGCTGTCGTTCCACTTCTTCTTCCTGCGCAAGCTGTTCTTCGTCAAGGAGGCCGATGCCCTGGTGCTCTGCCCCGGTGGTTTCGGCACCCTGGACGAGGCGCTGGAAGTGATGACCCTGGTACAGACAGGCAAGAGCCCGCTGGTGCCCATAGTCCTGCTGGACGAGCCGGGCAGCAGCTACTGGGAGCACTTCCAGGCATTCCTGCGCCAGCAACTGGAAGCGCGCCACTACATACTGCCCAGCGACCTGCAGCTGGTGCGCCTGGCGCACAGCGCCGAGGAGGCCGGCCAGGAGATCGCCCGCTTCTACCGCAACTACCACTCCTCGCGCTGGCTCAAGGACAACTTCGTGATCCGCCTGAATCACCCGTTGAACGTCCCGGCCATGGCCACCCTGGACCGGGAGTTCGCCGACCTCTGCCTTGGCGGCGGCTTTCAGCAGCAACCCTTTTGCGAGATCGAAACGGACGAGCCTGAGCTGTGCGAAATGACCCGCCTGGCCTTTCGCTTCAACGCCCGCGATCACGGGCGCCTGCGCGAGCTGGTGGACTTCATCAACCTGCCGCAGAACTGGCAGCAGAACGCCTGAGCACGCCGGGCGAGGCCGAAAAAACGGAGCCCGAAGAGGGGAGGCTTCGGGCTCTAAGGGGAATTCAGTCGGGGCCACGCAGAAGGCGGCCGATCTGCTCCTGGGCGAAGCCGCGGTAGGCGAGAAAACGAGCCTGTTTGGCCCGCTCCTTCATGTCCGCCGGCAGCTGACCGAACTTGCGTTGCCACAGCTCGCGCAGCTGTTCGCCCCAGTCTATCTCGGCCTCGTCCAGCGCTCGCTCGATGTCGGCTCTGGGCAAACCACGCTGGGCCAGTTCCTCGCGAATCCGCAGCGGGCCGTGGCCGGCCCGCGCCCGGCTGGCGACGAAACTCTCCAGGTAACGCGCCTCCGACAGCAGCCCCTCCTCCGCCAGGCGGTCGAGGGCGCCGTCGATCAACGCCTCGGCGGCGCCTCGGCGGCGCAGCTTGCGGGTCAGCTCCACCCGCCCATGCTCGCGTTGCGCCAGCAGGTCCATGGCGGCTCGCCGCACTGCCGCCGGGGTATCCAGGGG
This sequence comes from Pseudomonas sp. CAU 1711, assembly GCF_039888625.1. NCBI lineage: Bacteria > Pseudomonadati > Pseudomonadota > Gammaproteobacteria > Pseudomonadales > Pseudomonadaceae > Pseudomonas > Pseudomonas sp. CAU 1711. The sequence goes on from NZ_JBDQQT010000002.1 coordinate 257,118, forward strand.
GGCGCTCATGGCGGGCCTCAGACGCCGAATCAGGCGTCCAGATCGGCCAAATCGTCCTCTTCTGCCTCGGCCGCGCCGCGGGCGCCACCACTGGCCACCAGCAGCTTCTCGCGGATGATCTTCTCGATGGCGCTGCCGGTTTCCGGATTGTCTTCCAGGTACTTGGCGGCGTTGGCCTTGCCCTGGCCGATCTTGTTGCCCTGGTAGCTGTACCAGGCGCCGGACTTCTCCACCAGGCCGAGCTGCACGCCCAGGTCGATGATCTCGCCGGTGCGGTAGATGCCCTTGCCGTACATGATCTGGAACTCGGCCTGACGGAACGGCGGGGCCACCTTGTTCTTCACCACCTTGACGCGGGTCTCGCTGCCGACCACCTCGTCGCCTTCCTTCACCGCGCCGGTGCGGCGGATGTCCAGGCGCACCGAGGCGTAGAACTTGAGGGCATTACCGCCGGTGGTGGTTTCCGGGTTGCCGAACATCACGCCGATCTTCATGCGGATCTGGTTGATGAAGATGACCAGGCAGTTGGCGTTCTTGATGTTGCCGGTGATCTTGCGCAGCGCCTGGCTCATCAGGCGGGCCTGCAGGCCGACGTGGGAGTCGCCCATCTCGCCCTCGATCTCGGCCTTGGGCACCAGAGCGGCCACGGAGTCGACGATGATCACGTCCACCGCATTGGAACGCACCAGCATGTCGGTGATTTCCAGGGCCTGCTCGCCGGTGTCCGGCTGCGACACCAGCAGGTCGTCGACATTGACGCCCAGCTTGCCGGCGTAGTCCGGGTCCAGCGCGTGCTCGGCGTCGACGAAGGCGCAGGTAGCGCCCATCTTCTGCGCCTCGGCGATCACCGACAGGGTCAGGGTGGTCTTACCGGAGGACTCCGGCCCGTAGATCTCGACGATACGGCCCTTGGGCAGGCCGCCGATGCCGAGGGCGATATCGAGGCCGAGGGAGCCGGTGGAGATGGCCGGAATGGCCTGGCGGTCGTGGTCGCCCATGCGCATCACGGCACCCTTGCCGAACTGCTTCTCGATCTGGCCCAGGGCTGCCGCCAACGCGCGCTTCTTGTTCTCGTCCATTGCCATCCTCACGTGATCAAAGGGAGCCGTTCGCTCGCCAACAACTGTATAAGTAGACAGTAGTATTCCATAAGGCAAGTCGCTCGCCTACCCCCGATCGGGATTTTCTCCTGCCGCCAGTCGGAGCAGCCCTTCCAGCGCCCGCTCGACCGTCTGCCGGCGCACCGCCTCGCGATCGCCGGCGAACTGACAGCGCTCCGCATACAAGCGCTCGCCGTCGGCCCAGGCCAGCCAGACGGTGCCCACCGGCTTCTCCGGCGAGCCTCCGTCGGGCCCGGCGACGCCACTGACCGCCACGGCGAAACGCGCGCCGCTGCGCTCCCGGGCGCCGGCGGCCATGGCCTCCACCACTTCGCGGCTGACCGCGCCGACCCGAGGAAACAGTTCGGCAGGCACCCCAAGCTGGAGCGTCTTCTGCGCATTGGAATAGGTGACATAGCCCGCCTCGAACCAGCTTGAGCTGCCGGCGATACGGGTGATGGCCTCGGCGATGCCGCCACCGGTGCAGGACTCTGCGGTGCTTACGTAGGCATCAATCGCCTTGAGCTGCGAGCCCAGCCGCTCGGCCAATTGAGTGATGGAATCCATATGCTCTCCGGGGTGAAACGGGACTGGGGGATACCCTACACTAGGCGCTTTTGCGATTTCAGCCGGACCGAACAGCATGAGCGATTTGTCAGCCCACACCCCGATGATGCAGCAGTACTGGAAGCTGAAGAATCAGCATCCGGACCTGCTGATGTTCTACCGCATGGGCGACTTCTACGAGCTGTTCTACGAGGACGCCAAGAAGGCCGCGGCGCTGCTCGACATCACCCTCACCGCCCGCGGCCAGTCGGCCGGCCAGGCCATCCCCATGGCCGGCATCCCGTTTCATTCGGCCGAGGGCTACCTGGCGCGCCTGGTGAAGTTCGGCGAGTCGGTGGCGATCTGCGAGCAGATCGGCGACCCGGCCACCAGCAAGGGCCCGGTGGAGCGCCAGGTGGTGCGCATCATCACCCCCGGCACCATCAGCGACGAGGCGCTGCTCGACGAGCGTCGCGACAATCTGGTCGGCGCCGTGCTGGGCGACGAGAAGCTGTTCGGCCTGGCCATGCTCGACATCACCAGCGGCCGCTTCAGCGTGCAGGAGCTGAAAGGCTGGGAGAACCTGCTGGCCGAACTGGAGCGCCTGGCCCCGGCCGAGCTGCTGATCCCCGACGACTGGCCGCAGGGCCTGCCCGTGGAGAAGCGCCGCGGCGTGCGCCGCCGCGCGCCCTGGGACTTCGAGCTGGACAGCGCGCGCAAGGGCCTGTGCCAGCAGTTCGCCGTGCAGGACCTCAAGGGCTTCGGCTGCGAGGGGCTGACTCTGGCCATCGGCGCCGCCGGCTGCCTGCTGGCCTATGCCAAGGAGACCCAGCGCACCGCCCTGCCGCACCTGCGCAGCCTGCGCCACGAACGCCTGGACGATACCGTCATCCTCGACGGCGCCAGCCGGCGCAACCTGGAACTGGATACCAACCTTTCCGGCGGCCGCGACAACACCCTGCAATCGGTGGTGGATCGCTGCCAGACCGCCATGGGCTCGCGCCTGCTGACCCGCTGGCTGAACCGCCCGCTGCGCGACCGCGCCGTGCTGGAGGCGCGTCAGGAAGCCATCGCCTGCCTGCTGGAGCGTTACCGCTTCGAGCTGCTGCAGCCGCAACTCAAGGACATCGGCGACGTCGAGCGCATCCTCGCCCGCATCGGCCTGCGCAACGCCCGCCCGCGCGACCTGGCGCGCCTGCGCGATGCCCTCGCCGCGCTGCCGCAGCTGCAAGGCGCGATGGCCGAGCTGGACGCGCCGCACCTGGCCGAACTGGCGCTGAACATCCGCACCTACCCGGAGCTGGCCGACCTGCTGCAACGGGCCATCATCGACAATCCGCCGGCGGTGATCCGCGACGGTGGCGTGCTGAAGACCGGCTACGACGCCGAACTGGACGAGCTGCAGTCGATCAGCGAGAACGCCGGCCAGTACCTGATGGACCTGGAGGCACGCGAGAAGGCGCGCACCGGCCTGGCCAACCTCAAGGTCGGCTACAACCGCGTGCATGGCTACTTTATCGAGCTGCCCAGCAAGCAGGCCGAGTCGGCCCCGGCCGACTACATCCGGCGCCAGACCCTGAAAGGCGCCGAGCGCTTCATCACGCCGGAGCTGAAAACCTTCGAGGACAAGGCGCTGTCGGCCAAGAGCCGCGCCCTGGCCCGCGAGAAGCAGCTGTACGAGGAACTGCTGGAAAGCCTTATCGGCCAGCTGGCGCCGCTGCAGGACACCGCCGCCGCCCTGGCCGAGCTGGACGTGCTGAGCAACCTGGCCGAGCGCGCGCTGAACCTCGACCTCAATCGTCCGCGCTTCGTCGAGGAACCCTGCCTGCGCATCGACCAGGGCCGCCATCCGGTGGTCGAGCAGGTGCTCGACACGCCCTTCGTCGCCAACGACCTGAGCCTGGACGACGACACCCGCATGCTGATCATCACCGGCCCGAACATGGGCGGTAAGTCGACCTACATGCGCCAGACCGCGCTGATCGTACTGCTCGCCCATATCGGCAGCTACGTGCCGGCGGCGGCCTGCGAGCTGTCGCTGGTGGACCGCATCTTCACCCGCATCGGCTCTTCCGACGACCTGGCCGGCGGCCGCTCCACCTTCATGGTGGAGATGAGCGAGACCGCCAACATCCTGCACAACGCCAGCGAGCGCAGCCTGGTGCTGATGGACGAGGTGGGCCGCGGCACCAGCACCTTCGACGGCCTGTCGCTGGCCTGGTCGGCCGCCGAGCACCTGGCCAAGCTACGCGCCTGGACCCTGTTCGCCACCCACTATTTCGAGCTGACCGTGTTGCCGGAGAGCACGCCTGCGGTGGCCAACGTGCATCTCAACGCCACCGAGCACAACGAGCGCATCGTCTTCCTCCACCACGTGCTGCCCGGCCCGGCCAGCCAGAGCTACGGCCTGGCGGTGGCGCAACTGGCCGGCGTGCCCACCTCGGTGATCCAGCGCGCCCGCGAGCATCTGAGCCGCCTGGAAACCACCAGCCTGCCGCACGAACTCCCCCACAGCGAGCCCGGACAACCCGCCGCGCCACTGCAGAGCGACCTATTCGCCAGCCTGCCGCACCCCGTGCTGGAGGAATTGGGCAAGATCAATCCCGATGATCTGACCCCGCGCCGCGCCCTGGAGCTGTTATATACATGGAAGACACGCATCTAACGCAGCCTGGCGCAAGCTGATAGAATCGCGCGCAATTTTGAGACTGCCCCGGTTTACAGCCTGAGCCGCGGCCATTACCGAGCGCCTGCAAGCCCCGCACAGACGGGACCAGGCCGCCGCCCGAGGAGAGAATCAGCATGACCTTCGTCGTCACCGACAACTGCATCAAGTGCAAATACACCGACTGCGTGGAAGTCTGCCCGGTGGACTGCTTCTACGAAGGCCCCAACTTCCTGGTGATCCACCCGGACGAATGCATCGACTGCGCCCTGTGCGAACCGGAGTGCCCGGCCCAGGCGATCTTCTCCGAGGACGAAGTGCCGGAGGACATGCAGGAGTTCATCGAGCTGAACGCCGACCTGGCGGAAGTCTGGCCGAACATCACCGAGAAGAAGGAAGCGCTGGCCGACGCCGAGGAGTGGGACGGCGTGAAGGACAAGCTGCAGCATCTGGAGCGCTGATCGCGCAACGTGAAAGGCCCGCATTCGCGGGCCTTTTGCTTTTCTGCGGGTAAAAAAAGGGGCGGTGATTAGCCGCCCGCTCTTTCTTCCCTACTCCCTGAGAATCCTTTCATCTTCCTGATGAACCGCATCCTGCGGTGGCTCCTCGATCACCTTCCTGGCAACCGTGCCTTCTCCCTAGGCACGGCTTCATAGTAACGCTTCGGCGCGGCCAAACAAGGCCACTCTCGAGCCACCCAAGCATGTCGCCCAGGTCATTTCATAAAATTAAATTGATATAAATCAATTACTTACCATAAATCTACAAATAAGAATGGGTCGCAGCCAATGCATTTTTCCTGCGATCTCCTACACCCCATGTAAGCAATGACTTACGTAGGCGGATAATAAAAAGCCCCGCGTCAGGCGGGGCTCCTTATTGCCGGGAGATCGCTTACAGCGGCTTGCCGCGATTGCCGTGGGCAGCAACGAACTGCTGCACGGTCTGCAGGTCGTTGGCCAGCACGGCGCAGCGCTCGTCGCGCTGGAACAGGTCGGCCAGGTGCGGCGGCAGCGCCGGAACCGCGTCGATGCCGGCCTTCTCCACCGCTTCCGGGAACTTGACCGGGTGCGCGGTACCCAGGGTGACCATCGGCACTGCCAGGCTGCGGCGGCACTCGCGCGCCGCACGCACGCCGATGGCGGTGTGCGGGTCGAGCAGCTCGCCGCACTCCTGGTACACCTCGGTGATGGTCTCGCAGGTCTGCTCGTCGTTGACCGCCAGCGAGTCGAACAGCTTGCGCGCCTCGGTCCAGCGGTCTTCCTCCACGCTGAAGCCGCCGCCCTGCTTGAAGGTATCCATCAGGCCGGCGATGGCGGCGCCGTTGCGGCCGTGCAGGTCGAACAGCAGGCGCTCGAAGTTGGACGACACCATGATGTCCATGGACGGCGACAGGGTCGGGTGCAGGGTGTCCTTCACATACTGATTGCCGCTCATGAAGCGGTGCAGGATGTCGTTGCGGTTGGTCGCGACGATCAGCTGGCTGATCGGCAGGCCCATGTTGCGCGCCAGGTAGCCGGCGAAGATGTCGCCGAAGTTGCCGGTCGGCACCGAGAAGGCCACCGAACGGGCCGGGCCGCCGAGCTGCAGGGCGGCGTGGAAGTAGTAGACGATCTGGGCCATGATCCGCGCCCAGTTGATCGAGTTGACCGCGACCAGACGGGTGCCCTTGAGGAAGCCCTGGTCGGCGAAGCTGGCCTTGACCATCTCCTGGCAGTCGTCGAAGTTGCCTTCGATGGCGATGTTGTGGATGTTGTCGCCGAGGATGGTGGTCATCTGCCGGCGCTGCACCTCGGACACACGGTTGTGCGGGTGCATGATGAAGATGTCGACGTGCTCGCAGGCCTTGCAGCCTTCGATGGCGGCCGAGCCGGTATCGCCGCTGGTGGCGCCCATGATCACCACGCGCTCGCCGCGCTTGCTCAGCACATGGTCGAGCAGGCGGCCGAGCAGCTGCAGGGCGAAGTCCTTGAAGGCCAGGGTCGGGCCGTGGAACAGCTCCATGACCCACTCATTGCCATTCAGCTGACGCAGCGGCGCCACGGCGTTGTGGGCGAACACGCCGTAGGTCTCTTCGAGGATCTTCTTGAAGTCGGCATCGGCGATGCTGCCGGCGACGAACGGGCGCATCACCCGGAAGGCCAGCTCGTGGTACGGCAGGCCGGCCCAGGAGGCGATCTCTTCCTGGGTGAAGCGCGGCAGGTTTTCCGGTACGTAAAGGCCGCCATCGCTGGCCAGGCCGGCGAGCAGGACGTCTTCGAAATTGAGGGCCGGGGCCTGGCCGCGAGTGCTGATATAACGCATTTATGCAAACCTTCGGTTTGAGCTGCAAGCTGCAAGCTGCAAGCTACAAGAAAAAGCCGAACGGCGTAACTCCGGTAGCTGGCGGCCCGCTTTCATGCCGCTGGTTTATCGGTGCGAAGCTGGGCGACAAGCCGAAGACCGCTGCAGGCTGGCCTTCGCTTGCCGCTTGAGGCTTGAGGCTTGAGGCCTCAAACCAGTTGCTCGACGCGGATGCGCACGACATTGCCGACCACATCGGCCAGCCCCTCGAGGGCGGCGATGGCGTCGTCGATACGCGACTCGACGACCCGGTGGGTGACCAGGATCATCGGCACCAGGCCGTCGTGCTCTTCGGCCTCTTTCTGCATGATCGATTCGATATTGATGCCGCGCTCGGAGAGGATGCTCGCCACCTGAGCCAGCACGCCCGGATGGTCCTTGGCCTGGATGCGCAGGTAATAGGCGCTCTCGCACTCGCCGATCGGCAGGATCGGGTGGTCGCTCAGGGCATCCGGCTGGAAGGCCAGGTGCGGTACGCGGTTGGTCGGGTCGCTGGTCAGCGCGCGGACCACGTCGACCAGGTCGGCGACCACGGCGGATGCGGTGGCGTCCATGCCGGCACCGGCACCGTAGTAAAGAGTGGAGCCAGAGGCGTCGCCATTGACCATCACCGCGTTCATCACGCCGTTGACGTTGGCGATCAGGCGGTCGGCCGGGATCAGGGTCGGGTGTACGCGCAGCTCGATGCCGGCGCCGGTACGGCGGGCCACGCCGAGGTGCTTGATGCGGTAGCCCAGCGCCTCGGCGTAGTTGACGTCGGCGGTGGTCAGCCGAGTGATGCCCTCGGTATAGGCCTTGTCGAACTGCAGCGGGATGCCGAAGGCGATGGAGGCGAGGATGGTCAGCTTGTGCGCGGCATCGATGCCCTCGACGTCGAAGGTCGGATCGGCCTCGGCGTAGCCCAGGGCCTGGGCCTCGGCCAGCACGTCGGCGAAGTCGCGATCCTTCTCGCGCATCTCGGTGAGGATGAAGTTGCCAGTGCCGTTGATGATGCCGGCCAGCCAGTTGATGCGGTTGCCGGCCAGGCCCTCGCGAATCGCCTTGATCACCGGGATGCCGCCGGCCACGGCGGCCTCGAAGGCGACCATCACGCCCTTCTCGCGGGCCTTGGCGAAGATCTCGTTGCCGTGCACGGCGATCAGCGCCTTGTTCGCGGTGACCACGTGCTTGCCGTTGTCGATGGCCTTGAGCACCAGCTCGCGGGCCAGGCTGTAGCCGCCGATCAGCTCGACCACCACGTCGATATCGGGGTTGTCGACCACCTCGAACACGTCGCTGGTCAGGGCGATGCCGGTGGTGTCGTACTGGGGCTTGGGCGAACGAATGGCGATCTGGGCGATTTCAATGCCTCGGCCGGCACGGCGAGTAATTTCCTCAGCGTTACGCTTGAGTACATTCAAGGTACCGCCACCGACGGTACCCAGCCCACAGATGCCCACTTTCACCGGTTTCACGTTGTTTTCCCCATCTGCCTGCACGAAGCGGCCGGGGCGAGCCCGGCCGCATAAAAGAGCCGCACATTACGAAGCGGTTCCCTATTAGTCAATCGACCGCGCGCCCGTATTACTTGGCCTTCAGGGCAATTTCGGCCAGCTGAGGGGCCGGCTGGTAGCCCGGAATCAGCTCGCCGTTGCCGAGCACTATGGCCGGGGTGCCGCTGACGCCGACCAGCTGGCCCAGCGCGTACTGCTTGGCCACCGGGTTGTCACAGCTGGCCGCCGGCAGTTCCTGGCGCGCCTTGGCCTTGTTCATGGCCTCCTGGCGGTCCGCCGCGCACCACACGCTGACCAGGCTGTTGTAGCCATGGCTGCCGATGCCCTGGCGCGGGAAGGCGACATAGCGCACCTCGATGCCGCGCCGATTGAGCTCCGGCACCTCGCTGTGCAGCTTCTGGCAGTAGCCGCAATCGGTATCGGTGAACACGGTGATATGCGCCTTGGCCGGCTCCTTGGGCGAGAACACCACCATCTCGCTGAGGGGAATGCCATTGATTTCCTTGGCCACGCCCTTGCTTTCGGACTGGCGAGTCAGGTTCACGGCGTTGTCGCCCTTGACCTGGTAGAGATTGCCCTGCAGCACGAACTGGCCATCGGCGCTGGTATAGAGCAGGCGCCCGCCCTTGAGATGGACCTGGTACAGGCCGCTCATCGGGCTCTCGGCGATGGCCTCGATCGGCATGTCGGGCTGCAGCTTGGTCAGGCTGGCGCGGATGGCCTGGCCGGGATCGGCGGCGAAGGCGACGGAAGCGGCGAGGCCAAGCACGGCACCGCCCAGAACACGAAATGCGGACATGGAGTACTCCTGTGACAGTGGCGCCAGACTACCACAGACGGCCGCAACGGCCGATGACGGACGCCGGGCGGACATGGCGATGGGATGGACTGCACATGCTTGCAGGGTTCGCCCTTTGCGACGCGCGTGGCGACCCGCTCCGGCGTCGACCTCCCTGTCGCAGCACCGTGGCGCTGCCGAGCCCCGGCCCGGCCATCCATGGCCGGGCGTTCGCCCTTTGCGCCGCGTGCGGCGCCCCGCCCTGGCGCCGACCTCCCTGTCGCAGCACCGTGGCGCTGCCGAGCCCGGCCCGGCCATCCATGGCCGGACGTTCGCCCTTTGCGCCGCGCGTGGCGACCCGCTCCGGCGTCGACCTCCCTGTCGCAGCACCGTGGCGCTGCCGAGCCCCGGCCCGGCCATCCATGGCCGGGCGTTCGCCCTTTGCGACGCAGTGCGTCGCAAGCGGGCTCACCCCCTCGGGTGGTGCTGGGCGTGGAGTTCCTGCAGGCGGGCGCGGGCGATGTGGGTATAGATCTGCGTGGTGGACAGGTCGCTATGGCCGAGCAGCATCTGCACCACGCGCAGGTCGGCGCCGTGATTGAGCAGATGGGTGGCGAAGGCATGGCGCAAGGTGTGCGGCGACAGCGGCTTGGCGATCCCGGCCACCCGGGCCTGGAGCTTGATCCGGTGCCAGAAGGTCTGCCGGGTCATCTGCTCGCCACGCAGGCTGGGAAACAGCACATCGCTGGGCCGGCCGCCGAGCAGCGAGGGCCGCGCCTCGCGCAGATAGCGCTCGACCCAGGCGATGGCCTCCTCGCCCAGCGGCACCAGGCGCTCCTTGCTGCCCTTGCCGAACACCCGCAGCACGCCCTGGCGCAAGTTGACCTGCTCCAGGCTCAGCGACACCAGCTCGCTGACCCGCAGGCCACAGGCATAAAGCACCTCGAGCATGGCGCGATCGCGCAGGCCGATGGGGTCGTCGACTTCCGGCGCCGCCAGCAGCGCCTCGACATCGGCCTCGGACAGCGCCTTGGGCAGCGGCCGGCCGATCTGCGGCAGCTCCACCTGCAGGGTCGGGTCCTCGCCGATCAGCCCCTCGCGCAGCAGGTAGCGGTAGAAGCCGCGCAGCCCAGAGAGCAGGCGGGCGGTGGAGCGGGCCTTGTAGCCCTGCTCCAGGCGCCAGCCGAGGTGATCGAGGATGCTCTCGCGGCCAGCCCGCTCCAATACGCCACCGCGCCCCTGCAGCCAGCCATGGAAGTGCCCGAGATCGCTGCGGTAGGCCGCGCGCGTGTGCGCCGACAGGCCCTTCTCCAGCCACAGGGCATCGAGGTAGCGGTCGATCAGGGGATGGTCGAGAAGCGGCATGCGCGAAAAGTATTTGCCCGAGACGAGCGAACTAGTCTTCCATAGCCCCCCCATCTTCACCAGAGACAAGGACCCGCGATGAGCGAGACACAGATTCTCCTCGGCTTCGGCGGCATCGGCATCGCCGCCCTGGCCAGCCAGTGGCTGGCCTGGCGCCTGCGCCTGCCGGCGATTCTGTTTTTGCTGCTGTGCGGCATCCTCGCCGGCCCCATTCTCGGCCTGCTGGACCCGGGCCAGCTGTTCGGCCCGCTGCTGTTCCCCCTAGTCTCGCTGGCCGTGGCGCTGATCCTGTTCGAGGGCAGCCTGACCCTGAAGCTCGGCGAATGGCGCGAGATCGGCGGCGTGGTGCGGCGTCTGGTGACCCTCGGCGCGCTGGCCACCTGGGCGGTGATCGCCGTCGCCACCCACTACCTGCTGGATTTCCCCTGGGACCTGGCCGTGCTGTTCGGCACCCTCACCCTGGTCACCGGCCCGACCGTGATAGTGCCGATGCTGCGGGTGATGCGCCCCAACGCGGCGGTGGCCAACATCCTGCGCTGGGAAGGCATCGTCATCGACCCCATCGGCGCCCTGCTGGCCGTGGTGGTGTACAGCTTCATCGCCAGCCGCAGCGGCGGCGCGCCGCTCGGCGAAAGCCTGCTGACCTTCGCCAAGGTGATCGCCTGCGGCTCCCTGTTCGGCATATTGGGCGGCTGGGTGTTCGGCCAGGCCCTGCGCCGCCACTGGCTGCCGGCCTATCTGGAGAACATCGCCGCGCTGGCCTGCGTGCTGGGCATCTTCATCGCCTCCAACCTGCTGGTGCATGAGTCCGGCCTGCTGGCGGTGACGCTGATGGGCATGTGGCTGGCCAACATGCGCGGGGTCGACGTGCAGCACATCCTGCACTTCAAGGAAAACCTCAGCGTGCTGCTGATCTCCGGCCTATTCATTCTCCTTGCCGCGCGCCTGGACCTCGGCGCGCTGCTGGCTCTGGGCCCGGCCACCCTGCTACTGCTACTGATCGTGCAGTTCATCGCCCGCCCGCTGAGCGTGGCGCTGAGCACCACGGGCTCGGCCCTGAACTGGCGCGAGCGCGCCCTGCTGGCCTGGATAGCCCCGCGCGGCATAGTCGCCGCGGCGGTTTCGGCGATCTTCGCCGAGCGCCTGCTGCGTCACGGCTACGAGCAGGCCGAACTGCTGGTGCCGCTGACCTTCCTGGTGATCATCGGCACCGTGGTGCTGCAGAGCGCCACCGCACGCCCGCTGGCACGCCTGCTCAAGGTCGCCGAGCCGTCGCCGCGCGGCTTCCTGATCATCGGCGCCAACCCGGTGGCGCGCGCCCTCGGCAAGGCCCTGCAACAGCGCGAGCAGCGCGTGCTGCTGACCGACTCCAGCTGGGAGAACATCAGCGCCGCGCGCATGGACGGCCTGCCGACCTACTTCGGCAACCCGGCCTCGCAGCATGCCGACGCCCATCTCGATCTGATCGGCCTGGGTCAGCTGCTGGCCCTGTCGCCCTCCAGCGAGCAGAACACCGTCGCCTGCACGCGCTTCCGCCCGGACTTCGGCAAGGACAACCTGTACCACCTGCCGAGCCAGCGCGAGCAGCGCCTGAGCGACAAGCACCGGGCCAGCGCCGAGCATCGCGGCCGCTCGCTCGGCCACCCGGCGCAGAGCTATGGCCAGCTGGCCAGTGCCATGGCCAGGGGCGCGGAAATCCACACCACCACCCTGACCGCCAACTTCGGCTGGCAGGACTACCGCGAGCTGCACGGCGAGCGCGCGGTGCTGCTACTGGCGTTCGACCCCAAGGGCTGGTTCCACGTCGCCACCGCCGAGCTGGAATTCACCCCGGGCGCCGACTGGATCCTGCTCGCGCTGATCGAACCCAAGGCCTGAGCGCGCCCCTAGGATTCAGAAGCCGGGCAGCACCGCTACCGGCTTCTGCGCCTCGTCGATGGCGACGAAACTGAACACGCCGCTGATGGCCTTCTCGCGGCCGCCGCAGTACATGCCCTCGACGAACACATCCACCTCGACCTTGAGGCTGGTGGTGCCGACCTTGATCACCCGACCGATCAGCTCCACCAGCGAGCCGGCGGGAATCGCATGCTTGAAGTCGATGCGGTCGCTGGACACCGTCACCAGCGGCAGGCGGCAGAAGCGCGTGGCGGCGATGAAGGAGACCTCGTCCATCCAGGCCAGCGCCGTGCCGCCGAACAGGGTGTTGTGATGGTTGGTGGTGGGCGGGAACACGGCCTTGACCACACGGGTCTCGGACAGCTCGGTGCGCCGCTGGATTTCTTGCTCTCTCGGGGTCATGCCACTACTGCTCTCTGTGGAATGCGGCTCGCGCTCGGGGCTGGCGACAGGCCATAAACGAAAAAAGCAGCCCGCAGGCTGCTTTTTCAGGTCGGAAGAGCGTCCGATCAGGACAGCTTTTCCTTGATGCGCGCCGCCTTGCCGGACAGATCGCGCAGGTAGTACAGCTTGGCCTTGCGCACATCGCCGCGACGCTTGACGCTGACGCTGTCGATCAGCGGGGAGTAGGTCTGGAAGGTACGCTCGACACCCACGCCGCTGGAGATCTTGCGCACGGTGAAGGCGCTGTTCAGGCCGCGGTTACGCTTGCCGATCACCACGCCTTCGAAGGCCTGCAGACGGGAACGGTCGCCTTCCTTCACCTTCACCTGAACGATGACGGTGTCACCCGGGGCGAAAGCCGGGATTTCTTTGTTCATCTGCTCGGCTTCGAGCTGCTGAATGATCTTGTTGGTCATGCTGTGCTCCTAAGACAGACGCGGTCTGCCATCGATACTTAACTATCGTCCCGCTGGCGGATGTATTCCGCCAGCAGCTTCTGCTCTTCTCCAGAAAGCGAGCGGCTATCCAGAAGATCGGCTCGACGTTCCCAGGTTCGCCCCAGGGCTTGCTGCAAACGCCAGCGCCGGATGTGTTCGTGGTTGCCGCTAAGCAGCACGTCCGGAACACGCTTGCCCTCGTACACCTCGGGTCGGGTGTAGTGCGGACAATCGAGGAGGCCGTCGCTGAACGAGTCCTCCTCGGCGGAATCTGCATGCCCGAGCGCACCCGGGAGCAGCCGCGTAACAGCATCGATCAGCACCATCGCCGGAAGCTCACCGCCGGAGAGGACGTAATCGCCAATCGACCATTCCTCATCGACGTGCGCTTCGATGAAACGCTCGTCGATGCCTTCGTAGCGGCCTGCGATGAGAATCAGCGCCTGCTCGCTAGCCAGTTCACGAACCCCCTGCTGAGTCAGCTGGCGGCCCTGCGGCGACAGGTAAATGACTTTCGCCGCTTCCCCGGCATCCGCCTTGGCCGCAGCCAGGGCTTCTTCCAGGGGCTTGATCTTCATCACCATGCCGGGGCCGCCGCCGAAGGGGCGATCGTCCACCGTCTGGTGACGGTCGTCGGTGTAGTCGCGCAACTGCCGGCAGTTCAACTGCAGCAGTCCCTGCTTCACCGCACGACTGGTAATGCCGTACTGACTGATGGCGGCGAACATCTCCGGAAAGATGCTGATGACTTCGACGCGCATGGCCGGGACTCAGAAATCCGCGTCCCAGTCGACCCGCATCTCGCCTGCGGCCAGGTCGACCCGCAGCACGCACTGCTCGGTATAGGGCAGCAGGCGCTCGCGGTCATCCAGGCTGCCCGCACAGGGCTTGACCACCATCACGTCGTTGGAGCCGGTCTCCAGCAGGTGATCGATACGGCCGAACAGCTGTCCGTCCTGATTGATCACCTTGAGTCCTTCCAGCTGATGCCAGTAGAACTCGTCTTCTTCCAGATCGGGCAGCAGCGCGCGGGGCACGCATATGTCGAAACCCGCGTAGGTGCGTGCCACCTCGCGGTCATCGAGCCCCTTGAGCTTGGCCACCAGGACCTTGCCCTGGAGGCGCCCGCTTACCAGCTCCACCTGCTTGACCTCGCCGTCGCGCTTGAGCGTCCACTGGCGATAGTCGAGCAGGTTGTCGATCGGGTCGGTGAAGGAATAGATCTTCACTTCCCCACGCACGCCGTGCACCGAAGTGATCTTGCCGAGGACGATCATGTCCTCGGCGGACGGCGTAGCGCTCATATTACTTAGGCAGCAGCCTTGGCAGCTTCCTTCAGCAGCTGAGCAACGCGCTCAGACGGCTGGGCGCCCTGGCTCAGCCAGTATGCGGCGCGCTCCTGGTTCACGGAGAGCTTCACTTCGGCACCGGTGGCAATCGGATTGAAGAAACCGATGCGCTCGACGAAGCGACCATCGCGCGCATTGCGGCTGTTGGTCACGGTCAGGTGGTAGAAGGGGCGCTTCTTGGAGCCGCCACGAGCAAGACGGATGGTTACCATTGAACTTCGTTCCTATGATCGGTGCTAACTTGAGGCACACACTTTGAGGGCCCTAGGCCCGAAAGGCCGCATATTCTAAGGATTATCCGGCCGTTTGCAAATCTCTTTTTCCGGCCACCTATCGGCGGCCTGCGTTCACAGCTTGGGCAGGCCGCCCGGCATCATCCCGCCCATGCCGCGCATCATCTTCATCATGCCGCCCTTGCTGGTGAACTTCTTCATCATCTTCTGCATCTGCTTGTGCTGCTTGATCAACCGGCCGACGTCCTGCACCTGGGTGCCGGAGCCGAGGGCGATGCGGCGCTTGCGCGAGCCGCTGATGATTTCCGGGTCGCGGCGCTCGGCCGGGGTCATGGAGTTGATGATCGCCTCCATCTGCTTGAACTGCTTCTCCGCCGCGCCCTGGGCGCCGGCCACCTGCGACAGGTTGACGCCGCCGATGGACGGCAGTTTGTCCATCAGGCCGCCGAGGCCACCCATGTTCTTCATCTGCTGCAGCTGATCGCGGAAGTCTTCGAGGTCGAAGCCCTTGCCCTTCTTCAGCTTCTTGGTGAGCTTCTCGGCCTTCTCGCGGTCGAGGGTCTGCTCGGCCTGCTCGATCAGGCTGAGCACGTCGCCCATGCCGAGGATGCGCGAGGCGATGCGGTCCGGATGGAAAGGCTCCAGCGCCTCGCTCTTCTCGCCCATGCCGATGAACTTGATCGGCTTGCCGGTGATCTGGCGCACCGACAGCGCCGCGCCGCCGCGGGCGTCGCCGTCGACCTTGGTCAGCACCACACCGGTCAGCGGCAGCGCATCGCCGAAGGCCTTGGCGGTGTTGGCGGCGTCCTGGCCGGTCATGGCATCGACCACGAACAGGGTCTCGGCCGGCTTGATCGCGGCATGCACGGTCTGGATCTCGGCCATCATCTCTTCGTCGATGGCCAGGCGACCGGCGGTATCGACTATGACCACGTCGATGAACTTCAGCTTGGCCTCGGCGATCGCCGCCTGGGCGATGGCCACCGGCTTCTGGCTGATGTCGGAGGGGAAGAAGGTCACGCCGATATCGCCGGCCAGGGTCTCCAGCTGCTTGATCGCCGCCGGACGGTAGACGTCGGCGGACACCACCATCACCGACTTCTTCTTGCGCTCCTTGAGGAAGCGCGCCAGCTTGCCGGCAGTGGTGGTCTTACCGGCGCCCTGCAGGCCGGCCATCAGCACCACGGCGGGCGGCGCGACGCTCAGGGCGAGGTCTTCGTTGGCCGCGCCCATCAGCTCTTCCAGCTCGGCGCGGACGATCTTCACGAAGGCCTGGCCCGGCGTCAGGCTCTTCGACACCTCGGTGCCGACCGCGCGCTCCTTGACCTTATTGACGAACTCCTTGACCACCGGCAGGGCCACATCGGCCTCGAGCAGGGCCATGCGCACCTCGCGCAGGGTGTCCTTGATGTTGTCCTCGGTCAGCTTGGCCTTGCCGGTGACATGGCGCAGCGTCTGTGACAGGCGGTCGGTTAGGTTCTCGAACATGCGCGATCCTTTGAACGGGGTGCTTGCGGCAAGCCGCGGAGTATAACGGAGTGGCCGGGCCGCCGACACCGCCGGCGGTCTTTCGTGAAACGCTTCTTATGTGCCACACTCACGGCCTTTCGGGCCCCGCGCTACAAGGATTTATGCACCCTCTGCTGCCCAGTCTCGCCGCCGCCGGCCTGTATGCCGGCGCCACCCTCTATCAGGGCCTGCGCTTCGGCCGCCGCCAGGCTCCCGACAAACGCCTGCTGGGCCTGCTCGGCGCCCTCGCCCTGCTCGCCCATGCCTTCAGCCTGCACTTCCAGCTGCTGCCGGGCAGCGGTCTGAGCCTGGACTTCTTCAATGCCGCCAGCCTGATCGCCAGCGCGGTGATCGCCCTGACCCTGCTCAGCCTGACGCGCCTGCCGGCGGAGAACCTGCTGCTGCTGCTGTTCCCCCTCGGCGCCCTGACCGTGCTGCTGGCCCAGTTCGTGCCGGCCGGCACCAGCACCCCGATCGTCGAGCAGCCCGGCATACTCGCCCATATCCTGCTGTCGATCCTGGCCTACGGCCTGCTGACCATCGCCATGTTCCAGGCCCTGCTGCTGTCGCTGCAGGACCATCAGCTCAAGCACAAGCACCCGTCCGGGCTGATCCGCAACTTCCCGCCGCTGCAGACCATGGAAAGCCTGCTGTTCGGCTTCCTCTGGGGCGGCTGGCTGCTGCTGTCGCTGTCGCTGCTGTCCGGCTGGCTGTTCGTCGAAGACCTGCTGGCCCAGCACCTGGCGCACAAGACCCTGCTGTCTTGCCTGGCCTGGCTGGTGTTCGCCGTGCTGCTGTGGGGCCGCCACCAGCTCGGCTGGCGCGGGCACAAGGCGATCCGCTGGACCCTGGCCGGTTTCTGCCTGCTGATGCTGGCCTATTTCGGCAGCAAGCTGGTTCGCGAATTCATCCTGCACATCTGAGGCGCTCCCCGTGGCCGAACTCCACCCCGGATTCCTGCTGGGTCTGCTGGCTTTCCTGATCCTCTGCTCGGCGTTCTTCTCCAGCTCCGAGACCGGCATCATCAGCCTCAACCGCTACCGCCTGCGGCACAAGGCGCGCGAGGGCCATCGCGGCGCCAAGCGCGCCAGCGCCCTGCTCGGCCGCCCGGACCGCCTGCTCGGCACCATCCTGATCGGCAACAACTTCGTCAACATCCTCGCCTCGGCCATCGCCACCGTGCTGGCCATGCAGATCTGGGGCGAGGCCGGCATCGCCATCGCCACCGTGGCGCTGACCATAGTGCTGCTGATCTTCGGCGAGATCACGCCCAAGACCCTGGCCGCCCTGCATCCGGAGCGCATCGCCTATCCGGCCAGCCTGCCGCTGCAGCTCATGCTCAAGCTGTTCTACCCGCTGGTGATCGCGCTGAACGCCATCAGCAATGGCCTGCTGCGCCTGGCCGGCGTCGACCCCAGCGCGCGCGGCAGCGACAGCCTGACCACCGAGGAACTGCGCAGCGTGGTGCGCGAGTCCGGCCAGTCGCTGCCGGAGAACCGCCAGAGCATGCTGCTCGGCGTACTCGACCTGGAGCGGGTGTCGGTCAACGACATCATGATCCCGCGCAGCGAGATCATCGGCATCGACCTGGAGCACTCGCTCGGGCGCATCGTCCAGCAGCTGCAGAACACCCGCCACACGCGCCTGCCGGTGTATCGCCAGGACATCAACCAGGTCGAGGGCGTGGTGCACATGCGCCAGCTGGCGCGGCGCCTGGCGCACAACCAGCTGACTCACGAGACCCTGCTGCAGGCCTGCCAGCCGGCCTACTTCGTGCCGGAAAACACCCCGCTGTCGACCCAGCTGCTGAACTTCCAGAAGGAGAAGCGGCGCATGGGCCTGGTGGTCGACGAGTACGGCGACGTACAGGGCCTGATCACCCTGGAAGACGTGCTGGAAGAGATAGTCGGCGATCTCAGCGGTCGCGATCAGCAACACCACGCCGAGATCCAGGCCCTGGAGGACGGCAGCCAGGTCATCGAGGGCAGCGCCAATATCCGCGAGCTGAACAAGCTGCTCGGCTGGCACCTGCCCAGCGAGGGCCCGAAGACCCTCAACGGCCTGATCACCGAGGCCCTGGAGAGCATCCCGGACAGCCCGGTGTGCCTGAAGATCGGCCCCTATCGCCTGGAAATACTCGAATCCGGGGACAACCGGGTGAAAAGCGTGCGCGCCTGGCAGGCGCAGCTCAGCCGCACTCCGGAGTGAGCCGCGCGGCCAGCCCCTCGCCCCACACCCGGTAACCCAGCGCCGAAGGATGGTAGCCGTCGCGCGCCAGGTAGTCCGCGCAGAAGCTCAGCTCCAGCCGTGCGTAATCGGCCCCCTCCTCCGCACAGACTCGCCGCAGCTCGCCGTCGAGCAGCGCCGCGCGCAACCCCAGCAGACGCCGCAGCAGCCAGGGCAAGGCGCTGAAATGCTGGATCGGCGGCACGCCGGTATAGGCCACCCGCGCACCGCTCCGGCCCAGCGCGCGGCCGAGCGCACGCAGCGCCGAATCCCAGCGCGCCAGCGAACTGAGCTGGGTGGTGTCGTTGACGCCGAACACCAGCAGCGCCAGGTCGACGGGCTCCTCCAGGGCCAGCGGCAGCAGGCGCTGGCAGGCCTCGCCGGCGGTGATGCCGTTCTCGCCGCAAGCGCGCCAGGCCACCGGGCGGCGCAGACGCTCGGCCAGGGCCGCAGCCAGCTGTCCGGCCAGCGCAGCCTCCAGTGCCTCGACGCCGACGCCGGCCACCGTCGACTCGCCGATCAGCAGCAGGCGCAGCGGCTCACCGGCGAACTGCCCGCCGGCCAGTCCGCGTGGCTCGCCCGCCGCCTCAGGCAGGCGCAGGGCCGTGCGCCGGGTCCACAGCGCCTGCGGCAAGGCGATGGGCGCCAGGGCCAGGGTCAGCCCCCACCACAGCCCCGCGCGCAGCCGGGTCACAGCTCGACCCTGACTGCCTGCGAGGCGCGTATGGCCTTGGCCCGCGCCGCCTCGACGCTCTCGTCGCGGGCCAGGGCCACGCCCATGCGCCGCTGGCCGTCCACCTCCGGCTTGCCGAACAGGCGCAGGGCCGTGTCCGGCTCGGCCAGGGCGGCGCCGAGGTTGGCGAAGGCGGTCTGCCGCGAACGGCCCTCGACCAGGATCACCGAGGAGGCCGACGGGCCGAACTGGCGAATGGTCGGGATCGGCAGACCGAGAATGGCCCGCGCATGCAGGGCGAACTCGGACAGGTCCTGGGAGATCAGGGTCACCAGGCCGGTGTCGTGCGGGCGCGGCGACACCTCGCTGAACCACACCCGATCGCCCTTGACGAACAGTTCGACGCCGAACAAGCCGCGACCGCCGAGGGCCTCGGTCACCGCCAGGGCCACCCGCTCGGACTCGGCCAGGGCCTGGGCGCTCATCGCCTGCGGCTGCCAGGACTCGTGGTAGTCGCCCTTGACCTGACGATGGCCGATCGGCGCGCAGAACGAGGTGCCGCCGACGTGGCGCACGGTGAGCAGGGTGATCTCGTAGTCGAAGTCGATGAACCCCTCGACTATCACCCGACCCTTGCCGGCGCGCCCGCCCTCCTGGGCGTAATCCCAGGCGGGCTGCAGGTCGGCGTCGGACTTCAGCACGCTCTGGCCCTTGCCGGAGGAACTCATGATCGGCTTGACCACGCAGGGATAGCCGACCGCGCGCACCGCCTCGGCATAGGCCTCGAACGTATCGGCGAAGTGGTAGGGCGAGGTCGGCAGACCCAGCTCCTCGGCGGCCAAGCGGCGGATGCCCTCGCGGTTCATGGTCAGCCTGGCGGCGCGCGCGGTGGGCACCACGGTGAAGCCCTCGGCCTCCAGCTCGACCAGGGTATCGGTGGCAATGGCCTCGATCTCCGGGACTATGTAGTGCGGCCGTTCCGCCTCGATCACCGCGCGCAGGGCGGCGCCGTCGAGCATGCTGAGCACGTGGCTGCGGTGCGCCACCTGCATGGCCGGGGCGTCGGCGTAGCGGTCGCAGGCGATCACCTCGCAGCCCAGGCGCTGCAGCTCGATCACCACTTCCTTGCCCAGCTCGCCGGAGCCACAGAGCAGGACGCGCGTCGCGCTGGGCGACAAGGGGGTGCCGATACGGGGCATGGGATGTCCTCGGTTACAGGGAAAGGGAATTCAGGGGCGCGCGGGCTGCTGCAGGAACTGCCCGGCGACGCGGGTGCGCTCGACGCAGCGCGCCAGCACCTCGCGGCGTTCGTCGTTGCTCATGCGTCCCCAGCGGGTGATCTCGTCCGCCGTGCGCTGGCAGCCAATGCAGAGGTCCTGCTCGTCCAGCGCGCAGATGCTGACGCAGGGCGACTTGACCGGCCGTTCGTCGCTCATGCCTCGTCCTCGACCAGCTCGCGGGCATAGCGCTGGGCGTTGTGCACATAGTGGGCGGCACTGCCTTCGAGCATCTTCCTCTGCTGCTCGGTCAGCTCGCGCACCACCCTGCCCGGGCTGCCCATCACCAGGCTGCCGTCGGGGATGACCTTGCCCTCGGGGATCAGGCTGCCTGCGCCTATGATGCAGTACTTGCCGATCCTGGCGCCGTTGAGGATCACCGCATTGATGCCGATCAGGCTGTAATCGTCGACGCTGCAGCCGTGCATCATCACGTTGTGGCCGACGGTGACGCCCTTGCCCAGGGTCAGCGGGAAGCCCATGTCGGTGTGCATCACGCTGCCGTCCTGCACGTTGCTGTTCTCGCCGATATGGATCGGCTCGTTGTCGCCGCGCAGCACCGCGCCGAACCAGACACTGGCGCCCCGTTCCAGACGAACCCGGCCTATCACCGCCGCATTCGGCGCGATCCAGCTCTCGGGATGGGCATCGACACGGGCCTCGCCCAGGCGGTACTTCATGGCGTTTCCTCTCAGACCTTGATGACCCGGACCGACGGCTGCGGCGGCTGGCGCAGGTCGATGGCGGCGCCGAAGGCGACGTTGACCAACTCGACGATCATCACCGCCGTCAGGCCCCAGATCTTGTAGTTGTCGTAGTGATAGCAGGGCACGTACCAGCTGCACCCCTCGTAGTCGATGCGGTGGGTGACTTCGCGCGGCGTCTCCAGGAAGAAGCGCAGCGGCACCGAGAACACCGAGGCGATCTCGTCGTCGTTGGCGCGGTACTCGACGTAGTCCGGCACCACCCCGACCCAGGGCGTGACGCGGATGCCGAAGCGCGACACCAGCGGGCTGAGCGGACCGATCATCTCCACCAGGCCGGGCGGCAGACCCACCTCCTCCTCCGCCTCGCGCAGGGCGGTGAAGGCCAGGTCGGGATCGGTAGGGTCACGCCGGCCACCGGGGAAGGCCACCTCGCCTCCGTGGGTGGACAGACCGCTGGCGCGCAGGGTCAGCACCAGTTCGGGATCGTCGCTGCGGGTCAGCGGCACCAGCACGGCCGCCTCGGGGTGCTGCCGGTCGGTCTCCAGGCTGCGCGGCACATAGCCGCGCACTCGCTGCAGGAGCTCGTCGAGCATGATGATTCTCGGGTTCTTTCTGTTCTGCCGAGCATCATGGCACGAAGGCACAGCCTGCCCAAGACCCAGACTTGCGAGAACGCGGCCTGCAGCGCCAAGATGGCGACAACTCAACCCGAGACGACGGCATGAAATTCTGCAGCCAGTGCGGCGGCCCGGTGGAGCAGCGCATTCCCCAGGGCGACAACCGCCCGCGCTACGTCTGCCCGCACTGCCACACCATCCACTACCAGAACCCGCGTATCGTCGCCGGCTGCCTGCCGGTGTGGGGCGAGCAGGTGCTGCTGTGCCGCCGCGCCATCGAGCCGCGGCGTGGCTACTGGACCCTGCCGGCCGGCTTCATGGAGAACGGCGAGACCCTGGCCGAGGCCGCCGCCCGCGAGACCGACGAGGAGGCCTGCGCGCGGGTGCGCGACCTGCAGCTCTATACCCTGTTCGACCTGCCGCACATCAGCCAGCTCTATGTGTTCTTCCGCGCCGAACTGGTCGACCTGGACTTCCGCGCCGGCGAGGAGAGCCTGGAGGTGCAGCTATTCCACGAGCACGAGATCCCCTGGGACGCGCTGGCCTTCCCCACGGTCGGGCGCACCCTCAAGTGCTACTTCGCCGACCGTCGCGATCACCACTATCCGATTCGCCACGAGGGCATGGCGCCGCTGCGCCCGCACGACCGAAGGGGTCTATAGTCCTTATCTGCATCTCAGTTGCGGAAGCGGAAGGAGGCATCATGGACACCAGCGAACACAGTCTCGACGGCCTGTTCAAGCAGCTCGGCCTGCCATCCGAGAAGGCCGATATAGAGCGTTTCCTGCGCGAGCACCGGCTCGCCGAGGGGCAGCAACTGGCCAAGGCGCCATTCTGGAACAAGGCACAGGCACAGTTCCTCAGCGAGGCCCTGGCGGAGGATTCCGACTGGGCGGAAATGGCCGACGAACTGGCCGTGCTGCTGTCGCCCTGAGCCGTCCGCCCGACGAGCATTGAACATAGTTCTCGGCATAGGCAGACTCTCGCGCTATAACGAAGTTGTGTGTCTGCCCGGAACATCGCAATGCGCTGGTTGCTCGCCCTGATCTGTCTTTCCGTCGTCAACCTGGCCCAGGCCACCACGGCCCCGACCCTGCGCGGCCAGGCGGTGGACAAGGTGCTGGTGCTCAAGTCCGAGCGCAAGCTGCACCTGATGGGGCGCGGCGAGGTGCTCAAGTCCTACCGCATCTCCCTGGGCAAGCAACCCACCGGCGCCAAGGTGCGCGAGGGCGACCTGAAGACCCCGGAGGGCTTCTACTGGATCGACTGGCGCAAGACCAGCGACAAGTACAACCTGTCCATGCACATCTCCTACCCCAACGCCCGCGACGCCGCCAACGCGCGCAAGCAGGGTGTGCCGGCCGGCGGCATGATCATGATTCACGGTACGCCGCTGGACGACGAGTACCCCGAGTGGTTCTTCAGCACCCTGGACTGGACCGAGGGCTGCATCGCCATGCGCAACGCCGATATGCGCGAGGTGTGGGATCTGGTGCAGGACGGCACGCTGATCGAGATTCGCCCCTAGCGGGCACAGCCCAGAAAAGGCGCCTGTGGGCGCCATTCTTATGACCTGCTCAAAATTTGCTCACCGCTAATTTGCGCGATAACTTATTGCACAGCTATCGAGCCAAGGCCCCGAGCATGAAAAAGCCGCAATCCTGCACCGCCCTGCAGCTGAACAACCAGCTGTGCTTCGCCCTGCACTCCACCTCGCTGCTGATGACCAAGGCCTACAAGCCGTTGCTGCAGAGCATCGGCCTGACCTATCCGCAGTACCTGGCCATGCTGGTGCTATGGGAAGGCGACGGCATCACCGTCGGCGAGATCAGTGCACGCCTGCTCACCGACCCCGGCTCGCTCACCCCGCTGCTCAAGCGCCTGGAGGCCGAGGGCCTGATCACCCGCACCCGCAGCAGTGCCGATGAGCGTGTGGTGGAGCTGCGCCTGACCGACAAGGGGCGCGACCTGCAGCAGCAGGCCGAGCGCTTTCCCGCCTGCATTCTCGAGGCCAGCGGCCAGACGCTGGAGCAGATCAACGCCTTGCGCGACCAGATAGTCGCCCTGCGCGACCAACTGCAGCGGTCCGTCTGAAAGCCGCCGCCGCTCGCAACGGGCGGCCCCGACTCGGAGCCCTCCTCACTTATTCCCAGCCAATCACACCTCATAGCCAATTCTTCTAGCAATTATCTTGCGTGCAAAATTAATTCACACTAGATTTCATGCCGCGCATTTAGTTTGCGCGAAAACTTTTAGATAGCTAACCAAATGGAGACAGCATCATGCACAGCATCAAAGCCCTCTACACCGCCACCGCTACCGCCACCGGAGGCCGCGACGGCCGTGCCGTCTCCTCCGACGGCATCCTCGACGTCAAGCTGACCACCCCGCGCGAGCTGGGCGGCGCCGGCGGCGCAGCCACCAACCCCGAGCAACTGTTCGCCGCCGGCTACTCGGCCTGCTTCATCGGCGCCCTGAAGTTCGTCGCCAGCCAGAAGAAGCAGGCCTTGCCGGCCGACACCTCGATCACCGGCAAGGTCGGCATCGGCCAGATTCCCGGCGGCTTCGGCCTGGAGGTGGAACTGAACATCAGCCTGCCGGGCATCGACCGCGCCGCCGCCGAACAACTGGTCGCCGCCGCCCACCAGGTCTGCCCTTACTCCAATGCCACCCGCGGCAACATCGAGATGCGCCTGAACCTCGTCTGAGACACAGGAGTTTCTGCGACCTGCATATCCGTCATGTGGTGAGGTGGCGCCGCCCCAGGCAACGGTCCCTGGTCGAGCAACACGAAGGGCAGCCGAGAGCGTCGAGCACGACGTGCCAGACGATGCGAGGCCTATTTCCGCAAGCTGCCGGCGTAAGCGCCACCGCCTGATCCAGGGCCATGGACGCATGGGTCCGAAGGACAGTTAGACGCGGCGCTCATCGCGCCATGGGCTTGCCCCATGAACGCCGGATATCACCGGGCAACACTCACCGCTGGTCAGCATTGCCCTCGGCGTCTTTCACTGCTGGCCGAGCAACTGGCCGATGGTCGGGTCCTTGAAGGTGCGGGTCAGGGCATCGCTGAGCACGTCGGCGACCAGCTTGGTGTTGGTCTCCTGATTCGGCGCCATGCCGAAGCGCTGGTTCAGTGAGGCGCCGTAGCGGCCGGTGTAGCGCCGACTGCTGTTCTGCACATCGGCGCGGAAGCTGGCGCTGATGTTGGCCTCGGTGACATAGCCGCCGTCCTTGGGCGACTGGTACTTCAGCTCCGCCAGAGTCAGGGTCAGCTGCGGGGCGTTGTAGGCGTTCTGGCTCGGGGTGAAGCCGAGCAGGCGCACGGCGGCCTCGGCCTCGGCCTGCAGACGCGGCAGGATGTCCTGGCCCTGCACGGTGATGGCGCTGGTCTCCGGATAGATGCCGCCGCGAGTGCCGAGCACCGGCGAGGCGCGGCCGTCCACTACCCGCACCACGACCGGCTGGCCCTGGCCGACCGGCGTCAGCTGGGCGGTCATGCGCGGCTGCGGGCGCAGCTGCTGCGGGCTGTGGGCGCAACCGACCAGAACCACGCCGAGGGCGGCGACCAGACCGAACAGCAGGTGTTTCTTCATGGGACGATCTCCGAAAAAGAGGGTTGCGAAAAATGGCCGGCAGTATAACCAGCGCCCCGGCTGGCCGACAGCCGTCTGACCGCAATGGACCCTGCGCGGTTCCTGTCACCCGCCTGTCACCGCGCCATGGGATAAGGGGGCACACACAGGAGGAAGTCCGATGATGAGCTTGTGGTCCCCGTTCACCCCGCGCACCAGGATGCGCCGCTTCGCCCTGCTGGATGCCAAGGGCAACTGCCGCGCCCTGCGCGAAGCTCGCGAGCGACCCGACGAAGCCGGCTGGGTGGAAGTGCGCGAACTGCGCCAGCACTGGCTGGGACAACCGCTGCCAGCGCAGGCTATGCTGGCACCGCCCCAACCACTCCTGAGCCTCAAGCCGCTACTCGCCGCCTGACACGTCCGCCATGAGAACCGCTCTTTGCGACAAAGGCCGCTCACTTAGGAGAACTCGTGCCTATTCGCACTGGCGCGGTGCTCTTCACCCACTTATTTGACAGAGCGAGCACTACCCAGCTGACTTCTTGCGCAGCTTGGCGCAGTGATCCTCGGCCACGGTGGCGGCGGTGTACCAGACATAGTCGGCGCTGCCGGCAGCCGGTTCCTTGCCGACTTCGGCGAGGATCAGCACGACATTGCCCTGGCCCTCGCCCAGGTCGGCCAGGTGCAGCGGCACGCCCAGATCCTTGCGCACATGGAAGGCCCCGGCCAGCAACATGGCCGGCTGTGGCGCGGCGGCCAGGCGCTCGGCCATGCGCCGGTCGCGCTGCTGCTGCACGGCGAGCATGGCGGGAAGCTGAGTATCGGGCAGCAGGCCACAATGCGACTCGCGGATATCCGCACGCAGCTTGTCCTGCACCGCCTGCGCGGTGGCGGCACGACCTTGCAGCGTCGGCCGCGCCTGGTAGATCCGCATGATCTCGGCACGGTCCAGATTGGCCGACAGCAGCGGATAGGGCTGGCGCAGCTCGTGCTGCACCAGCGCGCCGTACAGGCTCCAGTCCCAGCCCGGCTGCCAGGCCAGCGCGGCGAAGGCATCTGCCGGCGGCCGACCGGCACGGGTCGCGACCTGCACCTGCTCGACCCTGGCCTGCTGGCTGGGGGCAAGCATCTCCATCAACACGCTGCCCTGCGGACGCCGCGCCGAGAGCATGCGCGACAGCCACAGTTGCAGGGCATGGTGATCGGGATTGTCGTGCTGTTCGCCAACCAGCAGCCGCGGCGCCTGGGCCAGGCGCTCGATCAGCTGCTCGGGCGTGATGCGCTCGCCGCTGGCCAGGTCGACGATCTGGCCCAGCTGGGCATGCTCGCGGCCCTCGGGGGCGATGGGCGACGGCGGCGGCAGCACGCCACGGGATTGGCAGGCGGCCAGCAGGGTGAGGCAGCAGAGCAGCAGAATGCGCATGCGGGTTCCTTATGGCTAAGCCCCCGCTCCCGCAAGTGGGAGCGGGGAATTCGTTCAACGCGCCACGATCAGCGGGTGGCCGCGTTCCGGGTGGCGCTGGATCAGCACATCGAGGCCGAACACCTGGCGCAGCGGCTCGGCCCGCAGCACCTCGTCGGGCTGGCCCAAGGCATGCGCACGACCGCACTGCAGCAGCAGGATACGGTCGCAGTAACGCGCCGCCAGGTTGAGATCGTGGAGGATCACCAGCACCGCCGCGCCCTGCCCGGCGAAATCGCGCACCGCCTGCAGGGTGGTGTGCTGGTGCAGCGGATCGAGGGCCGAGGTCGGCTCGTCGAGCAGCAGTACCCGCCCTACCCCGCCCGGCCACAGCTGCGCCAGCACCCGCGCCAGGTGCACGCGCTGGCGCTCGCCGCCGGACAGCGCCAGGTAGCTGCGCCCGCGCAGGTAACCGGCATCGGCCGCCTGCAGAGCCGCCGCGACTATCTCGGCATCGCGCGCGCGGCCACTGTCGTGCGGCAGGCGCCCCATGCCGACCACCTCGGCCACCGGGAAGGCGAAGCTCAGGGTCGAGTTCTGCGGTAGCACCGCCAGGCGCCGCGCGCGCTCCTGGCCGGGCCAGTCGCCGAGGGCCCGCCCATCCAGGCTGACGCTGCCGTCGTGTGGATGCAGCTCGCCGCACAGGGCACCGAGCAGGGTGCTCTTGCCGGCGCCATTGGGGCCGAGCACGCCGAGCACCTCGCCGGGCCGCAGGGTCAGGTCGATGCCCTGCAGCACGGTGGCGCCGCCACGACGCACCGTCAGATTGTCCGCGCGCAGCATCAGGCTCGCCCCCGCACCAGCAGATAGAGGAAGAACGGCGCGCCGATCAGCGCCGTGACGATGCCGATCGGCAGTTCCGCCGGGGCCAGCAGCAGGCGCGCCGCCAGGTCGGCCAGCAGCAGCAGGCTGGCGCCGGCCAGCAGGGAGGCCGGCAGCAGCACGCGGTGATCGGGTCCGACCAGCAGGCGCATCAGGTGCGGCACCACCAGGCCGATGAAGCCGATCAGGCCGGCCGCCGCCACTGCGGCGCCGACCCCCAGGGCGGTGCACAGTACCAGCTCCAGCTTGACTCGCTCGACGTCGAAGCCCAGGTGGCGCGCCTCCGACTCGCCGAGCAGCAGCGCGTTGAGCGCGTCGGCCCGGCGCGGCAGCCAGACGGCCACGCCGCAGGTCACCAGCAGTAGCGGCCACAGTCGCGGGTAGCTGGCGCCGTTGAGACTGCCGAGGTTCCAGAAAGTCAGGCTGCGCAGGGTGGCGTCGTCGGCCAGGTAGGTGAACAGGCCGACGCCGGCGCCGGACATGGCGGTCATGGCCACCCCGGCCAGGAGCATGGTGGCGACATTGGTCTGCCCGTCGCGGCGGCCGAAGCGATAGACCACGGCGGTCACCAGCAGGCCGCCGGTGAAGGCGCACAGCGACAATAAATAAGGCGCGATGGCCGCCGGCAGGCCGCCGACCAGGCTGCCGCCGACTATGGCGATGGCCGCGCCCAGCGCCGCGCCGCCGGCCACGCCGACCAGACCGGGGTCGGCCAGCGGGTTGCGAAACAGGCCCTGCATGGCCACGCCGGACAGCGCCAGCACCATGCCCACGCACAGGCCCAGCAGGCTGCGCGGCAGGCGGATCTGGCCGAGAATCAGCTCGGCCTGCTGCAGCCCCCCGCCGTCGATGGGCAGGCCGAGCAGGCGCAGCGCGGCCAGCAGGGTATCGCCCAGCGGCAGGCTCACCGGCCCCAGGGCCAGCGACAGCCAGAAGGCGAGCAGCAGCAAGGCGCCCAGCGCCAGCAACAATGGGCGGGGTCGGAAAACAGGATTCATCGGTCGTGTGCGGCCGTCAGTGCTTGCGCGGAAGGATAAAAGGCCACCGCCAGCTCGGCCAGCCCCTCGGGCAGGCGCGGGCCTAGCCCGCCGACCAGCAGGCTCGGGTCGAGGATCAGCAGACGGCCGTCGCGCACGGCGCTGGTCTGCCGCAGCGCCGGGTTGTGCTGCAGCAGGGCCTGGCGCGCCGCCTCGCCGTGCAGGCTGCGGTCGGCGAAGATCAGCACCTGCGGGTCCAGAGCCAGCAGCGTCTCGTCGGAGATCGGCTTGTAACCGTTGTGCTCGGTGCCATTGGCGCCGCCGGCCTGCTCGATCAGCCACGCCGCCAGGCTGTCCTTGCCGGCCGCCATGAGATTGCTGCCGGCGTGACCGACCAGCATCAGCACGCGCGGAGCCTGATGCTGCTGCCTTGCCTGGGCGACCCACTCGGCCTGGCGCCGCAGCGCCTGGCGATAGGCGGCCATCTGCTGGCGGGCCCGCGCGGGCGCGCCGAGCAGCTCGCCCAGGCGCAGCACGTTGTGCTCCAGCACGTCCAGCTCCGGCTTGGCCGACAGGGTCTCGATGCGGATGCCGGCGGCCGCGAGCTGCGCGATCACCGGCGGCGGCCCCATCTCCTCGCTGCCGATCAGGATGTCCGGGCGCAGCGCCAGCACGCCCTCGGCCGACAGCGCGCGCTGGTAGCCGACGCTCGGCAGCTGGCGCAGCGACTGCGGATGCAGGCTGGTGGTGTCGACACCGACCAGCTTGTTCTCGCCGCCCAGGCGCACCACCCACTCGCTGAGCGAGCCGCCGGAGCTGACCCAGCGCTGCGGCAGTTCGGCCGCCGCGGCGGCCTGGCCGCACAGCAGGCTGGCGCATAGCAGAGCAAACCTGACGAGGCGCATCTCAGACCTCCAGGGCGCTGGTGGCTTCGGCCAGCTCGCGCCACTCGACCAGCTCCGGCACGCCCGGCTTGCGTGCGCCGAACAGCTGCACCACCAGCTCGCCATCGGCGTCGAAGGCCTCGTAGCTGGTGATCACGCCATCGCTGCTGGGCTTGCGCACGCGCCACAGTTCGACCACGCCCGGCATCCTCAGGTGCAGGTTGAACTCGGGGTCGAGCACGTTGAACCAGTCGCCCATCCAGCGCAGGTTGCTCACGGTGCCGGAGTGGATCTGGATGCAGTGGCGGTTACCGACGAAGACCATGATCGGCACCGCGCGGGCACCGGCCTCTTCCAGCAGCCTGGGCAGCTCGGCGCTGGCCAACGGCTCGGCCCATTCGCGACCGGCCAGGCGCAGGGCCTGGGTGCGGGCCAGGTCGTGGCGCTTGAGCATGGCGAAGAAGTGATGGGTGTCCTTCAGCTCGGCCCAGTCGGCGCGCAGGGCGGCGACATTCACTTCGGCGTCGGCACGCGGTGCCGGGCGCTCGGCCAGCGGCTGCAGGTCCAGTTCGGCGCTCTGCTCGGCGGTGCGGAAACGCTCGACCAGCGGCGCCCAGGCCGCCTCCTCGCTCCTGGCGGTGAGGTAGACCTTGTGCACCGCGACGCCCTGGCGGTCGAACACCTGGATGCTGCGCTGCACGCCGCGCTCGGTGCTCTCGGCGACGGCGAACACGCTGGCCCACTGGCTTATGAACAGGCGCAGGTCGATATCGGCCGAGACCACCAGGCCCATGGCACCGTTGGCGCTGACCGACACCTCGCGGTAATGACCCTTGCGCTCGTGCACGCAGTGCTCGTTGCGGGTCAGGGCCATGATGTAGTCCAGCTCGCCGAAGGCCGGCAACAGCTCGGCCCAGTCGGTGCGCAGGCGCACGGCGTCCACGCCCAGGCGGCTGGCGGTCAGCTCCGCCTCGCTGACGCCCAGCCTGGCGGCGGCATCGCGGGCGCGCAGACCGGGCTGCTCGGCACGCAGGCGCTGCCAGTCCCGATACAGGGCGGCGGCATTGGGGACGGTGATCGGCATGGTCATGGCATTACCTCGTTTCGTGATGTGGCGAGCACGACTCCCCTGCCCCGGGAAAACGACGGCTCGCTTAAAGTCGGCGCAGACTACTCCATCGAGAATCGAATTCCAATGCTTGTGATAACTATTTGCATTTGAGAACAAAGTTAAATTACCTTGCTGCCCGCCAAATCTTCTGGCCACCAAGAGCCACTCGCGGGAGTAATCACATGTCCACCCCACCCTTCGCCCTGCGCCCCTGGCTGGTGCTGCTGCTCAGCCCCTCGCTGGCACTGGCCCAGACCACGGACGTCGCCACCGAGCTCGCCCCCACTCTGATCACCGGCAGCGCCGTGCAGGAAACGCTGCCAACCACCACCAGCACCGATGCCGAGACCCTGGACAAGCGCCAGATCCGCAGCTTCGACGACCTCGGCCGGCGCGCCGAGCCGGGCGTGAACTACAGCCGCAGCAGCGAGAGCATCAACATCCGCGGGCTGGACCGCGACCGCGTGCTGACCACCCTCGACGGCATCCGCGTGCCCTGGCTGACCGATGGCGCGCGCAGCCAGGGGCCCACCGGCGGCGCCCAGGGCGGACTGGACTCGATCGACTTCAACGGTCTGTCCTCGGTGGACATCGTGCGCGGCGCCGACTCCAGCCTGGTCGGCTCCGGCGCCCTGGGCGGCACCGTGCAGCTGTTCACCCTCAACCCGGAAGACCTGCTGAGCGAGGGCAAGGACTTCGGCAGCCTGGTCAAGAGCGATTACGACAGCGCCGACCACAGCTGGGGCCTGAATGGCGCCCTCGCCGGCCGTTACCAGGACAGCGCCTGGCTGCTGCAGGCCGGCCAGCGCCGCGGCCACGAGCTGGAAAGCGGCGGCAACGACAATACCTACGGCAGCAGCCGCAGCGAGGCCAACCCGGCCGACACCGAGCAGCGGAGCCTGCTGCTCAAGCTGCAGCAGCGCTTCGACGGCGGCCACAAGCTCGGCTTCACCGGTGAGTTCTTCGAGCGTGAGAACGACATCGACAGCCGCACCAATCAGGGCAGCAGCTATCTGATCGGCGAGAACGGCACCGAAGAGCACAACGAGCGCCAACGCCTATCCGTCGACTATGCCTTCCAGGCCGAGGACGACGACGGCCTGATCGACAGCGCCAACGTCATCGCCTACTGGCAGAAACTGCGCCGCCACGACGACCAGAACGGCATCCGCACCGTCACCGACGGTCGCGCCGCCATTCCGGACTTCCTGTTCTTCGGCCTGCCGGGCAACCCTTACAAGTATCCGGAAGGCCCGTTCGGCCGCGACAACCAGGTCGAGAAGGAGCTGTACGGCGTCTCCGGCAACGTCGGCAAGGCCTTCGAGATCGCCGGTCTGCCGAACAAGCTGACCCTGGGCGGCGAGCTGTACCGGATCAACACCGAACAGGTCTCCGAGGGCTACGACAACTGCCCGGGTTTCACCATTGACCCGAGCCACCCGATGTACATGGGGCCGACCGCCTGCGACTTCCTGCATACCAACCAGGCCGACATGCCCAAGGCCGAAGGCACCCAGTGGGCGCTCTATGCCAGCGACGAAATCAGCTTCGCCGAGGGTCGCGTCAAGCTGACTCCCGGCCTGCGCTACGACCACTACAAACAGGAGCCGAAGGCCACCAGCGACTTCGACAACAACCGCAACCCGCGCAACGACGAGACGCTGAAGTCCAGCGCGGACCACAAGCTGTCCGCCAGCCTGCTGGCCACCTGGCAGGTGACCGATGAGGCCCTGCTCTACGCCCAGTGGGCTCAGGGCTTCAAGGCGCCGGACGCCACCCAGCTGTACATGAACTACGGCGCCGAAGGTAACTACCTGCGCCTGGGCAATGCCAACCTCAAGCCGGAACAGAGCAACGGCTACGAGATCGGCGCGCAGCTGGGCAACGAAAAGCTGGGGGGCTCGCTCAGCCTGTTCGACAACCACTACAAGAACTTCATCGACGACGACGTGGCGCTGAGCAGCGCGCAAATCGCCGCGCTCGGCCTCGATCCCACCGCCTACCCCTTCGGCGTGACCCGCGCCGAGAACCGCGCCAAGGTGCAGATCTACGGCGCCGAAGTGGCCGCCCACTGGCAGTTCGTGCCGCACTGGCAGCTGTGGGGTTCGGTGGCCTGGGCCAACGGCGAGGACCGCGAGACCAATCAGCGCCTCAGCTCGGTGGCGCCGATCACCGGCCTGCTGGGCCTGAGCTACGAGCACGAGCGGTACGGTGCCGACCTGATGCTGCGCGCCGCGGCGGCGCGCGACAAGGTCGAGAACGACGGCGACTTCGAGGCGCCGGGCTACGGCGTGGTCGACCTGAGCGGCTGGTGGCAGCCCGCCGAGCTGAAAGGCGTGAAGCTGCAGGCCGGCCTGTTCAACGCCCTCGACAAGAAATACTGGAACGCGCTGAACGTGCCCACCGGCACCCTGGCGCAAGCGGACGACTACTACAGCGAGGTCGGGCGCAACTTCCGCGTCTCCGTCGCCTGGCAGTACTGAGACCCGCGCGCAAGGATGCGCGCCCCACGCCCCTGCGGGATAATCCCCGCCTCGGCGCGGAGGTTTAACATGATTCGTCTATGCGCCCCGGGCGAGCTGGCCGAAGGCCAGAGCCGGGGCTTTTCCATCGAGGGCCGCAAGTTGCTGGCGGTACGCCGCGACGGCCGCGTCCACGTCTACCTGAACCGCTGCCCGCACCGCGGCCTCAATCTGGAGTGGCGCGCGGACGATTTCCTCGACGCCAGCGGCAGCCTGATCCAGTGCGCCCACCACGGCGCGCTGTTCCTCATCGACAGCGGCGAGTGCGTTACCGGCCCCTGCGCCGGGCAGGCTCTGCAGGCGCTCGCCTGCCGCGAAGATGCCGCGGGCATCTGGATCGAGCCGTAGGCTGGGTGGAGGCGCACGGCGCCGATACCCAGCGCTCTAAGGGTATCGCTGCGCTCTCCCCATCCTGCTTACCATTCGCGAGCAGAGCTTGCGCCTACAGCACTTCCAGCCGCCGCGCCAGGCGCACCTCGTCCGGGGCGATCTCTCCGCCATAGGCCAGCACCTCGACGCCCGCCGCACGCGCCTCGTGCAGCGCCGCCGCGTAGGCCGCATCGATCTCCTTCGCCACCCGCACCGCCTCGATGGCGGACAGGTTGACGCAATACAGCAGCACCGCGCGCACGCCCTGGCGGGCCAGCGCGGCCAGCTCGCGCAGGTGCTTGGCGCCACGCTCGGTCACCGCGTCGGGGAAGGCCGCCACATTGGAGTCGGCGAAGCCCAGGGTGACGCTCTTCACTTCGACATAGACCGGCCCGCTCGGAAACGCCAGGCGGAAATCGGCGCGGCTATTTTCCTCGCCATAGCGCACCTCGCGGCGCAGCTCGCCGAAGCCGGCCAGCTCCTTGATCACCCCGGCACGCAGCGCCTCTTCCACCAGGGCATTGGCGCGCCCGGTGTTGAGGCAGGCCAGGCGCCCGTGCGGCGTCTCGCCCAGCTCCCAGGTGCCGCGCAGCTTGCGCCTGGGGTCGTCGTTGCGACTGAACCAGACCCGCCCGCCGGGATCGAGGCAGTTGAGCATGGAGCCGGTATTCGGACAGTGGATGGTCAGCGGCCCGCTCGCCGTGTCGATATCGGCGAAGAAGCGCTTGTAGCGCCTGACCAGGCGCCCCTGCTCCAGCGGTGGATCAAAGCGCATCGGGATTCCAGGTCTTCAGGCCACGGGCGATACGCTCGACCGCCTGTTCGAGGCGCTCGACGCTCTGCGTGTAGGCGAAGCGCACATGATGGCCGGCCAGGTGGCGGCCGAAGTCCAGGCCCGGGGTGAAGGCGACGTGCTCGGTCTCGATGAAGTGGCGGCAGAAGGCGAAGGCGTCGCCGCCGAAAGCCGAGATGTCGGCATATAGATAGAAGGCGCCTTCCGGCTCCACGGCGATGGCGAAGCCCAGCTCGCGCAGGGCCGGCAGCAGGTAGTCGCGCCGGCGCTGGAACTCGTGGCGGCGCTCCTCGAAGATCGCCAGGGCCTCCGGCTCGAAGCAGGCCAGCGCGGCATGCTGGGCCATGGAGGGAGCGCTGATGTAGAGGTTCTGCGCCAGCTTCTCCAGCTCTGGCACGGCGGCTTGCGGCGCCACCAGCCAGCCCAGGCGCCAGCCGGTCATGCCGAAGTACTTGGAGAAGCTGTTGAGGACGAAGGCGTCGGCGTCCACCTCCAGCACGCTGGGCGCCTCGCAGCCATAGGTCAGGCCGTGATAGATCTCGTCCACCACCAGATGACCACCGCGCTGCCTGAGGGTGGTCGACAGCGCCGCCAGCTCGTCCCTGTGCAACAGAGTGCCGGTGGGGTTGGCCGGCGAGGCGACCAGGGCACCGACGCTGCCCGCGTCCCAGTGCCGCTCGATCAGCTGCGGGGTCAGCTGGTAACGGCTCTCCGGGCCGACCGGCACCAGCTGCGCGGCGCCCTCGACCAGGCGCAGGAAGTGGCGGTTGCAGGGGTAGCCGGGGTCGGCCAGCAACCAGTGCTTGCCCGGGTCGACCAGCAGACTCGACGCCAGCAGCAGCGCGCCCGAACCACCGGGAGTAATGAGGATGCGCTCGGGGTCGACAGCCACCGCGTAGCGGCTGGCATAGAAGCCGGCGATGGCCTGGCGCAGCTGCGCGATGCCGCGCGCCGCCGTGTAGCGGGTGTGCCCGGCGGCCAGGGCGGCCTGCCCGGCGGCGACTATCGGCGCGGCGGTGGTGAAGTCCGGCTCGCCGATCTCCAGGTGGATCACATCATGGCCGGCGGCCTGCAACTCGTTGGCCCGGGCCAGCAGGGCCATGACGTGGAAGGGTTCGATGGCGCGGCTGCGCGCACTGAAGGACTGGGCCATTGGCCTTCCTTTATTGGGGAAAAGGGGGGATTCTAACCAACTGGCCCATAAGCCTGTAACAGGCGTGACAACCGGGAGTAGCGTCGCCGGAATCGATCTGGTAAGTTCGCCCGCTTGCAGCCGCAGGCCCGGAGTACGAGCCGGCAAAGGAACAGATCCTGCGCAATGGATCAGAGAGAGTGAGAGGCGGTCCCATGCCCACCAAAGCAAAACAGAATGGCAACCAGCTGATTCGTGGCTTCGAACCCTACAAAGAGAAGAAGGGCGAGGAGTACATGAGCGATCCGATGCGCGCTCACTTCACCAGCATCCTCAACAAATGGAAGCTGGAGCTGATGCAGGAAGTGGATCGCACCGTGCACCACATGCAGGACGAAGCCGCCAACTTCCCCGATCCGGCCGACCGCGCCAGCCAGGAAGAAGAGTTCAGCCTCGAGCTGCGCGCCCGCGACCGCGAGCGCAAGCTGATCAAGAAGATCGACGAGACCCTGCAGCTGATCGAGGACAACGAGTACGGCTGGTGCGACTCCTGCGGCGTGGAAATCGGCATCCGCCGTCTGGAAGCCCGCCCCACCGCGACCCTGTGCATCGACTGCAAGACCCTCGCGGAAATCAAGGAAAAGCAGCTCGGCTCCTGAGTTGCACACGGGGCGCCAAGGCGCCCCGTTTCGTTTCCGGCTGCCGATAAGCGGACTGGCATAGCGCCGCAGCAATCGATAGCCTCGCCTCCATGAACGACACCCCCTACATCGGGCGCTTCGCCCCCACCCCCAGCGGCTACCTGCACTTCGGTTCGCTGGTGGCCGCCCTCGCCTCCTATCTGGACGCCCGCCACAATGGCGGCCAGTGGCTGCTGCGCATGGAGGACCTCGACCCGCCACGCGAGGTCGCCGGCGCCCAGGACGCCATACTGCGCAGCCTGGAGAGCTACGGCTTCGAGTGGGACGGCCAGCTGGTGCGCCAGAGCGAACGCCACGCCGAATACGCCGCGCTGATCGCGCGCCTGCTGGCCCAGGGCCTGGCCTATGCCTGCACCTGCTCGCGCAAGCAACTGGAAGGCAGCGGCGGTGTCTACCCCGGTACCTGCCGCGACGCCGGCCACCCCGACCACGACGCTGCCATCCGCCTGCGCGTGCCGCAGCTGGAATACCGTTTCCGCGACCGGGTGCAGGGCGAATTCCGCCAGCACCTGGGCCGCGAGGTCGGCGACTTCGTGATCCGCCGTCGCGACGGCCTGTATGCCTACCAGCTGGCCGTGGTGCTGGACGACGCCTGGCAGGGCGTCAGCGACGTGGTGCGCGGCGCCGACCTGCTCGACTCCACCCCGCGCCAGCTGTACCTGCAGGAGCTGCTCGGCCTGCCGCAACCGCGTTACCTGCATGTGCCGCTGATCATCCAGCCGGACGGCCACAAGCTGGGCAAGAGCTACCGCTCGCCGCCGCTGCCGGCCGACCAGGCCGCGCCGCTGCTGACCCGCGCCCTGCGCGCCCTCGGCCAGCAACCGCCGGCCGAGCTGAGCCACGCCACCCCGCACGAGGTACTGGCCTGGGGCCAGGCGCAATGGGACGCCGCGCGCATCCCGCGCAGCCGTACCCTGGCCGAGGCGCAGTTGCGCTAGAGCGCCAAGCTGCAAGCTGCAAGCTGCAAGCTGCAAGCCAGCAACATAAACTCGCCAAGCCAGAGCGCAACGCTTATAACTTGCCGCTTGTTACTTAAGGCTTGCAGCTACCCATGTACATCTACCGACTGGTACTGATCCTGGTGGTGGGCATCTACCTGTTCTCCCCCGCCATCATGGACTGGTGGATCGACCCGCAGGGCGCCTGGTACAGGCCCTACCTGCTGTGGCTGATCCTCATCGTCGTCACCCTGATCCTGCAGAGCCAGCGCGATGCCGATGAACTCTGAGCCGTCGATCACCGCCCACTCCCCTCAACCGCAGAGCCAGTGCGATGCCGACGAGCTTTGAACTCAGCCAGCTGATCCTGATCGGCTGCGCCTACCTGTTGCTGTTGTTCGGTATCGCCTGGGTCAGCGAGAAAGGCCTGATCCCGCGCTGGGTGATCCGCCATCCGCTGACCTACACCCTGTCGCTGGGTGTCTACGCCAGCGCCTGGGCCTTCTACGGCACGGTGGGCCTGGCCTACCAGTACGGCTTCGGCTTCCTCGCCAGCTATCTGGGGGTGACCGGCGCCTTCCTCCTCGCGCCGGTGTTGCTCTACCCGATCCTGCGCATCACCCGCACCTATCAGCTGTCGTCGCTGGCCGATCTGTTCGCCTTCCGCTTTCGCAGCACCTGGGCCGGGGTGCTCACCACCCTGTTCATGCTGGTCGGCCTGCTGCCGCTGCTGGCCCTGCAGATCCAGGCGGTGGCCGATTCCATCGGCATCCTCACCCGCGAGCCGCTGCAGGACCGTTTCGCCCTCGGCTTCTGCGCCCTGATCACCCTGTTCACCATCCTGTTCGGCGCCCGCCATATCGCCACCCGCGAGAAGCATGAGGGGCTGGTGTTCGCCATCGCCTTCGAGTCGGTGGTCAAGCTGGTCGCCCTCGGCGGCATCGGTCTGTATGCCCTGTACGGCGTGTTCGGCGGCCCCAGCGAGCTGGAGCAGTGGCTGCAGCAGAACCAGCACGCCCTCGCCACCCTGCACACGCCGCTGCAGGAAGGCCCCTGGCGCACCCTGCTGCTGGTGTTCTTCGCCTCGGCCATCGTCATGCCGCACATGTATCACATGACCTTCACCGAGAACCTCAATCCGCGCGCCATCGTCACCGCCAGCTGGGGCCTGCCGCTGCTGCTGCTGCTGTTCAGCCTGGCGGTGCCACTGATCCTCTGGGCCAGCCTGAAGATCGGCGCCACTACCAATCCGGAATACTTCACCCTGGGCCTGGGCCTGGCCGTGGGCGATCGCAACCTGGCGCTGCTGGCCTATGTCGGCGGCCTGTCGGCCTCCAGCGGGCTGATCATCGTCAGCACCCTGGCGCTGTCGGGCATGGCCCTCAACCATCTGGTGCTGCCGATCTACCAGCCGCCGGCGGAGGGTAATATCTACCGCTGGCTGAAATGGACCCGGCGCGGCCTGATCCTCGCCATCATCGCCGCGGCCTATGGCTTCTACCTGCTGCTCGGCGCCGAGCAGGACCTGGCCAACCTCGGCATCGTCGCCTTCGTCGCCACCCTGCAGTTCCTCCCCGGCGCCCTGTCGGTGCTGTACTGGCCCACGGCCAATCGGCGCGGCTTCATCGCCGGCCTGCTGGCCGGGATTCTGGTATGGCTGGTGAGCATGCTGCTGCCGCTGGTCGGCGACCTGCAGGGCGTGCACCTGCCGCTGCTGAACACCGTGTACATGCTCGACGAGAACAGCTGGCACCTGGCCGCTGTCGGCTCGCTGGCGGCCAACGTGCTGGTGTTCACCCTGGTCTCGCTGTTCAGCGAGGCCAGCGACGAGGAGAAGAGCGCGGCCGAGGCCTGCACCGTGGACAACGTGCGTCGTCCGCAACGGCGCGAACTGGTGGCCGGCTCGCCGCAGGAGTTCGCCACCGAGCTGGCCAAGCCGCTCGGCGCGGTCACCGCGCAGAAGGAGGTCGAACGCGCCCTGCGCGACCTGCACCTGCCCTTCGACGAACGCCGCCCCTACGCCCTGCGTCGCCTGCGCGACCGCATCGAGGCCAACCTCTCCGGCCTGATGGGCCCCAGCGTGGCCCAGGACATGGTCGAGACCTTCCTGCCCTACAAGTCCGGCAGCGAGGCCTATGTCAGCGAGGACATCCACTTCATCGAGAGCCGTCTGGAGGACTACCAGTCGCGCCTCACCGGCCTGGCCGCCGAGCTCGACGCCCTGCGCCGCTTTCACCGCCAGACCCTGCAGGAGCTGCCGATGGGCGTGTGCTCGCTGGCCAAGGACCAGGAGGTGCTGATGTGGAACCGCGCCATGGAGGAGCTCACCGGCATCGCCGCCCAGCAGGTGGTCGGCTCGCGCCTGCAGAGCCTCGAGGAACCCTGGCACGGTTTGCTGCAGGACTTCATCGAACAGGACGGAGAGCACCTGCACAAGCAGCACCTGCAGCTGGACGGCGAGGTGCGCTGGCTCAACCTGCACAAGGCCGCCATCGACGAGCCGCTGGCGCCGGGCAACAGCGGCCTGGTGCTGCTGGTCGAGGACGTCACCGAGACCCGCGTGCTGGAGGACCAGCTGGTGCACTCCGAACGCCTGGCCAGCATCGGCCGCCTGGCCGCCGGGGTGGCCCACGAGATCGGCAACCCGGTCACCGGCATCGCCTGCCTGGCGCAGAACCTGCGCGAAGACCGCGAGGAAGACGAGGAAATGGTCGAGCTGAGCGGGCAGATACTGCAGCAGACCAAGCGCATCTCGCGCATCGTCCAATCGCTGATGAACTTCGCCCATGCCGGCACCCAGCAGCGCGCCGAATATCCGGTGAGCCTGGCCGAGGTGGCGCAGGACGCCATCGGCCTGCTGTCGCTCAATCGGCACGGCATCGAGGTGCAGTTCTTCAACCTGTGTGAACCGGAACACCTGGCCAAGGGCGATCCGCAACGTCTGGCCCAGGTGCTGATCAACCTGCTGTCCAACGCCCGCGACGCCTCGCCGGAGGGCGGCGCCATCCGCGTGCGCAGCGAGGCCGCCGAGCACAGCGTCGAGCTGATCGTCGAGGACGAGGGCACGGGCATTCCCCAGGCGATGATGGACCGTCTGTTCGAACCCTTCTTTACTACCAAGGATCCGGGCAAGGGTACCGGTCTGGGACTCGCGCTGGTCTATTCGATCGTGGAAGAGCATTATGGGCAGATCACCATCGACAGCCCGGCCGACCCCGAACGCCAGCGCGGAACCCGATTCCGCGTTACCCTGCCGCGCTATGTCGAAGCGACGTCCGTAGCGACCTGAGTAGTGACCTAGAACCGCGAAGGCCCATGGCCCGCGGATTCGGAGACCGTCGAGAGAGAATCAATGCCGCACATCCTCATCGTCGAAGACGAAACCATCATCCGCTCCGCCCTGCGCCGCCTGCTGGAACGCAACCAGTACCAGGTCAGCGAGGCCGGCTCGGTGCAGGAGGCGCAGGAGCGCTACAGCATCCCCTCCTTCGACCTGGTGGTCAGCGACCTGCGCCTGCCCGGTGCCCCCGGCACCGAGCTGATCAAGCTGGCCGAGGGCACCCCGGTGCTGATCATGACCAGCTACGCCAGCCTCCGCTCGGCGGTGGACTCGATGAAGATGGGCGCGGTCGACTACATCGCCAAGCCCTTCGACCACGACGAGATGCTGCAGGCCGTGGCGCGCATCCTGCGCGATCACCAGGAAGCCAGGCGCAACCCGCCCGCCGAGGCGCCGAGCAAGTCGTCCGGCAAGACCGCCGCCGCCGAGGGCGAGATCGGCATCATCGGCTCCTGCGCCGCCATGCAGGACCTCTACGGCAAGATCCGCAAGGTCGCGCCGACCGACTCCAACGTGCTGATCCAGGGCGAGTCCGGCACCGGCAAGGAACTGGTCGCCCGCGCCCTGCACAACCTGTCCAGGCGCGCCAAGGCGCCGCTGATCTCGGTGAACTGCGCGGCCATTCCGGAGACCCTGATCGAGTCCGAACTGTTCGGCCACGAGAAGGGCGCCTTCACCGGCGCCAGCGCCGGTCGCGCCGGCCTGGTCGAAGCGGCCGACGGCGGCACCCTGTTCCTCGACGAGATCGGCGAGCTGCCGCTGGAGGCCCAGGCCCGCCTGCTGCGCGTGCTGCAGGAAGGCGAGATCCGCCGGGTCGGCTCGGTGCAGTCGCAGAAGGTCGACGTGCGCCTGATCGCCGCCACCCACCGAGACCTCAAGACCCTGGCCAAGACCGGCCAGTTCCGCGAAGACCTCTACTACCGCCTGCACGTCATCGCCCTGCGCCTGCCGCCGCTGCGCGAGCGCGGCGCCGACGTGGTGGAGATCGCCCAGGCCTTCCTCGCCCGCCAGTGCCAGCGCATGGGCCGCGACGGCCTGCGCTTCGCCCAGGATGCCGAGCAGGCGATCCGGCACTACCCCTGGCCGGGCAATGTGCGCGAACTGGAGAACGCCATCGAGCGCTCGGTGATTCTCTGCGAAGGCATGGAAATCTCCGCCGAGCTGCTGGGCATCGACATCGAGCTGGATGACCTGGACGACCTCGACTTCGAGCAGTCCGCGCAGCAGGGCGGCGGCAACCACGAGCCGACCGAGGACCTGTCTCTGGAGGACTATTTCCAGCACTTCGTCCTGGAACACCAGGACCACATGACCGAGACCGAACTGGCCCGCAAGCTCGGCATCAGCCGCAAGTGCCTGTGGGAGCGGCGCCAGCGCCTGGGTATCCCGCGGCGCAAGTCGGGGGCCGCCACCGGCTCCTGAGCCGCGCGGCGGTGACAAGCGCGCGGGCCGCAAGTTCCGCGCTGTTACCCTAGATCAAACATCGCGTAACAAAAGCCGGGTTCATCGGTAACGGAAACCCGGCTTTTTTCTGCCCACACCTCGGACACATCGCACGCAAACTATTGATAAATAAGGATTCTTAAAAACTGGCACGGCTTCTGCTTTATCTCTGGCACAACAACAATAACAACGCTTGAAAACCTCATAACAACAACAATACGAATCGACTCCAGCACAACAAAAACAACAACGCGGAGGCGCAGCTAACTGATTCTTTTGGAGAGGATGTGCCTTTGGGGTTCGCCCCGCGACCAGGCCGAGAACAACAAAAACTGCACTGAAGCAGCGCCCGTTCTGGTTGGATCATGGAAGGATCACGGCAATATCAGCATCCAAAGCAATCCGTTTGCTCCTGGTACCCGACTTGGGCTACCGAAAACGGGCCGACAACAAAAACAACAGGCCCGCCACAATAACAAAAACAAAGCACGCACCTATTTGGGGGGGAGCCTCGGCTCCCCCGGTAGCTTCACTCCCCGCGTCGCCCCCAGCCTGCCTTTTCCATCATTCTCCCTCCCGATGCTAGAATCCGCGCCAGTCGTGCGGTTACCGGCAATTCCGGCCGCTTATTCCTGCAAACAGTGCCTCCCATGCTGAAAAAGCTGTTCAAGTCCCTTCGCTCGCCCCTCTCGCTCAAGCGCCAGCCCCGCCACCGCAGCACGCCCGAAGTGCTTGGCCCGCGCCAGCATTCGCTGCAGCGCGGCCAGTTCAGCCGCAACGCGGTCAGCGTGGTGGATCGCCTGCAGAAGGCCGGCTACCAGGCCTATCTGGTCGGCGGTTGCGTGCGCGATCTGCTGATCGGCGTGCAACCCAAGGATTTCGACGTGGCCACCAGCGCCACACCCGAGCAGGTGCGTGCCGAGTTTCGCAACGCGCGGGTGATCGGCCGGCGCTTCAAACTGGCCCATGTGCACTTCGGACGCGAGATCGTCGAGGTCGCCACCTTCCGCAGCAATCACCCGCAGGGCGACGACGAGGAAGACAGCCACCAGTCTGCGCGCCACGAGAGCGGCCGCATCCTGCGCGACAACGTCTATGGCGATCAGGAGAGCGACGCCCAGCGCCGCGACTTCACCATCAACGCCCTGTACTTCGACGTCAGCGGCGAGCGTGTGCTGGACTACGCCCACGGCGTGCACGACATCCGCAACCGCCTGATCCGCCTGATCGGCGACCCCGAGCTGCGCTACCTGGAGGACCCGGTGCGCATGCTGCGGGCCGTGCGCTTCGCCGCCAAACTCGGCTTCGCGATCGAGAAGCACAGCGCCGCGCCGATCCGCCGCCTGGCGCCGATGCTGCGCGACATCCCCGCCGCGCGCCTGTTCGACGAGGTGCTCAAGCTGTTTCTCGCCGGTTATGCCGAGCGCACCTTCGAGCTGCTGCTCGAGTACGACCTGTTCGCCCCGCTGTTCCCGGCCAGCGCCCGCGCCCTGGAGCGCGACCCCGAGTACGCTGGCACGCTGATCCGCCAGGCCCTGGCCAACACCGACGAGCGCATCGCCCTGGGCAAGCCGGTCACTCCCGCCTTCCTGTTCGCCGCCCTGCTCTGGCCGGCCTTGCCGGCACGCGTGCTGCAGCTGCAGGAGCGCGGCATGCCGCCGATCCCGGCCATGCAGGAGGCGGCCCACGACCTGATCGTCGAGCAGTGCAAGCGCATCGCCGTGCCCAAGCGCTTCACTATCCCGATTCGCGAGATCTGGGACATGCAGGAGCGCCTGCCGCGCCGCAGCGGCAAGCGCGCCGACCTGTTGCTGGAGAACCCGCGCTTCCGCGCCGGCTACGACTTCCTCCTGCTGCGTGAGGAGGCCGGCGAAGAGACCGGCGGCCTCGGCGACTGGTGGACCGACTACCAGGACGCCAGCGACAGCGAGCGCCGCGCCATGATCCGCGACCTCGGCAACCGCCCGCAGGACGACGGCGGCGAAGGCGCGCCGGCACGCAAGCGCCGCCGCGGCGGACGCAACCGCCGCCGTGGCCCGCGCGGCGACGGGCCGGCCGGCGAATGATGGAAAGGGTCTATGTCGGCCTCGGCAGCAATCTGGCCGAGCCGCTGCAACAACTGAAGGCGGCGCTCGCCGCCATCGCCGAGCTGCCGGACACGCGCCTGGCGGCCACCTCCTCCTTCTATGCCAGCGACCCGCTGGGGCCGCCCGAGCAGCCGCGCTACGTCAACGCCGTGGCCGCGCTGGATACCGCGCTGCAACCGCTGCAACTGCTCGACGCCCTGCAGCGCATCGAGCTGGAGCAGGGCCGCGTGCGCAAGGCCGAGCGCTGGGGGCCGCGCACCCTGGATCTGGATATCCTGCTGTTCGGTTCACGCCTGATTGCGGA
Organism: Pseudomonas sp. CAU 1711; assembly: GCF_039888625.1. NCBI lineage: Bacteria > Pseudomonadati > Pseudomonadota > Gammaproteobacteria > Pseudomonadales > Pseudomonadaceae > Pseudomonas > Pseudomonas sp. CAU 1711. The sequence continues at coordinate 301,239 of NZ_JBDQQT010000002.1, forward strand.
GGAGCGCCTGAGCGTGCCGCACTACCATATGCACGCGCGCCCCTTCGTCCTCTACCCGCTGGCGGAGATCGCCCCCGCCGACCTGCGCCTGGCCGACGGCCGCACCCTGAGCGAGCTGCTGCAGGCCTGCCCGTTTGCCGGCCTGGAGCGCCTCGGTAACGACGTAACAGCGCGGTAACACCCGCGATTGACTTCACGCCCCCCCATCGGGACTATAGGCGTCCCGTTGCCCGAGGCGGCGCAGACAGCGTCGCCCAAGAGGCCGCGAGCAGGTGCCACAAGCGCCGGAATCCGGCCCGCTGATGAGGAAGCTCCAATGCCTGATGTAACCGTAAGCACCCTGCTGGGCCTGAAGCAGAAGGGCGAGAAGATCGCCATGCTCACCGCCTACGACGCCACCTTCGCCCAGGCAGCCTGCCAGGCCGGGGTGGAAGTGCTGCTGGTAGGCGATTCCCTGGGCATGGTGCTGCAGGGGCACGACAGCACCTTGCCGGTATCGGTCGCCGACATGGCCTACCACACCGCCGCGGTCAAACGCGGCAACCAGGGTGCGCTGATCCTCGTCGACCTGCCGTTCATGGCCTATGCCAGCCTGGAGCAGACCTTCGCCAGTTGCGCCGCGGTGATGCAGGCCGGTGCCCATATGGTCAAGCTGGAAGGCGCCGCCTGGCTGGCCGAGCCGATCCGCCTGCTGGCCGAGCGCGGCGTGCCGGTGTGCGCCCACCTGGGCCTGACCCCGCAGGCGGTCAACCTGTTCGGCGGCTTCAAGGTACAGGGCCGCGGCGACGCCGCCGCGCGCCAGCTGCGGGCCGACGCCATGGCCCTGGAACAGGCCGGTGCGGCCATGCTGCTGCTCGAATGCGTGCCCAGCGAACTGGCCGCCGAGATCACCCAGTCGGTGAAGATTCCGGTGATCGGCATAGGCGCGGGCAGCGCCACCGACGGCCAGGTGCTGGTAATGCACGACCTGCTCGGCCTGTCGCTCTCCGGCCGCGCGCCCAAGTTCGTGAAGAACTTCATGCAGGGCCAGGTCAGCGTGCAGGCTGCCTTCGCCGCCTATGTGCGCGCCGTGAAGGACGTCAGCTTCCCCGCCGAGGAACACGGATTCTCCGCATGAACACCGTCAAGACCGTACTGGAACTGCGCGCCGCCGTGGCGCGCGCGCGCGGCGAGGGCAAGCGCATCGCCTTCGTGCCGACCATGGGCAACCTGCACCAGGGCCACGTCGCCCTGGTGGAGAAGGCCGGCCAGCGCGCCGACTTCGTGGTTGCCAGCATCTTCGTCAACCCGCTGCAGTTCGGCCCCAACGAAGACCTGGCCAAGTACCCGCGCACCCTGGCCGCCGACCAGGAGAAACTGGTCGGCGCCGGCTGCCATCTGCTGTTCCACCCCGAGGTGGAGGAAATGTACCCGCACGGCCAGGACGGCCAGACCCGGGTCAGCGTGCCCGGCGTCTCCGAGGGTCTGTGCGGCGCCAGCCGCCCCGGTCACTTCGAGGGCGTGGCCACGGTGGTGACCAAGCTGTTCAACATGGTCCAGCCGGATATCGCCGTGTTCGGCGAGAAGGACTTCCAGCAGCTGGCGGTGATCCGCACCCTGGTGCGCGACCTTAACATGCCGGTGCAGATCATCGGCGAGCCGACCGTGCGCGCCGAAGACGGCCTGGCCCTGTCCTCGCGCAATGGCTACCTGAGCGCCGAGCAGCGCGCCCAGGCACCGGCCCTGTATCGCACCCTGCGCCAGCTGGCCGAGGCCATTCGTGGCGGCGAACGCGACTTCGCCAAACTGCAGGAAAGCGGCAAGGCCGAGCTGAGCGCGGCCGGCCTGCGCCCGGACTATCTGGAAGTGCGCGAGTCCACCGCCCTGCGCCCGGCCCGGGACGGCGACCAGCAACTGGTGATACTGGCCGCCGCCTTCCTAGGCAATACGCGACTGATCGACAATCTGGCGTTCGAGCTGTAGGCCCGGCCACATGCGAAGTCCCCTCTCAGCGAATGCAGAGGGGTATCGGCTCTTCCGGGCCGCACGCAGCGCTTCTGCCAGAGGAGCAGAGGGCAGATGGGCTGCTCACTCCCTGACCACTCAACCGGTTTCGCCAACCGATCTAGCCGGCGAGCCGCGCACTACAGGTGGAAACTGCCCATGCGGCTGGCCAGGTCGTCGGCCAGGCGGCGCAGGGTGCGGCAATCTTCCTGGCAGTGCTTGGCCTCGGCGGTGGTCGTATGGGCGATGTCGGCGATGCTCTGCACATTGCGGTTGATCTCCTCGGTGACCGAGGACTGCTGCTCGGTGGCCGTCGCCACCTGGCGGTTCATATCGCTGATGTGATCGATCTGCTGGCTGATCACCTGCAGCGACTCGCCGGTGTGCCGGCTGGCCTCTACGCCTGTGCCGGTCGCGGCCTGGCTGGCGTGCATCGAGTGGACGGCGCTATCGGCGCCCTGCTTGAGGCCCTGGATCATCTGCTGGATCTCGTCGGTGGAGGCCTGGGTACGGCTGGCCAGGGTACGCACCTCGTCGGCCACCACGGCGAAGCCGCGGCCCATTTCGCCGGCCCGCGCCGCTTCGATGGCGGCATTCAGCGCCAGCAGGTTGGTCTGCTCGGAGATGCCGCGGATCACCGCCAGCACCTGGTCGATGGAGGACACCTGCCCGGCCAGATGACTCACCGCCTGGGCGGCATTGCCGATTTCGTCCGCCATGTTCTGGATGTGCCGGGACGACTCGCCGACCACCTGCCGGGCCTGCTGCGCCTCGTCGCTCGCCGTGCGCGATGACTGCGCCGCACTGCTGGCGTTGCGGGCGATTTCCTGCACCGTCAGCCCCATCTCGTGCACTGCGGTCGACACCAGCTCGGTCATCTGGTTCTGCTGTGCAGCCCGCGCGGCCGTGTTGTCGACCATTTCACCGACCTGGCCGACGGCCGCATGCAGCTGCTCGCTGGTGCTCAGGGCCTCGCCGATCAGGGTTTTCAAGCGCTCGTTCATCAGCCGCACGCGGCCCAGGGCGCTGTCCTCGCTGGCTTCGGGAATGGCCACGGCGAGATTGCCGACGGCGATCTCGCCCAGCACATGGTCCAGCACCGCCGGCTTGGCGCCGAGGCGCGAGAGGGTCTGGCGGCGGCCCAGGTAGATCAGCAGCAGCACTTCGCCGACCAGCACCAACAGCACCGCGACGAACAGGTACTGGGCATTGGCCAGGGCCCGGTCGGCGCGCTGTACCGCCACTCCGGTGCGCTCCTCCAGCAGGGCGAAGAACTCGTCCACCGGCTTCATGATGTCGGCCTTGTAGCGGTGGTATTCCGGACTGTGCAGCAGGTTCCTGGCCAGTTCAAGGTCGGGTTCGGCGCGCCGGGTGTAACCGCCCTGGCCATCCTCGAACAGGCCCTTGACCGCATTCATCGCCTTGACCTCCAACTGCACCAGGCCGTCGGAGTTGGCCTGGGCCTGACGCAGCTTGGCGAACTCGTTGTCGGTGAAGCCGGCCTGCTTCATCAGCTCCGCCAGGGCGATGGTCTGGCCGTCGGGGCGCGGCTTGTCGATCCCCGCGGCGACGAAGTCCCAGTAGATACGGTGGTATTTCTCCGGCCGCGGAACCTTGCCGTTGCGGATGTCGAGCACACGCAGGTACTGCTGCTCGTAGCGTGGATCGGCGCTCACCACATAGGTGCGCCCCAGGCGGGTCAGGTCATCCGAGCTTTGTCGCAGCTCATCCGCCAGCAGATAGGAGTTGTAACGATTCTCGCTGACCTCGCGTAGCTCGGAGGAGGCCTGTTTCATGGCCAGGAAGCTGTAGAGCAGGGCGATGAAGGTGGCCGCGAGGGCGCACAGGGCAAGCGGGGTGGTTTTCGAGGAACTGCTGATATCCATCGGGGGTCGGCCTCATGACAAGAGCGGAGAGATCCTGTGCATGGCAGGGCGCAGCCGAGTGCTGAGTTGCCCATTCCTGAGAGACGGATAGTGGTCTGGATGTCGCGCGCGGCTGTGCGGCAACGACCTGTTAGTAAGCGTAGAACAGCACCGGCGACTGCCACACGCCCCGGGGCCCGGCTAGCCCGCCAACCGACAAGCGGACGGCACCACGCCCAGCCGTGCAGGCCGTCAAAGGTGCGAATCGCTCAACCACTCACGCCATGGCGCGCCAAAACTTCCGCATAGGCCGGCTGGCTTTTGAAGGCGCGCAGGGCGACATCGAAGTGCGGCAGTATGTTCAGCCAAGGCGAATGTTTGTTAATCAACAACTGCCAATCGGTTTTGCTCAGGTCATGGTTGAGCATCTGTATCTCGGCCTCGGCCTGGTGACTACGCAACCAGTGCCTGCCGACCGCAATATTCTCAACGATGACATCGCCCCGGCCGCCGACCAGCATGCCCATAGCAACGTTGGGGGACGGTCCCTCGACCAGGTCGAAGCCCTGCAGATTCCTGCCCGCCCAGCCATTGCCGGTAAACGAGATCACTCTGGGGTTGAGCGCATGCAGCTCGCCCAGCGAGCGAACCCGGGCAAAGGCTTCAAGGTTCGGGTGATCCTTGCGCACAAACACCCGGTAAGGCTGCGTCAGGACAATCTCTTGTGAGGCGACGGCATATTCGAGACGCTCTGCAGTAGCCGTGGCACACAGGGCATCGTGCGTGCCGTTTTTCACCAGGTGCTGCGCGCGCAGCCACGGATAGCCAAAGTGCTCGACCGCTATCTTTAGCTGACGAGTAAACACATGGTTCAGCAGCTCGACGATTAAGCCGCTGACTCGATCACCCTCCAATTGACTGATCGGTGGATAGCTATCGGCATAGGCCACACTCAGGGGAGCGCTTTCGGCGCCGCCCCAGCCGTTGCCGCTGACCAGGCTGACGGCACACAAGGCAACGAACTGCCTGCGAGTTAGCTCGGCCTCGGTCTTGGCCATAGTGTCTGCTCTCAATGATTGGGCTGCAGCAACTCTAGCGGATTGCTCATGCCCAGGGAGAGGGGAAACGGAGGCCCAAGCAGCAATAAAAGAACAAGCAAGGGGGCACCCCATAGCCGGCCGACGACCGCGCCAGGCAGCCTCCAACCACGCGTACCGGACATGACCGCCGGTGGCGCGCCTCCGGCACGGGTCGCCTGCGGGCACCGCATACCGCTAAACTCGGAGCCCGGATCCTTCCGGGCTTTTCATGCCCGACCGCCGTACAGCAGAACAAGGAAAACGCAGCCCATGGGCTATCACCAGCAGCCGCTAGACGTCACCACCCTGCCCACCTGGCAGGCCCTGCGCAAGCATCGCGAGGCCATGCGGGGCTTCAGCATGCGCGAAGCCTTCGCCGCCGACCCCAAGCGTTTCGAACGCTTCTCCGTGAGCGGCTGCGGGCTGCTGCTCGACTACTCGAAGAACCTGCTCGACGACCAGACCCGCGAGCTGCTGGTGCGCCTGGCCCGCGAGGCCGGGCTACAGGACGCCATCGAGGCCCTGTTCAACGGCGAGCCGATCAACGCCTCGGAGGGCCGCCCGGCCCTGCACACCGCGCTGCGCCGGCCCATCGGCGACTGCGTGAAGGTGGACGGCATCAACGTGATGCCCGAAGTGCACCGGGTGCTCAACCAGATGACCGATCTGGTCGGGCGCATCCACAGCGACCTGTGGCGCGGCTACAGCGACAAGGCCATCACCGATGTGGTCAACATCGGCATCGGCGGCTCCTTCCTCGGTCCGCAGCTGGTCTCCGAGGCGCTGCTGCCCTTCACCCAGCGCGGCGTGCGCTGCCATTACCTGGCCAATATCGACGGCAGCGAATTCCACGCGCTGGCATCCAAGCTGAACGCCGAGACCACCCTGTTCATCGTCTCGTCGAAGTCGTTCGGCACCCTGGAGACGCTGAAGAACGCCCAGGCCGCGCGCACCTGGTACCTGGCCCGCGGCGGTAGCGAGGAGAAGCTCTATCGCCACTTCATCGCGGTGACTAGCAACAAGGCGGCGGCGCTGGCCTTCGGCATCCGCGAGAAGAACGTCTTCCCCATGTGGGACTGGGTCGGCGGGCGCTACTCGCTGTGGTCGGCCATCGGCCTGCCGATCGCCCTGGCCATCGGCATGTCCAACTTCAAGGAGCTGCTGTCCGGCGCCTACAGCATGGACCAGCATTTCCTCAGCGCCCCCTTCGAGCGCAACATGCCGGTGCTGCTGGCCCTGCTCGGGGTCTGGTACGGCAACTTCTGGGGCGCGCAGAGCCACGCCATCCTGCCCTACGACCACTACCTGCGGAACATCACCAAGCACCTGCAGCAGCTGGACATGGAGTCCAACGGCAAGAGCGTGCGCCAGGACGGCAGCCCGGTGAGCCTGGAGACCGGCCCGGTGATCTGGGGCGGGGTCGGCTGCAACGGCCAGCACGCCTATCACCAGTTGCTGCACCAGGGCACCGCGCTGATCCCGGCGGACTTCATCGTGCCGGTGGTCAGCTACAACCCGGTCGCCGACCACCACCAGTGGCTGTACGCCAACTGCCTGTCGCAGAGCCAGGCGCTGATGCGCGGCAAGACCCGCGCCGAGGCCGAGGCCGAGCTACGCGCCCAGGGCCTGGAGGAGAGCGAAGTGCTGCGCCTGGCGCCGCACAAGGTGATCCCCGGCAACCGGCCGAGCAACACCCTGGCGCTGGAGCGCATCAGCCCGCGGCGCCTCGGCGCACTGGTGGCCATGTACGAGCACAAGGTGTTCGTGCAGAGCGTGATCTGGGGCATCAACGCCTTCGACCAGTGGGGCGTCGAGCTGGGCAAGGAGCTGGGCAAGGGCGTCTACCAGCGCCTCACCGGCTGGGACCAGCCGGCGGCCGAGGATGCCTCGACCCAGGGCCTGATCGACTTCTTCCGCGGCCGTCACCGTGGCTGATGCCCGAGTCCCGCGTCGAGCCCTTGCCGGCTCGCGCGGGGCTTGAACGGACGCGGGCCTGGGTGCACCCTTAGCCCTTCCGTGGCACAACAAGAACAGGGATCCCGCCATGCTTGAAATCAGCCTGCACCCGGTCAAGGACGAGGTGCGCCAGCGCGCGCTCCTGGACAACGAGCAGTACCTGCGTCTGTACCAGCAGTCCATCGAACAGCCCGAAGCCTTCTGGAGCGAGCAGGCCCGGCAGTTCCTGCACTGGTTCGAGCCCTGGCAGCGACTGCACAGCAGCGACCTGGCCAAGGGCCAGGCCGAGTGGTTCAAGGGTGGCCGGCTCAACGTCGCCTACAACTGCATCGACCGCCATCTGGAAAAGCGCGGCGAGCAGATCGCCATCGTCTGGGAGGGCGACAACCCGGCCGAGTCCGCCCATATCACCTACAACAAGCTGCACCACAACGTCTGCCGCCTGGCCAATGTGCTGAAGAGCCGTGGCGTGAAGAAGGGCGACCGGGTGTGCATCTACATGCCGATGATCCCCGAGGCCGCCTACGCCATGCTGGCCTGCGCACGCATCGGCGCCATCCACTCGGTGGTGTTCGGCGGCTTCTCCCCGGACGCCCTGCGCGACCGCATCCTCGATGCCGACTGCCGCACGCTGATCACCGCCGACGAGGGCGTGCGCGGCGGCAAGTACATCCCGCTCAAGGCCAATGTCGACAAGGCCCTGCAGAGCTGCCCGGACGTTAGCACCGTGGTGGTGGTCGAGCGCACCCAGGGCGAGATCGCCTGGGTCGAAGGCCGCGACATCTGGTATCACCAGGCCCTCAAGGAGGCCGGTGCCGACTGCCCGGCCGAGCCGATGGATGCCGAGGACCCGCTGTTCATCCTCTACACCTCGGGCAGCACAGGTAAACCCAAGGGCGTGCTGCATAGCACCGGCGGTTACCTGCTGGGCGCGGCGATGACCCACAAGTACGTGTTCGACTACCATGAGGGCGATGTCTACTGGTGCACCGCCGACGTCGGCTGGGTCACCGGGCACAGCTATATCGTCTATGGGCCGCTGGCCAACGGCGCCACCACCCTGATGTTCGAGGGCGTGCCCAACTACCCGGATGCCTCGCGCTTCTGGCAGGTGATCGACAAGCACCAGGTGAATATCTTCTACACCGCGCCCACCGCCATCCGCGCCCTGATGCGCGAGGGCGAAGGCCCGGTGAAATCCACCTCGCGCACCAGCCTGCGCCTGCTCGGCTCGGTCGGCGAACCGATCAACCCCGAGGCCTGGGAGTGGTACTACCAGGTGGTCGGCGAGCGGCGCTGCCCGATAGTCGACACCTGGTGGCAGACCGAGACCGGCTCGATCCTGATCACCCCGCTGCCCGGCGCCACCGACCTCAAGCCCGGTTCGGCCACCCGCCCGTTCTTCGGCGTGCAGCCGGTGCTGCTCGACGACCAGGGCCAGGAGATCGAGGGCCCGGGTGCCGGCGTGCTGGCGATCAAGGCCAGCTGGCCGAGCCAGATCCGCAGCGTCTACGGCGACCACCAGCGGATGATCGATACCTACTTCAAGCCCTACCCCGGCTACTACTTCACCGGCGACGGCGCGCGCCGCGACGAGGACGGCTATTACTGGATCACCGGGCGGGTCGACGACGTGATCAACGTCTCCGGCCACCGCATCGGCACCGCCGAGGTGGAGAGCGCCCTGGTGCTGCACGACGCGGTGGCCGAGGCGGCGGTGGTCGGCTACCCGCACGACGTCAAGGGCCAGGGCATCTACGCCTTCGTCACGCCGATGAAGGGCCTGGAGCCCAGCGACGCGCTGAAGCAGGAGCTGCTGGCCCTGGTCGGCAAGGAGATCGGCAGCTTCGCCAAGCCGGAGCTGATCCAGTGGGCCCCGGGCCTGCCCAAGACCCGCTCGGGCAAGATCATGCGGCGCATCCTGCGCAAGATCGCCTGCAACGAGCTGGACAGCATGGGCGACACCTCGACCCTGGCCGACCCCTCGGTGGTCGACAGCCTGATCGGGCAGCGCCTGAACCGCTGACCGCGGCAGCAAGGCGGGTGACCGCCCCCTGCAAGCGGCAAGCGAGCCAGTATGAGGGCCCGGCCGAGTCGGTTAGGCTTTCGCCTTTACCTGCCGCTTGCGGCTTGCAACTTGAGGCAGCTCTTGTGGAATTCCTTCGCCGCCGCATCGAAGCCCAGGTGCTCAGCCTGAGCGGCATAGTCCTGGGCCAGATCGACTTCAGCCAACCGCCCGGCGACCCCGGCCTGTTCGGCCCCGATGCCGTGTACTGGCGGGTGCACGGCGACTTCACCAGCATGATGATCGGCGGCATCTCCGCCCTGCTGCTGCAGGCCCTGCACCCACTGGCACTGGCCGGGGTGTGGGACCACTCCAATTTCCGCGAGGACCTGATCGGCCGCCTGCGCCGCACCGGCCAGTTCATCTCCGGCACCACCTTCGGCTCGCGACGCGATGCCGAGTGGCTGATCGACAAGGTGCGCAACATTCACCTCAAGGTGGTCGGCAGCGCACCGGACGGCCGCCCCTATGCGGCCAGCGACCCGGCCCTGCTGACCTGGGTGCATGTGGCCGAGGTCTCCAGCTTCCTCGCCGCCCACCTGCGCTATCGCAATCCACGGCTCAGCGAGGCGGAGCAGGACCGTTACTACGCCGAGGTGGCGCTGATCGCCGAGCGCCTGGGCGCCGAGAAGGTGCCGCGCTCGCGCGCCGAGGTGACCGCCTACCTCGCCGATATCCGCCCGCAGCTGCTGTGCGACGAGCGCTCGCGGGAGATCCTGCGCATCCTCCAGGGCGCACCGGCACCCAGTGCCCTGGCCGTGCCGGTGGGCCGGCTGCTGATGCAGGCCGGCATCGACCTGCTGCCGGACTGGGCCCAGACCATGCTCGGCACCCAGGTCGGCCCCGCGCGCAGCCGCGCCATTCGCGCCGGGGTGAACGGCCTGGCCCCGCTGCTGCGCTGGGCCGTGCGCGGCGGCGCGGTGCACCGTGCCCGCCAGCGCATGGGCCTGCCGCCGCGCGACTGAGCGGTCCATCCACGCACTGGCCGGGTCGCGAACGGCTATGCCACCATAGCGCCCCCATCGCGCCCATCGCGCGCCCCGATTTCGAGGAGCCACCATGCAAGAAGTCGTCATAGTCGCCGCCACCCGCACCGCCATCGGCAGCTTCCAGGGCGCCCTGGCCGGCGTGCCCGCCGTCGAACTGGGCGCCGCCGTGATCCGGCGCCTGCTGGAGCAGACCAGCCTGAACCCGGCGCAAGTCGACGAGGTGCTGCTCGGCCATGTGCTGACCGCAGGCGCCGGACAGAACACCGCGCGCCAGGCCGCGATCAAGGCCGGGCTGCCGCATGCCGTGCCGGCCATGACCCTGAACAAGGTCTGCGGCTCCGGCCTCAAGGCCCTGCACCTGGGCGCGCAGGCCATCCGCTGTGGCGACGCCGAGGTGATCATCGCCGGCGGCATGGAGAACATGAGCCAGGCGCCCTACGTCATGCCCGCCGCCCGCACCGGCCAGCGCATGGGCCACGGCAAGCTGATCGACACGATGATTCAGGATGGCCTGTGGGACGCCTTCAACGACTACCACATGGGCATCACGGCGGAAAACCTCGTCGCGAAATACGGCATTTCCCGTGAACAGCAGGACGCCTTCGCCGCCGCCTCGCAGCAGAAGGCCTGCGCCGCCATCGAGGCCGGCCGCTTCGAGGCCGAGATCACCCCGGTGCTGGTCCCCTCGCGCAAGGGCGAGCCGGTCAGCTTCGCCCGCGACGAGCAACCGCGCGCCGGCACCAGCGCCGAATCCCTGGCCGGCCTCAAGCCGGCGTTCAAGAAGGACGGCAGCGTCACCGCCGGCAACGCCTCCAGCCTCAACGACGGTGCCGCAGCGGTTCTACTCATGAGTGCGGAAAAGGCCAAGGCCCTCGGCCTGCCGGTGCTGGCCCGGATCGCCGGCTACGCCAACGCCGGCGTCGACCCGGCAATCATGGGCATCGGCCCGGTTTCCGCGACCAAACGTTGCCTGGACAAGGCCGGCTGGCAGCTGGCCGACCTCGACCTGATCGAGGCCAACGAAGCCTTCGCCGCTCAAGCCCTGGCGGTGGGCCAGGAGCTGGGCTGGGACGCGGCCAAGGTCAACGTCAACGGCGGCGCCATCGCCCTCGGCCACCCCATCGGCGCCTCGGGCTGCCGCGTGCTGGTGACCCTGCTGCACGAGATGATCCGGCGCGACGTCAAGAAGGGCCTGGCCACCCTGTGCATCGGCGGCGGGCAAGGCGTGGCCCTGGCCATCGAACGCTAACGTCACGCCCATCACTCGCATTAGCGGTGTCGGCGGCGCTTGCCGTAGGCGGTCTACTGTCTGCGCACCGCCTCCTTGCGACTACGAGCGCTGTACGCGACTGAGCATGGAGTAACGCCGGCCTAGGGCCGGCGTTTTTCTTGCTAAACTGCGCGCCCTTCCGCTGCGAGACGCCGCCCCATGTCTTCTCTCGACCAGGCGCTGCGTGCCGCCCTCGACTCCCGCCAGCCGCTACTGGCCGAACTGCACCAGCAGCAGACCGACTGCTACCGCCTGTTCCATGGCAGCCAGGAGGGCGCGCCCGGTCTCACCGCCGACCGCTACGGCGGGCAACTGATGGTGCAGAGCTTCCACCAGCCGCTCGCGCAGGGCGCCCTGCTCGACCTGCACGCGCAGATCAACCAGCACCTCGGCCTCGACCTGCAGCTGGTCTACAACGACCGTTCCGGCGGCAACTCGCGCATCGACCGCCGCGATGCGGTGTACCAGCCCACGGCCGAGGCCCTGGCGGATGGGGTTGGCCGGGAATGGGGGCTGAACTACCGGGTGCGCGGCCGCCATCCGGGCCAGGACCCGCTGCTGTTCCTCGACCTGCGCAATGCCCGTGGCTGGATCAAGGCCAACAGCGCCGGCAAGTCCGTACTCAACCTGTTCGCCTACACCTGCGGCGTCGGCCTGTGCGCCGCCGCTGGCGGCGCGCGCGAGGTGCTCAACCTGGACTTCGCCGAAGGCAATCTGGCGGTGGGCCGCGAGAACCTGGCGCTCAACCCGGGGCTGGCCATGGACTTCGTGCTGTCCGACTACTTCCCGGCCATCCGCCAGCTGGCCGGCCTGCCCATCTCCGCACGCCGCGGGCACAAGCTGCCGAGCTATCCGCGCTTGGAACAGCGCCAGTTCGACCTGGTGCTGCTCGACCCGCCCGCCTGGGCCAAGAGCGCCTTCGGCACCGTGGACCTGCTGCGCGACTACCAGAGCCTGCTCAAGCCGGCCATCCTCGCCACCGCCGAGAACGGCACGCTGGTGTGCTGCAACAACCTGGCGAAAGTCGAGCTGGACGACTGGCGCACCCAGGTGCTGCGTTGCGCCGAAAAACTCGGCCGCCCGGTGCGCGACTGCGAGCAGATTCTGCCCGCCACCGACTTCCCCTCGCGCGACGGCAAACCGCCGCTGAAGACCCTGATCCTGCGCTTCTGAGCAGCCCTGCAGCGGCACTCTGATGGCCCACACGGCGGCAGCGGCCATGCCATACTCCAGGCTCCTCAGCCTGGAAGATGACGCCGCAACATGCCCAAAGGATTGCACCGTACCGCCTATGCCCTGGCCATCGCCCTCGGCCTGTACAGCCTGCTCGGCTTCCTGATCCTGCCCGGCATCGCCCAGCGCGTGGCCAACCAGCAACTCGCCCAGTGGGCCACGCTGCCGGCGCGCCTGGAGCGCGTCGAGCTCAATCCCTTCAGCCTGGAACTGCAACTCTGGGGCCTGCACATCGGCCAGGCGAACAAGCCGCAGATGGCCTTCCAGCGTCTGTACGCCAATCTGCAACTGGACAGCCTGTGGCGCGGCGCCCTGCACCTGGCCGAGGTGGAGTTGGAGCGGGCCCGTGTCGAGCTGTTGTTCGCCAAAAACGGCACGCTCAACCTGAGCGGCCTGTTCAAGCTCCCCGCCACCGAGGCAGAGCCCGCGCAGGAAGAGCCGAGCGAGCCCTTCCCCCTGCGCATCGACCATATCGCACTGATCGAGAATGCCCTGCACTTCGAGGACCGCCGCCCCAGCGAGCCGGTCGAGTTCCTCTACGACTCGCTCAACCTGCAACTGAACAACCTCAGCACATTGCCCGACGACAATGCCGAGATGCAGCTGGTGGCCACCGGCCCGCATGGCGGGCGACTCGACTGGCAGGGCCAGGTCAGCCTCGCGCCCATCGCCTCCAAGGGCCAGCTGAAGCTCAGCGGCGGCAAGCTCAAGGCCATCTGGCCCTATGTGCGCGATGCCGTGCCGCTGGCGCTGAAGGATGGCGTGCTGGATATCACCACCGACTACTCGCTGAACCTGGCCAAGGGCACCGAGCTGCAACTGAGCAAGGTCAGCGCCACCCTCGGCAAGTTCGCCATCGAGAGCCCCGAGGACAAACCACTGGTGCGCCTGGAGCGCCTGGAGGTCGGCGAGACCAGCCTGGACCTGGCCAAGCGCCGGGTCATGGTGGGCAAGATCCGTAGCCAGAAGCTGGAGACCTGGGCGGTCCGCGAAGAGGATGGCCAGCTGGACTGGCAGAAGCTGTTCGCCAGCCATAGCAAACCAAGCGCCGCACCAACCCCCGCTGCCGCGCCCGGGGCTCCGACACCAAGCGCAGATGACGTGGGCTCCGTGGCGGTACCGCAGAAAAGCGAACCTGCTGCGGCTCCGGCACCGCAGCAGAACGCCAGCACAGCCCAGCCGGAGGAGCCAAGCCGCCCCTGGCAGGTACTGCTGCGTGACGTGCAACTGCGCGACTACCGGATCCACCTGGCCGACCGTGCCGCAGGCGAGCAGGAGGTCAAGCTCGACCTGGCTCCGCTCAGCCTAGATCTCGAGGACTTCGACAGCCTGGGCACCTCGCCCTTCGGCCTCAAGCTGGAGACCGGAGTGAACAGGCGCGGCCAGCTCAAGGCCGAGGGCCGGGTCCAGCTGCAACCGACCACCGCCAAGCTGCGGCTGGTCACCCGCGATATCGACCTGCGCCTGGCCCAGGCCTATATCAGCCCCTTCGTGCGCCTGGAACTGCGCAGCGGCCTGCTCGGCAGCGACCTGGCGGTCGACCTGAAGAGTGTAGAGCCGCTGACCTTCGGTATCGCTGGGCGCGCCGAGGTCAACCAGCTGCACACCCTGGACACCCTCAAGGAGCGCGACTTCCTCAAGTGGCAGCAACTGGTGGTGGAGGGACTGGACTATCGCCATGGCGAGGGCCTGAGGATCGGCCAGGTCGATCTGCAGCAGCCCTATGCGCGCTTCATCATCAACGAGGACCTGACCACCAACCTCAACGACCTGATGATCCCGCAACCGGCCAACGCCAAGGCCGAGCCGGTCGGCAAGCCGCTGCCGATCCGCATCGACGGCGTCGCCATCAAGGACGGCTCGGCCAACTTCGCCGACTTCAGCCTGACGCCCAACTTCGCCACCGCCATCCAGCAGCTCGAGGGCCGCATCGGCACCCTGGACAACCAGAGCCCGCAGGCCGCCAGCGTCGACATCAAGGGCAAGGTGGACAAGTACGCGCCGGTCAGCATCAGGGGCAAGTTGACCCCCTTCGACCCGATGAACAGCCTGGATATCGCCACCAGCTTCAAGAACGTCGAACTGACCACCCTCACCCCCTACTCCGGCAAATTCGCCGGCTATCGCATCCGCAAGGGCCGGCTCAACCTCGACCTGCACTACCGTATCGAGAAGGGCCAGCTGAACGCCGAGAACAAACTGCTGCTGGAAGATCTGCAACTGGGCGAGCAGGTGGACAGCAAGGATGCCGTGGACCTGCCGATCCGCCTGGCCGTGGCCCTGCTCAAGAACACCCGGGGCAATATCGATATCCAGCTGCCGGTGCAGGGCAACCTCAACGACCCGCAGTTCAGCGTCATGCCCATCGTCTGGCAGACCCTGCGCAACCTGGTGCTGCGCGCGGCCCAGGCACCCTTCAAGTTCATCGCCGGGCTGGCCGGCGGCGGCTCTGTCGACCTCAGCCAGGTGCAGTTCGCCGCCGGCAGCAGCGAACTGGACGGCACGGCCCAGAAAACCCTGGACACCCTGGCCAGCGCCCTCAAGGAACGCCCGGCCCTGCGCCTGGAGGTGGAAGGCGTGAGTGCCGGGGCCAGCGACGGCCCGCTACTGGCCGAACAGCGCCTGGAGCGCGAGTACCAGAACACCCAATACAGGATGCTGCAACGCAGCGGCGAGCCGGTACCCTCCGACCCCGAGCAATTGATGGTGGACGAGAACGACAAGCCTGCGCTGCTGGAAGGTATCTACCGCACCCGCCTCAAGCAGCAGCCGCCCGCAGAGTGGAAGGAGTTGCCGGACGAGCAGCGCACGGCGAAAATGCGCGCCGCCGTACTGCAGTCCTGGGCCAACAGCAAGCTGCTGTTGCGCCAGTTGGGACAGGCCAGGGCGGCCAGCATCAAGGATTATCTGGTGGAGCGTGGCGGCCTGGAGGGTCAGCGCATTTACCTGCTCGACGTCGGCCTTGCTCAGAACCAATCTGGCACCCAGGTAGCAAGCGCACTGCATTTAGGAAGTCTGTGATGAAGGAAATTCTGCTACTCGCCACTCTGACGCTGGCCTGCGGGCTGGCCGAAGCAGGCACTCTGCGCTGCGGCAGCAAGCTGGTCAATGAGGGCGACCGCGCCTTTGAGGTGGAGCGCAAGTGCGGAGAGCCCGCACGCCGTGATCTGGTGGGCTACACCGGGGGCTACTACGGCAATCGGGAAATGGTGATCGAGGAATGGGTGTACGGCCCCACCAATGGCATGCTCAGCATCCTGACGTTCCAGGGTAACCGTCTGACCCGAATCGAGACCAAACGCGCCGACTGACAGCCGGAAGCACAGGATGTAGGCTGGCACTGTTCCTATCATGGCGCCTGCTCATGCATTCCAGACTCTTCCTCCCGCTCATCGGCCTGTTCCTGGCAGGCATGGTCGAGGCGGGTTCCACGCTGCGTTGCGGCAGCAAGCTGATCAGCCTTGAGGATCACGCCGATGAAGTCGCAGCCAAGTGCGGAATGCCGGCGCGGCGCGATTTCCTCGGATACAAGGAGGTGGTCGACTACTACGGTTTCGTCACCGAGGTCGCCCTCGAGGAATGGGTCTACGGGCCGAAGAACGGCATGTTTTACTTCCTGCGCTTCGAAGGCAATCGCGTCACCAAAATAGAAAGCAAACGCGGCAACTGACTGCCTCAAATGAACAAGGATGCTCGACATGAAGCAATTGCTCCTAATCTCCCTGCTCTGTATCGCCAGCCTGCAGGCACTGGCAACCACCCTGCGTTGCGAGCACGGCATCGCCGACAAGGGCGACCGCACTTCCGAGGTGCAGCAGAAGTGCGGCACACCGGTCAGCCAGGCTGTCACGGGGCATACCCTGGACCGTAACGGCAAGGTGCAGTACGTCAAGGAGGAATGGGTATACAGCCGCGAGAACGGCATGCTGTACTTCCTGCAGTTCGAGGGTGAGCGACTGGTCCGCGTCGATAGCAAGCGTGGCGGCTGATGCTGATCATCCCCGCCGAACACCCGCTGGACTGGAAACGTCCGCCGGTTATCACCCTGCTACTGATCCTGCTCAACACCCTGATCTATTTCGCCTATCAGGGTGGCGATCACGAGCGTCTGGAAACCGCCGTGCAGACCTATCTGGATGGCGGCCTGCTGGCGCGCGAGCGGACCCTGTTCCTCGACAGCGCCGAGCGCCGCGACAGGCTCGACAGCCGGTACCGCGACTATGTCGATGCCGCGCGGCGCCGTGAGCTGGCGGGCTGGATACTGCAGGACCTGGAGTTTGAGCACGAGCTGCACCAGCGCGCCGACTTCCAGGCCGACCAACACTGGCAAGAGGCACGCGCCCGCGCGGAGCAGGCACGCGACCGCGTCAGTGCCTATCGCTTCGGCTTCGTGCCCGAGCGCTTCACCCTGCAGGGGCTGTTCGGCGCCATGTTCCTGCACGGCGACTTCATGCACCTGCTGGGCAACATGCTGTTCCTGTTCATCTTCGGCTTCGCCCTGGAGATCGCCCTGGGCCGCTGGGTCTATCTCTGCCTCTATCTGCTCAGCGGCCTGGGCTCGCACCTGTGGTGGTGGGCGCTGGATCCCTCCTGGGGCACCGGCGTGGGCGCCTCGGGCGCCATCTCCGGGCTGATGGGCATGTATGTCGGCGTCTACGGCCTGCGGCGGATCAACTTCTTCTACTGGCTGGGCCCGCTGATCGGCTACTTCAAGGCACCGGCGCTGTGGATACTGCCGGTGTGGCTGGGCAAGGAGCTGTTCGGCATGCTCCAGGCCGGCGACAACGTCAACTACCATGCCCACCTGGGTGGCCTGCTGGCGGGTTTCGTCGCCGTCTGGCCGGCGCGCCTGATCGGGCGACTGCGGGTGGACGAGGCCTATCTGCACAAGGAGGACCTGGACGCTCCGTTCAAGCGCGAACTGGCCGCCCTCGATCAGTTGATCGGCCAGTTCGACCTGGCCCAGGCCGCCACCCGCGGCCCCGATCTGCTGCAGCGCCATCCGGGTCGCGTGGCCCTGCTCGAACGCCTCTATGCCGTGGCTCGCGGCCGTCAGGACCGGGCCTTGCTGAGCGCCGTGCTCAAGCAGGCATTCGCCCTGGCGGAAGGCCCCGAGCGGCTCACCCTGCTCAAGCGCATCGCCGACGACAGCAGCGACCCCGCGCAGCGCCTGCTGCGCCATCCGGCCATACAACTGCACCTGCTGGCGCCGCTGATCCGTGCCGGCGAAGGCCAGCGCGCCCTCGGCGCCTGGCGCCTGCTGAGCCAGCAGGCGCAGCGTCCAGCGCAGCTACCAGGCCTGACCCTGCAGCTAGCCCGCCTGCTCGGTCAGGGCCAGGACCTGCGCGGCGTCGCCGAGCTGACGCGCTTCCTGCACAGCAGCTACCCGCAGGCCGAACAGACCCAGCAGCTCGCCCAACTGCAGCGCCATCTAGCGCGTTGACTCAGGCCTGCGCCGCCAGGCGGCGCAGGGTCTCCTCCAGGCCGCTCACTTCGACCAGCAGCGGCGAGTGCGGGTACTTGGCGCGAATATAGGCCAGCAGCCGCTGTGCCGGCTCCAGCTGCCCCAGCCCCTCGGCGAAGCCCCTGGCGGCCAGCAGGTAGGCACGCGGAATATGCGGATAGTCGGGAAAGCGCTGGTGCAGGTTGCGCAGCAGGCTCAGGCCCTCGCGGGTCTTGTGCCGTTGCAGCAGGGCCTCGGCCACCCGCTCGCAGACCTGGGCGTCCTCGGGAAGGTAGTCGCCCTGCAGCTGGCGGGCGTTAAGCAGCGCCGTGGCGGCCAGGCCCGGGCTGAGCCGAGCGGCCAGCGGCAAGTAATGACGCAGGTGGCGCAGGCAGCGCTGGCTGGCCTGCAGGCCGAACAGCAACTGGTGGTAGCGCTCGTTGAGGCGCAGATCGTTGGGCGCCGCCTCCAGGGCCCGCGCCAGCACCTCCAGAGCCTGACCGGACTGCCCTTCCTTGAGACGGATCTCGGCCTCGGCCAGGGCCTTGCGCCGTCGGTACTCCTCCACCGGCAGACCGCGCTGCGTATTCTCGTCCACCGCCACATAGCCCAGCGCGCCCTGATACTGGAACACCGCATAGCCCATCATGGCGCACATCACCACGCTGAAATAGCCGAACAGCAGGGTCGACAGGGGCATCAGCACCACCCGCGGCAGGCCATTGGAAAGCATGTAGGCGACCCAGTCCGGCGACTGCCAGAGGATGAACAGGAAGGCGCAGAGGATCAGGTAGCGCCAGCCCATGGCCTTGATCACCGCGCCGACCTGGTCCGGACTCAGGGCCGAACCCAGGGTCTTGTCCAGGGCCAGGCGGATGATGCTGGCCGGCGTCACCAGTTGCACGCCCAGGGTCGCCGCCCAGAACAGCGCCTCGCTGTCGAAGTCCGCCGCCAGCCAGACCGTAGCGATGCCGATGGCGAATATCACCAGCAGGCGCCAGAGCAGGCTGAAACCCTCGGCATCGACGGCGCTGAGCAGGGCCGGCGCCTCCTGCTGGCCCTGGCTGGCGCTCTCGATCACGCTCATCAGGTACTTGGTGGCGATACAGAACAGCGCCAGCCACAGCAGCTTCCAGGCGGGCATGAACAGGCCGGCCAGGCATAGAACCAGGGCAAACCCCAGCGGCCCTGGCTGCAGGCCGTAGCGAAAGAAGGCCGGCAGGCGCTGCCAGAACGGCTGCGCGGTATTGGCCGCGCCGAGAAAACTCAGCGCGCCGTTGCACAGCGGACATAGCGGTTGCATGTCCTGCACTTCGGCGTTGAGCGGGATGCAGCAATCGCCATAGTCGCGCTGGCAGGGTGGGCAATGCCAGGTGGCGGGCTCTGCGGGGTGGTAACGACAGTGGGTGATGTCCATCGCCAGACGTCCTTGTTGGGTACTGCGGAGCGCGTCATTGTCGGGGCAAAACGCGGGCAAAAAAAGAGGGCCCCGCTGGGGCCCTCCTTCTGCTGCGTCGCAGACGCTCGTTACACGCCGGATGCCTCGGCGGCAGCGACATCCTTGATTGACAGCTTGATGCGGCCGCGGTTGTCCACGTCCAGCACCAGCACCTTCACTTCCTGGCCTTCCTTGAGCACGTCGGTGACCTTGTCGATGCGCTGATCGCTGATCTGCGAGATGTGCACCAGGCCGTCCTTGCCCGGCAGGATGTTGACGAAGGCGCCGAAGTCGACGATGCGCTCCACCTTGCCGACGTAGATCTTGCCGATCTCGGCCTCGGCGGTGATGCCCAGGATGCGCTGCTTGGCCGCTTCGGCCGCTTCCTTGGTCTCGCCGAATATCTTGATCGAACCGTCGTCCTCGATGTCGATCGAGGCCTTGGTCTCTTCGCAGATGCCACGGATGGTGGCGCCGCCCTTGCCGATCACGTCGCGGATCTTGTCCTGGTCGATCTTCATCGCCAGCATGGTCGGCGCGTTCTCCGACAGCTCGCTGCGCGAGGCGGAAATCACCTGGTTCATCTGGCCGAGAATGTTCAGGCGGGCTTCCAGGGCCTGGCCCAGGGCGATCTCCATGATCTCCTCGGTGATGCCCTGGATCTTGATGTCCATCTGCAGGGCGGTGACGCCCTTGGCGGTACCGGCGACCTTGAAGTCCATGTCGCCCAGGTGGTCTTCGTCACCCAGGATGTCGGTCAGCACGGCGAACTTCTCGCCTTCCAGCACCAGGCCCATGGCGATACCGGCCACCGGCGCCTTCATCGGCACGCCGGCGTCCATCAGCGCCAGCGAGGCGCCGCACACGGAGGCCATGGAGGAGGAACCGTTGGACTCGGTGATCTCCGACACCACGCGGATGGTGTAGGGGAACTCGTCGCCCTTCGGCAGCATGGCGGCCACGCCACGACGGGCCAGGCGGCCGTGGCCGATCTCGCGACGACCGGCGCTGCCCATGCGACCGCACTCACCCACCGAGTAGGGCGGGAAGTTGTAGTGCAGCATGAAGGGATCTTTCTTCTCGCCTTCCAGGGTGTCGAGGATCTGCGCGTCGCGGGCGGTGCCCAGGGTCGCGGTGACCAGGGCCTGGGTCTCGCCACGGGTGAACAGCGCCGAACCGTGAGTCTTGCCCAGCACGCCGACTTCGATCTTCAGCGGGCGCACGGTGCGGGTGTCGCGACCGTCGATGCGCGGCTTGCCGTCGACGATGTTCTGGCGCACGGTGCGGTACTCGATCAGGCCGAAGGCGTCCTTCACCTCACCGGCGGACGGCTGGCCTTCCTCGCCGGAGAACTTGGCGACGACCTGCTCGCGCAGCTCGTCCAGACGGTTGTAGCGGTCCTGCTTGATGGTGATGGTGTAGGCCTCGGAGATGGCCGCGCCGAACTCGCCCTTGATGGCGTCGAGCAGGGCGGTGTTCTCGGCCGGAGCGCTCCAGTTCCAGGCCGGCTTGCCGGCCTCGGCGGCGAACGCCTTGACGGCCTGGATCACGGCCTGGAATTCCTGATGGGCGTAGAGCACGCCACCGAGCATCTGGTCTTCGGTCAGCTCGTCGGCCTCGGACTCGACCATCAGCACGGCGGTCTCGGTACCGGCCACGACCATGTCCAGGCTGGAGGCCTTGAGCTGTTCGTAGGTCGGGTTGAGCAGGTAGCCGGTGTCCTCGTGGTAACCGACGCGGGCGGCGCCGATCGGGCCGCTGAAGGGAATGCCGGAGATGGCCAGGGCGGCGGAGGTGCCGATCATGGCGGCGATGTCCGGATCGGTCTTCTTGCTGGTGGAGACCACGGTGCAGACGACCTGCACTTCGTTGAGGAAGCCTTCCGGGAACAGCGGACGGATCGGGCGATCGATCAGGCGCGAGGTCAGGGTCTCTTTCTCGCTCGGACGGCCTTCACGCTTGAAGTAGCCACCCGGAATCTTGCCGGCGGCGTAGGTCTTCTCCTGGTAGTGCACGGACAGCGGGAAGAAGCCCTTGCCCGGATCGGCCTGCTTGGCGCCGACCACGGTGACCAGCACGCTGACATCGTTGTCGATGGAGACCAGCACGGCGCCGGAAGCCTGACGGGCGATGCGGCCGGTTTCCAGGGTGACGGTCGACTGACCGAACTTGAATTGCTTGATTACCGGATTCACGGTTTTTCCTTCTCTTTGTTGCCTTGGGGAAATCGGTGGAAGGTACGGGAGTCGGACCCGTGACATTCCTGCAGATAGCTAAAAGCCGAAAGCTCGAAGCCGAGAGCGGGAGAATATCCCAACTTCCGACTCCGAGCTTCCAGCTTCAAGCGTGCGGCTCGCGCGCTATTAGCGACGCAGACCCAGGCGACCGATGAGGGCGCTGTAACGAGAGGTGTCCTTGCCCTTCAGGTAGTCCAGCAGCTTGCGGCGCTGGTTAACCATGCGGATCAGACCACGACGGGAGTGGTGATCTTTGCCGTTGGCCTTGAAGTGGTCCTGCAGCTTGTTGATGTTGGCGGTCAGCAGGGCAACCTGCACTTCCGGAGAACCGGTATCGCCTTCAGCTTGCTTGTACTCGTTAACGATCTGGGCTTTTTCTTCAACGCTCAGTGCCATGATGGGCTCCTAGAGTGAACAGGCCGGGGCTTTCCCCGTGTTTAAAGAAGAGGCATGACCGTGCCTGTTGACAGCCACCCTCTACCGCCGCCGGCCACTGGCCGGCAACGGCTTTCGGTCACTCGAACCGAATCAGTCGACGCGGCGCGATGCGCGCGTCCTCGCTCATTTCACCGATGCCGATGAAGCGACCGTTGTGGTCGACCACCCGCACCATGCCGAACTTCGGCGCCTCCGGTGCGCGCACCGGTTGGCCGTGCAGCCAGTAGTAGGCGCTGTGCTCCGACAGCTGCACCAGCGGCCAGTGCTCCAGGCCGCTGTCGACCGGCAGGAGGAACTGGTCCAGCGCCTCGTTGCCGCCCTCGGCATGAGCCTGCTCCAGCGTCTCCAGGCTGATCGCCTGGCTCAGCACGAAGGGCCCGGCCTGGGTCCGACGCAGCTCGGCGACATGGGCACCGCAGCCCAGCTCGCGGCCGAGATCCTCGACCAGGGTGCGGATATAGGTGCCCTTGCTGCAGGCCACCGCCAGGCGCAGCTGCGCGTCGTCCAGGGCCAGCAAGTCCAAGCGCGCGATATTAACAGATCGCGCCTCGCGCTCCACTACTTCGCCGGCACGGGCCAGCTTGTAGAGCGGCTGGCCGTCCTTCTTCAGGGCCGAGTACATCGGCGGTATCTGCTTGATTTCACCGCGAAAACTCGGCAGGAGCGCCTCGATGGCGTGCCGACCGACGGTCACCTCGCGGCGCTCGAGCACTTCGCCCTCGGCATCGCCGGTGCTGGTGGTCACGCCGAGCTGGGCGACGGTCTCATAGCCCTTGTCGGCATCCAGCAGGTACTGGGAGAACTTGGTCGCCTCGCCGAAGCACAGCGGCAGCACGCCGGTGGCCAGCGGATCGAGGCTGCCGGTATGTCCGGCCTTCTCGGCATTGAGCAGCCAGCGCACCTTCTGCAGGGCCTGGTTGGAACTCATGCCACGCGGTTTGTCGAGCACCAGGATGCCACTGACACTGCGGCGGATACGTTTCACCTGGGCCACAGTCAGTCGTCCCGATGCTTGCTGTCTTCGGCCACGGCCCGCTCGATCAGCGCCGACAGGTGGGCGCCGCGGGAAATGCTCTGGTCGAAATGGAAGTGCAGCTGCGGCACGCTGCGCAGCTTCATCGACTTGCCCAGCAGCATGCGCAGGTAACCGGCGGCCTCGTTGAGGATCTCCAGGTTCAGCCCGACCTTCTCGGTGTCGTTCTCGCCCATCAGGGTGATGAACACCTTGGCGTGCCCCAGGTCGCGGCTGACGTCCACGGCGGTGATGGTGACGAAGCCCAGGCGCGGGTCGCGTACTTCGCGCGGAATCATCTGCGCCAACTCGCGCTGCATCTGGTCGCCGATACGCTGGGTACGGCTGTATTCTTTGGCCATAAAATCTGCCTCAAGCTGCAAGCTGCAAGCTGCAAGCTGCAAGCTAGTGAAAATCATGTGCTACAAACTCAAGCGGCAAGCCCCAGGCGATCCATCGACACCGGATCACTTGGGGCTTGCCGCTTGTGGCTTGTCGCTGGGTTAGAGCGTACGAGCCACCTGGACCTTCTCGAACACCTCGATCTTGTCCCCGACCTTGACGTCGTTGTAGCTCTTCACGCCGATACCGCACTCCATGCCGTTACGCACTTCGGCGACGTCGTCCTTGAAGCGACGCAGGGATTCCAGCTCGCCTTCGAAGATCACCACGTCGTCGCGCAGTACGCGGATCGGACGGTTGCGGTAGACGGTGCCCTCGATGACCATGCAGCCGGCGATGGCGCCGAACTTCGGCGAACGGAACACGTCGCGCACCTCGGCGGTGCCCAGGATGTTCTCGCGCACGTCGCTGCCGAGCATGCCGGTGAGCGCCTTCTTGACGTCCTCGATGATGTCGTAGATGACGTTGTAGTAGCGCATGTCGAGGCCTTCGGCTTCGACGATCTTGCGCGCACCGGCGTCGGCCCGCACGTTGAAGCCGAACAGCACGGCATTGGAAGCCAGCGCCAGGTTGGCGTCGGACTCGGTGATACCACCGACGCCGCCGCCGACCACACGCACCTGCACCTCGTCGTTGCCCAGGCCGCTGAGCGAGCCCTGCAGGGCTTCCAACGAACCGCGCACATCGGACTTGAGCACGATGTTGAGGGTCTTCTTCTCTTCCTGACCCATGCTCTCGAAGATGTTTTCCAGCTTGCCGGCATGCGCGCGAGCCAGCTTCACTTCGCGGAACTTGCCCTGACGGAACAGCGCCACTTCACGGGCCTTCTTCTCGTCGGCGACCACGGTCATCTCGTCACCGGCGTCCGGCGTGCCGTCCAGGCCGAGGATCTCGACCGGAATCGACGGACCGGCTTCCTTGATCGACTTGCCGTTCTCGTCGAGCATGGCGCGCACGCGGCCATAGTTGACGCCGACCAGAACCATGTCGCCCTGACGCAGGGTACCGTCCTGCACCAGCACGGTGGCCACCGGGCCGCGGCCCTTGTCCAGGCGCGACTCGACCACCACACCACGACCCGGAGCCGACGGCGTGGCCTTCAGCTCGAGGACCTCGGCCTGCAGCAGCACGGCCTCCAGCAGTTCGTCGACGCCAGTACCGGCCTTGGCCGAGACCGGGACGAACGGGGCATCGCCGCCCCACTCTTCCGGAATCACATCCAGCGCGGCCAGGCCGTTCTTGATGTTGTCCGGGTTGGCTTCCGGCTTGTCCATCTTGTTCACCGCGACCACGATCGGCACGCCGGCCGCCTTGGCATGCTGCACGGCTTCCTGGGTCTGCGGCATCACGCCGTCGTCGGCCGCCACCACCAGAATGACGATGTCGGTGGCCTGGGCACCACGGGCACGCATCGCGGTGAACGCGGCGTGGCCGGGGGTGTCGAGGAAGGTGACCATGCCACGGTCGGTTTCCACGTGGTAGGCACCGATGTGCTGGGTGATGCCACCGGCTTCGCCCGCCGCCACTTTGGCACGACGGATATAGTCGAGCAGGGAGGTCTTGCCGTGGTCGACGTGGCCCATCACGGTCACCACCGGCGCACGGGAGAAGGCCTCGCCTTCGAACTTCAGCGACTCGGCCAGCTGCTCTTCGAGGGCGTTCTCGCTGACCAGCTTGACCTTGTGCCCCATCTCCTCGGCGACCAGCTGTGCAGTCTCCTGGTCCAGGACCTGATTGATGGTCACCGGGGAGCCCATCTTGAACATGAACTTGACCACTTCGGCACCCTTGACCGCCATCTGGGCAGCCAAATCGCCAACGGTAATGGTCTCGCCGATCGATACTTCGCGCACAATAGGTCCTGTCGGGCTCTGGAACCCGTGCTGATTACGCTTCTTCGGCTTCATCCTGCCGCCGCGACGGCGGAAGTCGTCGACCTCCTCGTCGGTGCTGCGCGGCGCGACGCGCGGCGCCGGCACCTTGTCCTTCGGCGCCGGGCGATGCTGGGCGTGCTTGCGATCGCGACGCTCGTCGTCGTCGGCACGCGCCGGCTTTTCCTTCTCCACCCGGCGCGGTTCTTCCTTCTTGCGCTCGGCAGTGGCGACGGGCGCCGGCGCAGCGGCGGGCGCGGCAGCTTCCGCGGCGGGAGCGACGGCAGCCAGAGCGGCCGCGTCCTGCTGCTTGCGGGCCTCCGCCTCGGCCTGCTTGCGTGCCTCTTCCTCGGCCTTCAGACGCGCGGCCTCCTCGGCGGCACGCTGCTCCTCGAGCTCGCGCTGCTTCTCGGCCTCGATCTCGGCCGGGCTGCGCTTGACATAGGTCTTCTTCTTGCGCACTTCCACGCTGATGGTCTTGCTACCGGCGACCTTCAGGGTGGTGGTGGTCTTGCGCTGCAGGGTGATCTTGCGTGGCTCTTCCAGCTTCTCGCCGTGGCTGCTCTTCAGATGCGCCAGCAGAGCCTGTTTCTCGCTATCGGTCACCGCCTGATCGGGGCTGGTGTGCGACAGACCGGCCTCGCGCATCTGCTGCAGCAGGCGCTCCACCGGAGTATCGACCGTCTTGGCTAGTTCATTTACCGTGACTTGCGTCATGCACTTCTCTCCTCGGACCGCTGCCGCTTACTCGAACCAGTGGGCTCGGGCGGCCATGATCAGTTTGCCGGCACGCTCTTCGCTCATGCCGTCGATCTCGAGCAGGTCGTCGATCGACTGCTCGGCCAGGTCTTCGCGGGTAATTACGCCACGCACAGCCAGCTCCTGGGCCAGGGTCTTGTCCATGCCGTCCAGAGACAGCAGATCCTCGGCGGGCTGGGCGTCGGCCAGTTTCTCTTCGTTGGCGATGGCCTTGGTCAGCAGACGGTCCTTGGCGCGGGCGCGCAGCTCGTTGACGATGTCCTCGTCGAAACCGTCGATGCTGAGCATCTCTTCCATCGGCACGTAGGCGATCTCTTCCAGGCTGGTGAAGCCCTCCTCGACCAGCACCTGGGCCAGCTCCTCGTCGACATCCAGCTCGTCGACGAAACGCTGCAGGATATCGCCGGTCTCGGCCTGCTGCTTGGCCTGGATGTCGGCCTCGGTCATCACGTTCAGGGTCCAGCCGGTCAGCTGGCTGGCCAGACGCACGTTCTGGCCGCCACGACCGATGGCCTGGGCCAGGTTGTCCTCGGCCACGGCGATGTCCATGGCATGGGCGTCCTCGTCGACGATGATCGCCGCCACTTCGGCCGGGGCCATGGCATTGATCACGAACTGGGCGACGTTCTCGTCCCACAGCACGATGTCCACGCGCTCGCCGCCGATCTCGCCGGAGACGGCCTGCACGCGCGAGCCGCGCATGCCGATGCAGGCGCCCTGCGGGTCGATACGCTTGTCCTTGGAGCGCACGGCGATCTTGGCGCGCGAGCCCGGATCGCGGGAGGCGGCCATCACTTCGATCAGGCCCTCGGCGATTTCCGGCACCTCGATGGTGAACAGTTCGATCAGCATCTGCGGCGCGGTGCGCGACAGGATCAGCTGCGGGCCGCGGTTCTCGGTGCGGATTTCCTTGAGCAGGGCACGCACGCGGGCGCCGACGCGGAAAGTCTCGCGCGGGATGATGTCCTCGCGGGCCAACAGGGCCTCGGCGTTGTTGCCCAGGTCGACGATCACGCTGTCGCGGGTGACCTTCTTCACGGTGCCGGAGATGATCTCGCCGACGCGCTCGCGATAGGCATCGACCACCTGGGCACGCTCGGCCTCGCGCACCTTCTGCACTATGACCTGCTTGGCGGTCTGCGCGGCGATGCGGCCGAACTCGATGGACTCGACCGGCTCCTCGACGAAGTCACCGAGCTTGGCGCCGGGCTGACGCTCCTCGGCCTGCTCGACGGTCAGCTGAGCCGCCGGGTTCTCCAGATCCTCCTCGGCCACCACTTCCCAGCGGCGGAAGGTCTCGTAGCTGCCGTTGTGGCGGTTGATCGCCACGCGCAGCTCGACTTCGTCGTCAAAACGCTTCTTGGTCGCGGTCGCCAGAGCCAGTTCCAGCGCCTCGAAAATAACACTGGCCGGCACGCCCTTCTCGTTGGACACCGACTCTACAACCAGCAGTACTTCTTTACTCATCGTACGCCTCGTCTTTCGCAATCCATTGGATGCGCGGCAAGCCGCGTCTCAATCAAAGCGGGGAATAATGTTGGCCTTGTCGATCAGGTCGATCGGCAGGAGGAATTCGTGGTCATCCACCAGCACCACCACGTCCTGCTCCTCCACGCCGCGAAGGAGCCCCTGAAAATTGCGCCGCCCCTCGAAGGGCGAACGCAGCTTGATCTTCACTTGCTCGCCGGCATGCCTGGCGAACTGTTCGAGCGTGAACAGCGGCCTGTCCATGCCCGGCGACGACACCTCGAGGGTGTATTCGCTGCTGATCGGATCCTCGACATCCAGCACCGCACTGACCTGCCGGCTCACCGCCTCGCAGTCCTCGACCAGGATGCCGTTCTCGTGATCGATATACACACGCAGCAGCGAGTGCCTTCCCTGGGAGATGTACTCGATCCCCCAGCATTGGTAGCCGAGCGACTCGACCACCGGGGCCAACATGGCCTGCAACTGTTCCAGCTTGCTCGACACTCGAAGCCCTCCGCGCATGCCGTAGAAATAAAAAATGGGCGAAACGCCCATCCATCGAGCCGCCAGGCACCTGCCCGCGGCGGACTGTCCAGCTAACAAAAAGCCCCTGAACAGGGGCTTCTCTACTGCTGGTTGCGGAGACCGGACCGAACCGGAGACCCTCGGACATGAGCCCGAAAAGCCACCAGACCACCCCACACCGCGTCAAAGCTGGGCGAAGAGTATACGGACGCAACCCCAGAGGGTCAACCAGACCCCCGAAAACGACAAGGCCCGCGATCTGCGGGCCTTGTCTTGTATGGTACCGAGGAGGGGACTCGAACCCCTACAGCCTATGGCCACTACCACCTCAAGGTAGCGTGTCTACCAATTCCACCACCTCGGCAAAGAGGGTATTACTGCTGCTCCGGAGCCGCCGGCACGTCGGCCTGATCGGCCGCGGGCTTCTGCTCTTCGAGCACCGGAACGTCTTCGACGGCCGGCTTCTGTTGCACTTCGAGCACCGCCGGATCCGGCAGGCCCGCTTGCGACAGCATATCAGCTTTTTCTTTAGCAAAATACGCTAAACCCAAGCTGGTAATGAAAAAAACCGCGGCGAGTATAGCAGTAGTCCGACTCAGAAAGGTAGCGGAACCTTGGCTACCGAATACGGTAGCGGAAGCCCCGGCACCGAAGGACGCACCCGCGTCGGCACCCTTGCCCTGCTGAATCAGCACGAAGCCGACCACACCCAGAGCCACCAGCAGATGCACCACTACAACGACAGTTTCCAGCATCTTCAATTTCCTGCGGCGCGACAGATCGCACCAAATTCATCCGCGTTCAGAGAGGCACCACCAATGAGCCCCCCATCGATATCCGGCATACCGAACAGCTCGGCAGCATTGGCGGCCTTGACGCTGCCGCCGTACAGAATTCTTACCGCCTGCGCCACTTCGGCGCTTTGCGCCTGAAACTGGGCACGAATCGCCGCATGCACTTCCTGAGCCTGCTGCGGCGAGGCCGTCAGCCCGGTACCTATGGCCCAGACCGGCTCATATGCCACAACAGCACGAGCGAAGGCATCCACACCCAGCTCATCGATCACGGCATCCAACTGGCCCGCGACCACTTCCAGAGTCCTGCCCGCCTGACGCTCTTCGAGCGTCTCGCCGACACAGAGCACCGGCACCAGCCCACAGGACTGGGCAGCGGCGAACTTGCGACAGACCTGCTCGTCCCGCTCGCCGAGAATCGTGCGACGCTCGGAGTGACCGACCAGCACCATGCCGCAACCGGCATCGACCAACTGGCTCGGCGCGATCTCGCCGGTCAGTGCGCCCTGCATCGGTTCGAGGGCGCAGTTCTGCGCCCCGACCGCGATGGCCTTGCCCTCCAGACCAACCAGCACCTGGTTGATGTAGAGGCATGGCGGCATCACCGCAACCTCGACCTCGGCCGGCACTTCCAGCCGACGCAACCCTTCGATCAGCTCTGCGACGCTGGCGCGGGTACCGTGCATTTTCCAGTTACCAGCTACCAGGGGGCGACGCATGCCAGACCTCGTCGTTCAAAGTGGGCGCAGATGTTACCCAAGAGGCACCGCCCCCGCAAGCCGGATCAGGCGCAGACCTCGCCAACGACCCTGGCCAGCTCCTCGGCATAGCCGCGCACCTGGCCCTCGTCGTCGCCCTCGACCATCACCCGCACCAGCGGCTCGGTACCGGACTTGCGCAGCAGCACGCGACCGCGCCCGGCCATACGCTCGGTGACCCGGGCACAGGCGTCCTTGACGGCCACATGCTCGACCGGATCCACCTCGCCGGACAGGCGCACGTTGATCAGCACCTGCGGGCACTTGCGCAGCGCCATACGCGCCTCGGCCAGCGTCCTGTCGGCACGCTTGAGCGCCATCAGCACCTGCAGCGCGGCGATGATCGCATCGCCCGTGGTGGTGTGCTGGCAGCACACCAGATGCCCGGAGTTCTCCCCGCCGAGAGCCCAGCCACGCTCCTGCAGCTCGGCCATCACGTAGCGGTCACCGACCTTGGCGCGCACAAAGGGAATCCCCAGGTCCGCCAGCGCCAACTCCAACCCCAGATTGCTCATCAGGGTGCCGACCACACCGCCCTGCAGCTTGCCGCGCTCATGCAGGTCGCGCGCGATGATGAACAGCAGCTCGTCGCCATCGATCGCGGCGCCGGTGTGATCGACCATCAGCACACGGTCGCCGTCGCCATCGAAAGCGATACCGAGATCCGCCTGCTGGGCCAGCACTTCGGCCTGCAGCGCCTCGACATGGGTCGAGCCGCAGCTGTCGTTGATGTTCAGCCCGTTGGGCTGGGCCGAGATCACCGAGACCTGCGCCCCCAGCTCGCGGAACACGCTGGGCGCCACCTTGTAGGTCGCGCCATGGGCGCAGTCGAGCACCACCTTGAGCCCCGCAAAGCTGGTGTGGTTGGGCACACTGGCCTTGCAGAACTCTATGTAGCGGCCCGCCGCATCGTTGATCCGGGTGACCTTGCCGAGCTGCTCTGACTCCACCACGGTCATCGGCTGGTCGAGCAGCTCCTCGATCATCAGCTCGATCTCGTCCGGCAGCTTGGTGCCGAGGCCGGAGAAGAACTTGAAGCCGTTGTCGTGGTGCGGGTTGTGCGAGGCGCTGATGACGATGCCCGCATCGGCCTGGAAGGTGCGCGTCAGGTAGGCAATGGCCGGGGTCGGCATGGGCCCCAACAGCATCACGTCGGCACCGGCGGCCAGCAGGCCGGCCTCCAGGGCGGACTCGAACATGTAGCCGGAGATGCGCGTGTCCTTGCCGATCAGGATGCGGCACTTGCCCTGCTTGCGAAAGGCCATGCCCGCCGCCCAGCCGAGCTTGAGGATGAACTCCGGAGTGATGGGGAACTGCCCGACACGACCGCGGATACCATCGGTACCGAAATACTTTCTACTCATGATCACTCCAACTTCTTATTCTGCTGCCTGCACGGCGGCGACCATGCGCACCGCATCGACCGTCTCGGCCACATCGTGAACGCGCAGGATGCACGCTCCCTTGGCCACGGCCAGCGCCGCGAGCGCAAGGCTACCCGACAGACGCTCGTGCACGTCGCGCCCCAACGCCTGGCCGATCATGGTCTTGCGCGACACGCCGACCAGCAGCGGGCGACCGAGCTCATGCAGCGCCTCCAGATGCCGGAACAGGCTCAGGTTGTGGGCCAGGGTCTTGGCGAAGCCGAAGCCCGGATCGAGCACTAGGCGCTCGACGGGAATTCCCGCGGCGACGCAGGTCGCCATGCGCTCGCCGAGAAAAGCTCGCACCTCGCCCGCCACATCTTGGTATTGCGGATTCTGCTGCATATTGCCCGGCTCGCCGAGCATATGCATGAGGCACACCGGCAGCCCGGTGTCGACCGCGGCCTCGAGCGCCCCTTCGCGGCGCAAGGCGCGGACGTCATTGATCAGGCCGGCGCCCAGGCGCGCGCCCTCACGCATGACAGCAGGTGTCGAGGTATCCAGGGAAATGATCACATCCAGTTCGGCGGCGATGGCCTCGACCACGGGCGCCACCCGTTCCAGCTCCTCGACCGGCGACACCGGGCGTGCACCGGGGCGGGTGGACTCGCCACCGACGTCTATCAGGCTCGCGCCGGCGGCCACCATCTGCGCCGCATGGCGCAGGGCCGCGTCACGCGCGGCGAAGCGACCGCCATCGGAGAAGGAGTCGGGCGTGACATTGAGAATGCCCATCACCTGTGGCTGGGCCAGATCGAGCACCCGGCTGCCACAAGGCAGCCGGGGCGGGCACTGCGCGACGCTCATACCGACCCTTAGTGCTCGCCCGCCGGGCCGCCGATGGGGCTTTCCGGACGTTCGGCCTGCTCCTTGGGCGCAGGCGTACCGGAGCCACCCTGCCAGTCGCGCGGTTCACGCGGCGTGCGACCGGCCATGATGTCGTCGATCTGGTCGGCATCGATGGTTTCGTACTTCATCAGCGCGTCGGCCATCATGTCCAGCTTGTCGCGGTTCTCTTCCAGCAGGCGCTTGGCGGTGTCGTAGCAGCCGTCGATGATGCTGCGCACTTCCTGGTCGATGGCCTTGGCGGTCTCGCCCGATACATTGGCGTGCTGGCTGCCGGCACTGCGACCGAGGAACACCTCGCCCTCCTCCTCCGCGTACATCAGCGGACCGAGCTTCTCGGACAGGCCCCACTTGGTCACCATGTTCCGCGCCAGGCGGGTGGCACGCATGATGTCGTTGGATGCGCCGGTGGTGACACCATCGAAGCCCAGGGTCATCTCCTCGGCGATACGACCACCGAACAGCGAGCAGATCTGGCTGATCAGGGCACGCTTGGACAGGCTGTAGCGATCCTCTTCCGGCAGGAACATGGTCACGCCCAGGGCGCGGCCGCGCGGGATGATGGAGACCTTGTAGACCGGATCGTGCTCGGGCACCAGGCGCCCGACTATGGCGTGGCCGGCCTCATGGTAGGCGGTGTTGAGCTTCTCCTTCTCGGACATGACCATGGACTTGCGCTCGGCGCCCATCATGATCTTGTCCTTGGCCAGCTCGAACTCCTTCATTTCCACCACGCGCTTGCTCGCGCGGGCGGCGAACAGCGAGGCCTCGTTGACCAGATTGGCCAGATCGGCGCCGGAGAAGCCTGGTGTGCCGCGCGCGATCACCGCGGGCTCGACGTTGTCGCCGACCGGGACCTTGCGCATATGCACTTTGAGAATCTGCTCGCGACCGCGAATGTCCGGCAGGCCGACCACCACCTGGCGGTCGAAGCGGCCCGGGCGCAGCAGCGCCGGGTCCAGCACATCCGGACGGTTGGTGGCGGCGATGACGATGATGCCGTCGTTCATCTCGAAGCCATCCATCTCCACCAGCAACTGGTTGAGGGTCTGCTCGCGCTCGTCGTGACCGCCGCCCAGGCCGGCGCCACGATGGCGACCGACGGCATCGATCTCGTCGATGAAGATGATGCAGGGCGCGTGCTTCTTGGCCTGCTCGAACATGTCGCGCACGCGCGAGGCGCCGACGCCGACGAACATCTCGACGAAGTCGGAGCCGGAAATGGTGAAGAACGGCACCTTGGCCTCGCCGGCGATGGCCTTGGCCAGCAGGGTCTTACCGGTACCGGGCGGGCCGACCATCAGCACGCCGCGCGGAATGCGTCCACCCAGGCGCTGGAACTTGCCCGGATCGCGGAGGAACTCGACCAGTTCGCCGACTTCTTCCTTGGCCTCGTCGCAACCGGCGACATCGGCCAGGGTGGTCTTGACCTGATCCTCGGAGAGCAGACGCGCCTTGGACTTGCCGAAGCTCATCGGGCCGCCACGGCCACCGCCGCCGCCCTGCATCTGGCGCATGAAGAACATGAACACGGCGATGATCACCAGGATCGGGAAGCTGGCCACCAGCAGCTGGGTCCAGATGCTCTGCCGCTCCGGCTGCTTGCCGACGATCTCGACGTTGTTGTCGATCAGATCCTTGATCAGGCCGCGATCCTCGATGGCCGGGCGCACGGTCTCGAAGGGCGAGCCGTCCTGGTTGATGCCGCTGATGATGAAGCCATCCACGGTCACCTGCTTGACCTTGCCGCTCTGAACCTGCTGGATGAACTCGGAATAGTTGAGCTTTCCGGATTCGCTCTGGCTGGAGAAGTTGTTCATCACGGTGACCAGAACGGCCGCGATGATCAGCCACAGGATCAGGTTCTTTGCCATGTCGTTCAATTAGCTACCCTCTGGAGCGGGCCTCGTCCTGAAACGCGCTCCGCATAACGGCTGGAAAATACCCGCCTAACTTACTACACAACCCTGCCCGGGGCAGGCGCCGTCTGTAACCCTTTATGAGACTCGCCGCTCACGAACCCAGTCTAAGCCCCACGCAATCCGCGAGCCAGCGGGAACCGCTCGGCGGGGTGACCAAGTGCCCGCCCCGAAGGGCCGGCGCCGTCGCAGCACGCACGGAAACACCGCGCCTACCTAGCCAATATTGGGGCTGCGGCGGCAATCACAAGGCCTGCGGCGAAATGCCCTTGCGGCCGCTGCGAACTAATCTTGAAGCGGGCCGCGCGGCTCCTCGCCCAGATAGAAATGGGGCACGCCAGGTCCGGCTCGGGTACACTACGCGGTTTTTGCAGCCGGCGTTCCGGCGATGGAATGGACCGGGCTGCGGCCCACCTTCCGCACGGGGCCGACTTTCACAGCAGCAGGGTCAGATCATGGCGCTTACCAACGAACAGAAGAAACACTTCAAATCCATCGGCCACCACCTCAAGCCGGTACTGATAGTCGCCGAGAACGGCCTGACCGAAGGCGTGCTGGCCGAACTGGAGCGCGCCCTCAACGACCACGAACTGATCAAGGTGCAGCTCCGCATCAGCGAACGCGACGACCGTCGTGCGCTGATCGAGGAGATGGCCGGCAGCGCCCGCTGCGAACTGGTCCAGGTGATCGGCAAGATGGCCCTGATCTACCGCAAGAACCCCAAGCCGAACAAGAACCTGTCCAATATCCACCGCTATCAGGCTTGATAGCGGTCGGCCCTACTCGCTGCGCTGCCCCGGCAGCGGCTGCAGTACCAGCACCAGCCCACACAGCGCCAGCACCAGGTAGTTGAACAGCAGCCAGCGCTCGGCGCCCGGCAGCCAGTGGCGCACGGCGAAGAACGCCGCCGCCATCGCCAGCACCACCAGCAACAGCTGTCCGCGCATGTCCCGCCACAGGCTGGCCAGCCCCTCGCACTGAGCCAGCACCAGCCCCTGCAACAGGGCACAGAAAGCGGCGAAGCCGATCAGCAACGGGCCGAGCGCTCCACCGATCTCCTCGATCAGCAGCGGCGCCAGACCCAGTTTCTCCAGCGCCGGCAGCATGACGAAATGCAGCAGCCACAGACCGCCGACCCAGAAGGTCTGGGCCAGCTGCCAGCTGATGGCACCCGCGCGCAGCGGAGGACGCTTAAAGATGGCGGACTTCGACAATCTCGTACTCGACCAGGCCGCTGGGAGTCTGCACCGCGACCACGTCGCCCTCCTCCTTGCCCACCAAGGCACGGGCGATGGGCGAGCTGACCGACAGCTTGCCGACCTTGATGTCGGCCTCGTCCTCGCCGACGATCTGGTAAGTCACGCTCTCGTCGGTCTCGACGTTGGCGATATCCACGGTAGTTCCGAAGATCACCTTGCCGGTGTGGGCGATGGCGGTGACATCGATCACCACCGCGTGCTGCAGACGGCCCTCGATATCCCGGATGCGCGCCTCGACCATGCCCTGCTCCTCGCGGGCGGCGTGGTACTCGGCGTTCTCCTTGAGGTCGCCCAGCTCGCGCGCCTCGGCGATCGCCTGGCTCAGCGCCGGACGACGCACCTTGGTCAGATGGGCCAGTTCCTCTTCCAGGGCGCGCGCGCCCTGGACGGTCATGGGGTATTTATTCATGCCTTGATTCCTGCATGCAGATCCTGCAGCCGGCGCACGGTCTTCTCGGGACCGAACTTGAGCGCCTCACAGATCGCCTGACCGGCCGCGATGGTGGTGGTGCAGTAGATCTTGTGCTGCAGGGCGTTACGACGAATGGAGTAGGAGTCGGCGATCGACTGACGGCCTTCGGTGGTGTTGATGATCAGAGTGACTTCGTCGTTCTTGATCATGTCGACCACGTGCGGGCGGCCCTCGGTCACCTTGTTCACCCGGCGCACCGGCAGCCCGGCGGCCTCGATCACCTTGGCGGTACCGGCGGTGGCGACCACCTCGAAGCCCAGCTCGACCAGATCGCGGGCGACCTGCACGGCCTGCGGCTTGTCGTCCTCGCGCACACTGATGAAGGCGCAGCCGGTGTTCGGCAGGATCTCGTTGGCACCCAGCTGCGACTTGGCGAAGGCCTCGCCGAAGCTGTCGCCGACGCCCATCACCTCGCCGGTGGACTTCATCTCCGGGCCGAGGATCGGGTCGACGCCGGGGAACTTGTTGAACGGGAACACCGCTTCCTTGACACTGAAGAAGGGCGGGATGATCTCCTGAGTGAAGCCCACCTCGGCCAGGGTCTTGCCGGCCATGACGCGGGCGGCCACCTTGGCCAGCGACTCGCCGATGCACTTGGAGACGAACGGCACGGTACGCGAGGCGCGCGGGTTGACCTCGATGACGTAGATATCCTCGCCCTGCACGGCCATCTGCACGTTCATCAGGCCGACCACGCCGAGCTCCAGGGCCATCTTCTTGACCTGCTCGCGGATCTCGTCCTGGATGTGCTTGGGCAGCGAGTAGGGCGGCAGCGAGCAGGCGGAGTCGCCGGAGTGCACGCCGGCCTGCTCGATGTGCTGCATGATCGCGCCGATCACCACGGTGTCGCCGTCGCACACCGCATCCACGTCCACCTCGATGGCGCAGTTGAGGAAGTGGTCGAGCAGCACCGGGCTGTCGTTGGATACCTTGACCGCCTCGCGCATGTAGCGCTTGAGCTCTTCTTCCTGATAGACGATTTCCATCGCGCGACCGCCCAGCACGTAGGACGGGCGCACCACCATCGGGTAGCCGATGCCCTTGGACAGGGCCAGGGCCTCGTCCTCGCTGCGCGCGGTGGCGTTGGCCGGCTGGCGCAGGCCCAGGCGCTGGACCATCTGCTGGAAGCGCTCGCGGTCTTCGGCGCGGTCGATGGCATCGGGCGAGGTGCCGATGATCGGCACTCCGGCCTCTTCCAGGGCACGGCACAGCTTCAGCGGAGTCTGCCCGCCGTACTGCACGATCACGCCCTTCGGCTGCTCGACGCGGACGATCTCCAGCACGTCCTCCAGGGTCACCGGCTCGAAGTACAGGCGATCGGAGGTGTCGTAGTCGGTGGAGACGGTCTCCGGGTTGCAGTTGACCATGATGGTCTCGTAGCCGTCTTCGCGCATGGCCAGCGCGGCGTGCACGCAGCAGTAGTCGAACTCGATGCCCTGGCCGATGCGGTTGGGGCCGCCGCCGAGGATCATGATCTTGTCGCGGCCACTGGGGTTGGCCTCGCACTCTTCCTCGTAGGTCGAGTACATGTAGGCGGTGTCGGTGGCGAATTCGGCGGCGCAGGTATCCACGCGCTTGAACACCGGCAGCACCTTGAGCTTGTGACGGTGGCTGCGCAGGTTCTTCTCGGTGACGCCGAGCAGCTTGGCCAGACGCGCGTCGGAGAAGCCCTTGCGCTTGAGCTTGCGCATCAGCTCGTAGTCGATGCCGGACAGACCCAGGGTCTTGACCTTCTCCTCGTCCTTGACCAGGTCCTCGATCTGCACCAGGAACCACTCGTCGATGCGGGTCAGCTCGAACACTTCGGCGACGCTCTTGCCGGCGCGGAAGGCGTCGGCCACGTACCAGATGCGCTCGGCGCCCGGCACGGTCAGCTCGCGACGCAGGGTACTCTCGGCTTCCGGATCGGTCAGTTCGAGCTTCGGATCGAAGCCGGCGACGCCCACTTCCAGGCCGCGCAGGGCTTTCTGCACCGACTCCTGGAAGGTGCGACCGATGGCCATGACTTCACCCACGGACTTCATCTGGGTAGTCAGGCGGGCGTCGGCCTTGGGGAATTTCTCGAAGGCGAAACGCGGGATCTTGGTCACCACGTAGTCGATGGCCGGCTCGAACGAGGCCGGGGTGCGACCGCCGGTGATGTCGTTGGAGAGCTCGTCGAGGGTGTAGCCGACCGCCAGCTTGGCGGCGATCTTGGCGATCGGGAAGCCGGTGGCCTTGGAGGCCAGCGCCGAGGAACGCGACACACGCGGGTTCATCTCGATCACCACCATGCGCCCGGTGTTCGGGCAGATGCCGAACTGCACGTTGGAGCCGCCGGTTTCCACGCCGATCTCGCGCAGCACCGCCAGCGAGGCGTTGCGCATGATCTGGTATTCCTTGTCGGTCAGGGTCTGCGCCGGCGCCACGGTGATCGAGTCACCGGTGTGCACGCCCATCGGGTCAAAGTTCTCGATGGAGCAGACGATGATGCAGTTGTCCTTCTTGTCGCGGACCACCTCCATCTCGTATTCCTTCCAGCCGATCAGCGATTCGTCGATCAGCAGCTCGTTGGTCGGCGACAGGTCCAGACCACGGGCGCAGATTTCCTCGAACTCCTCGCGGTTGTAGGCGATGCCGCCACCGGTGCCGCCCATGGTGAAGGACGGGCGGATGATGCAGGGGAAGCCGACCTGCTCCAGCACGCCGTAGGCTTCTTCCATGCTGTGGGCGATGCCCGAGCGCGGGCAGGCCAGGCCGATGGACTTCATGGCCTTGTCGAAGCGCGAGCGGTCCTCGGCCTTGTCGATGGTGTCGGCGTTGGCGCCGATCATCTCGACGCCGAACTTCTCCAGCACGCCGTGGCGCTCCAGGTCCAGCGCGCAGTTCAGCGCGGTCTGGCCGCCCATGGTCGGCAGCAGGGCGTCGGGGCGCTCCTTCTCGATGATCTTGGCCACGGTCTGCCACTTGATCGGCTCGATGTAGGTGGCGTCGGCCATGGCCGGGTCGGTCATGATGGTGGCCGGGTTGGAGTTCACCAGGATGACGCGGAAGCCTTCTTCCTTCAGCGCCTTGCAGGCCTGGGCGCCGGAGTAGTCGAACTCGCAGGCCTGGCCGATGACGATGGGGCCGGCGCCGAGGATGAGGATGCTTTTGATGTCGTTACGTTTTGGCATGGTCTTTCTCGAATTCTCTGCTCGGCGGACTTAGCGGCGCTTGGCCATCTCGGCGATGAAGCGATCGAACAGCGGGGCCACGTCGTGCGGGCCCGGGCTGGCTTCCGGGTGGCCCTGGAAGCTGAAGGCCACCTTGTCGGTGCGCTCGATGCCCTGCAGGGTGCCGTCGAACAGCGACTTGTGGGTGGCGCGCAGGTTGCCCGGCAGGCTGGCCTCGTCCACGGCGAAACCGTGGTTCTGGCTGGTGATCATCACCACGCCGGAATCCAGATCCTGCACCGGGTGGTTGGCGCCGTGGTGACCGGTTTCCATCTTCACGGTCCTGGCGCCGGAGGCCAGGGCCAGCAGCTGGTGGCCGAGGCAGATGCCGAACAGCGGAATCTCGGTCTCGAGGATTTCCTTGATCGCGGCGATGGCGTAGTCGCACGGCTCGGGGTCGCCGGGGCCGTTGGAGAGGAACACGCCGTCCGGGTTCAGCGCCAGCACTGCGCTGGCCGGAGTCTTGGCCGGCACCACGGTCAGGCGGCAGCCACGGGCGACCAGCATACGCAGGATGTTGAGCTTGACGCCGTAGTCGTAGGCGACCACGTGGTAGGGCAGCTCGCCGGCAGGGATTTCCGGATGGCTGTCGCTTTCCAGGCTCCACACGCTGGAGCGCCACTCGTAGCTCTCGGCGCAGGTGACTTCCTTGGCCAGGTCCATGCCCTTGAGGCCGGGGAAGCTGCGCGCCAGCTCCAGCGCCTTCTCCTCGCTGGCACCTTCGCCAGCCAGGATGCAGCCGTTCTGCGAGCCCTTCTCGCGCAGAATGCGGGTCAGGCGGCGGGTATCGATGCCGGCGATGGCGACGGTGCCGTTTTCCTTCAGGTAGTCCTGCAGCGGCTGCTTGTCACGCCAGTTGCTGGACACCAGCGGCAGGTCGCGGATGATCAGGCCGGCGGCCCACACGCGGTTGGACTCGGCATCTTCCGACGTGGTACCGGTGTTGCCGATATGCGGGTAGGTCAGGGTGACGATTTGCTGGGCATAGGAAGGATCGGTGAGGATTTCCTGATAGCCGGTCATGGCGGTGTTGAACACCACCTCACCGATGGTATGGCCATCGGCACCAATGGCTTCGCCGCGAAAAATGCTGCCGTCGGCGAGTGCGAGTATGGCTGGCTTAGTCAAGAAGACCTCCCTTAGATCTGCTGCTTGCTCAAACGCAGGTTGTAAAAAAGCGGGATGACGTATTGACCGTCACCCCGCTTTTTTATCTGAACCATTCTGCGTAACTTTTAGTGGACACACTAAAGCGGGTAGCTTACAGAAAAAACCCTTTTCGGTCCAGCAATTGCATGGACCGAAATCGCATTCAATTCAGCCCGAGCACGTCCTGCATGTCATAAAGCCCGGCCGGCTGCGCCTGCAGCCAGAGCGCGGCGCGCACCGCGCCCTTGGCGAAGGTCATGCGGCTGGAAGCCTTGTGGGTGATCTCCACGCGCTCGCCCTCGGCGGCGAACAGCACGGTGTGGTCGCCCACCACGTCGCCGGCGCGCACGGTGGCGAAGCCGATGGTCTCGCGCGCGCGGGCGCCGGTCTGCCCTTCGCGACCGTAGACCGCGACCTTCTGCAGGTCACGCCCCAGGGCAGCCGCCACCACCTCGCCCATGCGCAGCGCGGTGCCGGACGGCGCGTCGACCTTGTGCCGGTGATGCGCCTCGACGATCTCGATGTCCACCTCGTCGCCCAGCACGCGGGCGGCGGTGTCCAGCAGCTTGAGGCAGAGGTTGACGCCGACGCTGAAGTTGGCGGCGAACACGATCGGGATGTCCTTGGCGGCCGCCGCCAGCTGCTGCTTCTCCTCCGACGAGAAGCCGGTGGTGCCGATGACCATGGCCTTGCCCGCCTGGCGGCAGACCTCCAGGTTCTTCAGGGTCACCGAAGGGTGGGTGAAGTCGATCAGCACATCGAACCAATCCAGCACGGCGCTCAGATCGCCCACCAGGCTCACGCCCAGCTTGCCCTGCGCTACCAGCTCGCCGGCATCGGCGCCGAGCAGGCTGCTGTCCGGACGGTCGATGGCGGCGGTCAGCTGCGCGCCTTCGGCCTGGCCGACCGCTTCGATCAGGTTCTTGCCCATGCGCCCGGCGGCGCCCATCACTGCAATACGTCGCATAAGCTCAGCTCCAAGCTGCAAGCCTCAAGCTGCCAGCCAAGCGCAACACCTTCCTGCGACTTGCGGCTTGCAGCTTGCGGCTGTTGTCAAATATCGCCGAAGAAGCGCTTCATCCCGTCGAACCAGCCGCTGGCCTTGGGCGAGTGAGAGCTGTCGCCCTCCAGCGACTTGCGGAACTCTTCCAGCAGCTCGCGCTGGCGCTTGTCCAGATTGACCGGCGTCTCCACCGCCACCCGGCACATCAGGTCGCCGGCGCCGCCGCCGCGCACCGGGGCCACGCCCTTGCCGCGCAGGCGGAACAGTTTGCCGGTCTGGGTACCTTCCGGAATCTTCAGCTTGACCCGACCATCGAGGGTCGGCACTTCCAGCTCGCCGCCCAGCGCCGCGTCGGCGAAGCTGATCGGCACCTCACAGTACAGGTGCTTGCCGTCGCGCTGGAAGATCGGGTGCTCGCGCACATTGACCACCACGTAGAGGTCGCCGGCCGGCCCGCCATGGGAGCCCGCCTCGCCCTCGCCGGACAGGCGGATGCGATCGCCGGTGTCGACGCCCGCCGGCACCTTGACCGACAGGGTCTTGCTCTCTTCCACGCGGCCCTGACCGTGGCAGCTGCCGCAGGGGTCGGTGATCATCTTGCCGCTGCCGTGGCAGCGCGGGCAGGTCTGCTGCACCGAGAAGAAGCCCTGCTGCATACGCACCTGGCCGATGCCGCCGCAGGTGGTACAGGTGACCGGGCTGGTGCCCTTCTTGGCGCCGGAGCCATCGCAGGTCTTGCAGCCGACCAGGGTCGGCACACGGATGGTCACGGTGGTGCCGCGCACCGCCTCTTCCAGGTCCAGCTCCAGGGTGTAGCGCAGATCCGAGCCGCGCTGGGCGCCGCCACGCGAGCCGCCACGCGCGCCACCGAAGAAATCGCTGAACACGTCGCCGAAGATGTCGGAGAAGTTGGCGCCGCCGAAACCACCGGCACCGCCAGCGCCCATCTGCGGGTCGACACCGGCGTGACCGTACTGGTCGTAGGCCGAACGCTTGCCGGCATCGGAAAGAATCTCGTAGGCCTCGTTGGCCTCCTTGAACCTCTCTTCCGCCGCCTTGTCGTCCGGGTTGCGGTCCGGGTGGTACTTCATCGCCAGGCGGCGGTAAGCCTTCTTCAGCTCCGCCTCGCTGGCGCCGCGCTCCACGCCGAGCACTTCGTAATAGTCACGTTTGGCCATAAATCCTCAACACCTCAAATCGGTTCGCTCCAGACATGCCAACGCGGGGGCAAGCCCCCGCGTGGTCGAGCGGCCGGCCGGATCACTCCGGCCGACAGAACACTGCAAGCCCGCAGGCTTACTTGTTGTCCTTGACCTCTTCGAACTCGGCATCGACCACGTCGTCGGCCGCGTCCTTGGCTTCGTCGGCACCCTGGGCGGCGGCACCCGGCTGCGGCTGCTCGGCATACATTTTCTGCGCCAGCGGGGTGGTAGCCTCGGACAGGGCGCTGATCTTGGCCTCGATCTCGGCCTTGTCGTCGCCCTTGAGCGCGGCCTCCAGCTCGCCGATGGCCTTCTCGATGGCGGCCTTCTCGTCGGCGCTGGCCTTGTCGCCGGCCTCGGTGACCATCTTGCGGGTA
The DNA here is from genome assembly GCF_039888625.1 of Pseudomonas sp. CAU 1711. NCBI lineage: Bacteria > Pseudomonadati > Pseudomonadota > Gammaproteobacteria > Pseudomonadales > Pseudomonadaceae > Pseudomonas > Pseudomonas sp. CAU 1711. The sequence goes on from NZ_JBDQQT010000002.1 coordinate 343,671, forward strand.
GCATGCACCAGGCCGTCGCCCTGGTTGCGCGCGGCGGCCAGCTCCTCGAACTTGCGGTCTTCCTCGGCGTTGGCCTCGGCGTCACGCACCATGCGCTCGATTTCCTCGTCGGATAGGCCGGAGTTGGCCTTGATCACGATGGACTGCTGCTTGCCGGTGGCCTTGTCCTTGGCGGACACGTGCAGGATGCCGTTGGCGTCGATATCGAAGGTCACCTCGATCTGCGGCACGCCGCGCGGCGCCGGCGGGATCTCGGCCAGGTCGAACTTGCCCAGCGACTTGTTCTGTGCGGCCTGCTTGCGCTCGCCCTGCAGCACGTGGATGGTCACGGCGCTCTGGTTGTCGTCGGCGGTGGAGAACACCTGCGACTTCTTGGTCGGGATGGTGGTGTTCTTCTCGATCAGCGCGGTCATCACGCCGCCCATGGTCTCGATGCCCAGGGTCAGCGGGGACACGTCGAGCAGCAGCACGTCCTTGACGTCGCCGGCCAGCACGGCGCCCTGGATGGCGGCACCGATGGCCACGGCCTCGTCCGGGTTGACGTCCTTGCGCGCTTCCTTGCCGAAGAACTCGGCGACCTTCTGCTGCACCAGCGGCATGCGGGTCTGACCACCGACCAGGATCACCTCGTCGATGCTGCCGACGTCCAGGCCGGAGTCCTTCAGGGCGATGCGGCACGGCTCGATGGTGCGCGCGACCAGGTCCTCGACCAGGGCCTCCAGCTTGGCGCGGGAGATCTTCACGTTGAGGTGTTTCGGACCGCTGGCGTCGGCGGTGATGTACGGCAGGTTGACGTCGGTCGACTGGCTGGAGGACAGCTCGATCTTGGCCTTCTCGCCGGCTTCCTTCAGGCGCTGCATGGCCAGCGGATCGCCCTTCAGGTCGATGCCGGATTCTTTCTTGAACTGCTCGACGAGGTAGTCGATCAGGCGCAGGTCGAAGTCCTCGCCACCGAGGAAGGTGTCGCCGTTGGTGGCCAGCACCTCGAACTGGTGTTCGCCGTCGACTTCGGCAATCTCGATCACCGACACGTCGAAAGTACCGCCGCCCAGGTCATAGACGATCACGGTGTGGTCGCCCTTGGCCTTGTCCATGCCGTAAGCCAGGGCTGCGGCGGTCGGTTCGTTGATGATGCGTTTGACGTCCAGGCCGGCGATGCGACCGGCGTCCTTGGTGGCCTGGCGCTGGCTGTCGTTGAAGTAGGCCGGGACGGTGATCACCGCCTCGGTCACGGCCTCGCCCAGGTAATCCTCGGCGGTCTTCTTCATCTTCTTCAGCACTTCGGCGCTGATCTGCGGCGGAGCCATCTTCTGGCCCTTGACCTCGACCCAGGCGTCACCGTTGTCGGCCTTGGCGATCTTGTAGGGCACCATCTTGATGTCCTTCTGCACCACGTCTTCCTCGAAGCGGCGGCCGATCAGGCGCTTCACCGCGTAGAGGGTGTTGTGCGGATTGGTCACCGCCTGGCGCTTGGCACTCTGCCCGACCAGGGTCTCACCGTCGTTGGTGTAGGCGATGATGGACGGGGTGGTGCGCGCGCCTTCGGCGTTCTCGATGACCTTGACGCTGCCGTTTTCCAGGATGGCCACGCAGGAGTTGGTGGTGCCCAGGTCGATACCGATGATCTTGCCCATTTGTTGTCTCCGAAACTCTGTGTTCTTGAGTACGCCGCCCGGCGGCGTCAGCTACTGAATCGCTTGCCCTGTAGATGGGGCCGCCAGCAAAAATTTCAAGCCTGCTCGTCGATCGACGGCGGCGGGGTCAGCGGCGCCTTGCTCACCACGACCATGGCCGGGCGCAGCAGACGGCCGTTGAGCAGGTAGCCCTTCTGGAACACCTTGAGCACGGTGTTCGGCTCGGCATGGACGCTCTCCTCCATGGCCATGGCCTGGTGATGCTCCGGATTGAACGGCTCGCCATGCGGGTCGAGCGCCTCCAGTTGGTGGCGCTTGAGGGTGTCGAGGAACAGCTTGAGGGTCAGCTCCATGCCTTCGCGCATGGCCTTGGCCGCCTCGTCGGCGGCGGCACTGGTCATCTCCAGGCCACGCTCCAGACTGTCGACCACCGGCAGCAGGTCGTTGGCGAACTTCTCCAGGGCGAACTTGTGCGCCTTCTCCACATCCTGCTCGGCGCGGCGGCGCACATTCTGCAGGTCTGCGGCCATGCGCAGGGACTGATCCTGGGCGGCGGCCAGCTGCTCTTCGAGTGCCTGCACGCGTGCGCCCAGGTCTTCGCCCACGCCCGCCTCGGGGGCCAGTTGCTCTTCGGCGTTCGCCGTGTCCAGGGTCTGTTCGTCTGCCATCGGGTCCTCCTGTAAAGACGTCAGCGGGTCGTGGCCCGCGCTTCTGGCCTCCTATATGGGGCCCATCCGCAGGGTTTCAAGGGTTATTGCCGCGACCGAACAAAACACTGTATAAATAGCCAGCACACACTTCTGGGAGCGCTCACCATGCTGGTGCACCTGTCGGTCAACAACTACGCCATCGTCGAACACCTGGATCTGGAACTGCAGCGCGGCATGAGCGTGATCACCGGCGAAACCGGCGCAGGCAAGTCGATCATGCTCGATGCCCTCGGCCTGGCCCTGGGCGACCGCGCCGACAGCGGCGTGGTGCGCCCCGGCGCGGACAAGGCCGACATCCTCGCCAGCTTCGACCTCGACGACATCGCCGAGGCCCGCGCCTGGCTGGCCGAGCGCGACCTGAACAATGACGGCCCGTGCATCCTGCGCCGGGTGATCACCAGCGAGGGCCGCTCGCGCGGCTATATCAACGGCACGCCCTGCCCGCTGGGCGACCTCAAGGCCCTGGGCGAGCTGCTGATCGACATCCATAGCCAGCACGAGCACCAGTCGCTGCTCAAGCCCGACACCCACCGCCGCCTGCTCGACGAATACGCCGGCAGCCAGGAACTGGCGCGTCAAGTACAGCTGGCCGCGCAGCGCTGGCGCCAGACCCGCCAGGAGCTGCAGCGCCTGTCTTCCAGCGGCGACGAACAACGCGCGCGTCACCAGTTGCTCAGCTACCAGTTGGAGGAGCTGGACAACCTGGCCCTAGGCGACAACGAGCTGGAGCAGCTGGAGCAGGAACACAAGACCCTGAGCAGCGCCGAACAGCTGCTCGGCGCCTGCCGCCAGGTGCTGGAGCTGTGCAGCGAGAGCGACGCCGGCAATGTGCTGTCGGCCCTCAACGCCAGCCTCAGCCGCCTCGGCGCCTGCGCCGGGCAGCCGGCACTGGACGAAGCCACCAACCTGCTGGCCAGCGCACAGATCCAGGTGGAGGAAGCGGTCGGCGAGCTGAACCGCTTCATCGACCACTTCGACGCCGACCCGCAGCGCCAGCAGTTCATCGAGGAGCGCCTGGACGCCATCTACAGCCTGGCGCGCAAGCACCGCGTGCAGCCCTTCGAGCTGGCCGAGCTGCAGCAGCGTCTGTTCGAGGAGCTGGAAGGCCTGAACGCCGACGACGAGGCGGTGGAACGCCTCGGCGAAGAACTGGCCGCCTACGCCCGCCACTACCAGGAGAAGGCCGGCGAGCTGAGCGCCCTGCGCCAGCAGGCGGCCAGCCGCCTGGCCGAGGCCGTGCAGCAGGAAATGCAGGGCCTGGGCATGCCCGGCGGCCGCTTCAGCATCGAGCTGCAGGCCGGCAGCAGCGACGAGCCGCAGCCCCAGGGCCTGGAGCAGGTCGAGTTCCTGGTCAGCGCCAACCCCGGTCAGCCGCTGAAGTCCCTGGCCAAGGTCGCCTCCGGCGGCGAACTATCGCGCATCAGCCTGGCGATCCAGGTGATCACCGCGCAGACCTCGCGAGTGCCGACCCTGGTGTTCGACGAAGTGGACGTCGGCATCGGCGGCCCCACCGCCGAGGTGGTCGGCCAGTTGCTGCGCCGCCTGGGCGAGCGCGGCCAGGTACTGACCGTGACCCACCTGCCGCAGGTCGCGGCCCAGGGCCACAACCACCTGTTCGTGCACAAGCAGCGCGGCAGCGAGGAGACCCGCACCGCCGTGGCCCAGCTCAGCACCGAGCAGCGCGTCGAGGAAGTGGCGCGCATGCTCGGCGGCGTCGACCTCACCGAGGAATCGCTGCAGCATGCCCGCAAGATGGTGGCCAGCGCCCAGGCCTGACGCCCGCGCAAACGAAAAAGGCGCCCCGCTGGGCGCCTTTTTCTGTTGGCCGGATGCCTACTTCTTCTTGCGCACGTAGAGCACCAGATTGTGGTCGACCAGCTCGAAACCGTGCTGCTTGACGATTTCCTTCTGCAGTTTCTCGATCTCCGGATCGAAGAACTCGATGACCTCGCCGCTGTCGACGCAGACCATGTGGTCGTGATGGCCGCCATCGGCCAGCTCGAACACGGCGTGGCCGCCATCGAAGTTGTGGCGCTCGACCAGGCCGGCGGCCTCGAACTGGGTCAGGACGCGGTAGACGGTGGCCAGGCCGACATCCTCGCCGGCCTCCATCAGGGCCTTGTACACGTCCTCGGCGCTCATATGACGCTGTCCGGAGACAGACGAGTCGAGCATCTGCAGAATTTTCACGCGCGGCAGGGTGACCTTGAGGCCAGCCTTGCGCAGTTCGCTGTTTTCAACCATGGTCAGCTTTCTCGTGGTTGCTGCTTCGCAGCTCCCGCTTATGCGGGTATGATCGGGGTTTAATTTGCCCAGCCAAGATAGTGGAAGTCACCCACCGATGCAAAACACCAAGCTCTTGCTGCCCAGCCTCACCCTAGTGGGTCTGTTCGCACTCGCCGGTTGCTCGTTTCCCGGGGTCTACAAGATCGACATCCAGCAGGGCAATGTCGTTACACAGGACATGATAGACCAGTTGAAGCCCGGAATGACCCAGCGCCAAGTGCGGTTTATCATGGGCAATCCGCTGATCACCGACACCTTCCACGCCAAGCGCTGGGACTACCTGTACAGCATTCAGCCGGGTGGCCGGCAGCGCTACCAGGAGCGCATCAGCCTGATGTTCGACGGCAACGACCAGCTGATCGGCCTGGCCGGCGACTTCATGCCCGGCGTCAGCCGCGATCAGGAGATCCTCGGCGAAGGCAGCGGCACCCGCGTGCAGCAGCAGCCTGCGACCGAGCAGGCCAAGCCGGGCTCGCTGCTTGAGCAGATCCAGCAGGAAGTCGACGCCGCCGAGCCGGTACCGGTGCCGATTCCGGAACCGCTGGACGCCCAGCCGCAGTAATGCGCACAGAATAAACCCGGCCAAGGCCGGGTTTATCGTTCTCGGGGGCCTCCGCCCTACTCGCCCTGTTCGGCCGCCTTGGCCTGCGCCGCCCTGGCCGCGCGCTGCTTGCGCACTTCCTTGGGGTCGGCAATCAGCGGCCGGTAGATCTCCACCCGCTCGCCATCCTCCAGCACCCGCTCTTCGGGCCTGGGCACCGCCTTGCCGAAGATGCCCAGCGGCGCCGCCGCCAGATCCAGACCGGGGAAGTGCGCGTCCAGCCCGGAACGCAGCGCCGCCTCACGCACCGTGGTGCCTTCCGGCACGCTCAGGCGCAGCAGCTTCTGCTTGTCGGCCAGGGCGTAGACCACCTCGACCACTATGTTGGGCTTATCCATACAGCTGCTTGGCTCGCTGGCAGAAGGCATCGACCATGGTGTTGGCGGCCTGGGTGAACAGAGGGCCGAGCGTCGCCTTGACCAGCGGCCCGGCGTAGTCGAAGGTCAGGTCCAGGCTGATCTTGCAGGCCTTGTCGCCCAGCGCCTTGAACTCCCAGACGCCCTGCAACTGGGAGAACGGCCCCTCCTGCAGCTGCATCCGGATGGACTGCCCCGGCACCAGGCGGTTACGGGTGACGAAGCGCTGGCTGATGTTGCCCTTGGCCACGGTCAGGCTGGCGCGCATCTCGCCCTCGCCGCTCTCCAGCACCTCGGATGCCGAGCACCAGGGCAAGAACTGCGGGTAACTGGCCACGTCGTTGACCAGATCATAGAGGGCCTGCGCCGGATAGGGCAGCAGGGCCGAGCGTTGGATGCGGGTGCTCATCGACCTTATTCCTGAACTACTGCGCCGGCACGCCGGACGCTGCGGAGCGCGCATTGTGCGGAATTCGACCTGCCCCCTCAAGCGCGCCTGTCGCCACGGCAGTGGCGACTCCCTATAATGCGCGCCCTATGGCTAAACAAAAGAAACACCCTACCGGCACCATCGCGCTGAACAAGAAGGCGCTGCACGATTATTCCATCGAACAGAAGTTCGAGGCCGGCGTCGCCCTGTCCGGCTGGGAAGTGAAGAGCCTGCGCGCCGGCAAGGCGCAGCTGGTCGACAGCTACGTGCTGCTCAAGGATGGCGAGGCCTGGCTGTTCGGCGCCCATATCACGCCGCTGAAGACCGCCAGTACCCACGTCGTCGCCGACCCGATCCGCACCCGCAAGCTGCTGCTGCACAAGCGTGAACTGGGCAAGCTGTTCGGCGCCGTGCAGCAGAAGGGCTACGCCTGCGTGGCGCTGTCGCTGTACTGGAAGAAGCACCTGATCAAGTGCGAGATCGCCCTGGGCAAGGGCAAGAAGGAGTTCGACAAGCGTGCCACCGAACGCGAGCGCGACTCCGACCGGGAAATCTCCCGCGCCATGCGCAACAAGGGCAAGGAAGAATAAGAGCAGCCACAAGCCGCAAGTTACAAGCGTCAAGCAAGCCCGAGTCGCTTTGACTTGTAGCTAATGACTTGCAGCTTGCCGCTGCTCTCAGAGCCCCTGGCGGCGCTGCGCGCGCTCCATGCGCAGGGTCTCCTGCTGCGCCTCGGCCAGCACCTCCTGCACGTAGTGGATATGCCGGTGCGACATCTCGCGGGCCTCCTCGGCACGCCGCGCGATGATCGCCTCGAACAGCGCCTCATGCTGCTCGCGCAGGCGGTCGCGAGTCTCCTCGCGCTGCAGGTACATGCCGCCGATATTGGTCACCACGTTGTGCTTGAGCAGGTCGAACAGGCCGCGGATGGTGTGCAGCAGCACGGCGTTGTGGCTGGCCTCGGCGATGGCCAGGTGGAAGCGCGCGTCGGCCGCCCCTTCCTGCGCACGGCTGGCCTTGTTGCCCGGCGCATAGCAGCGCTGCAGCTCGTCGAAGGCGGCGCGCAGGCGCTCGTGGTCGAGCGGCGTGGCGCGCTGCGCGGCGTAGTAGGCGCAGGAGCCTTCCAGGGTATGGCGGAACTCCAGCAGATCGCGCTGCGCGTCCGGATTGCCGGCCAGCAGGTGCAGCAGCGGATCGCTGAAGGTCGAGCCCAGCTCCGCCGCCACATAGTTGCCACCGCCCTGGCGACTGACCAGCAGGCCCTTGGCCACCAGCTTCTGGATCGCCTCGCGCAGCGACGGCCGCGACACGCCGAAGCGCTCGGCCAGCACCCGCTCCGCCGGCAGGCGCTCGCCGGCCTTGAGCGTGCCCTCGAGGATCATGGTCTCCAGCCGCTCGACGATGTCGTCCGACAGCCGGCGCTGACGCACCTGCCCCACCTCCATAACTCGCTCCCACTGGTTTGACCAGCGCCATGGCTCTGAGCCGACGCTTTCCGGCAAGCCTAAAGCCCCGGCCACAGGCGAACAAGGGCAGGCACTTCGACCAAAGTCGTAGAGCCGGAAATTGACAGCGGCAGAGCCCGGCTCTTACCCTGACCTGTCTACATTGTAAATTGGTATTACCAATCAAGCCAAGCACACCCAACAATTCCAAGATCGTGCCGAGGTCCCAGATGCCCCTCTTCCAACCACTGCCGCTCGCGGCAGGCCACTGAACGGAGTACCCGCCATGTCCTCCGGATTGCTCGCCCTTCTCGCCTTCTCCCCCATCCTGCTGGCCGCGGTGTTGCTGATCGGCCTGCGCTGGCCGGCCAAGCGCGCCATGCCACTGGTCTACCTGCTCACCGCCGGGATCGCCCTGACAACCTGGGACATGAGCCTCAACCGCGTGCTGGCCTCCACCCTGCAGGGCCTGGTGATCACCGGCGGCGTGCTGTGGATCATCTTCGGCGCCATCCTGCTGCTGAACACCCTCAAGCACTCCGGCGGCATCACCGCGATCCGCGCCGGCTTCGCCACCGTCAGCCCGGATCGGCGCATCCAGGCCATCATCATCGCCTGGCTGTTCGGCTGCTTCATCGAGGGCGCCTCGGGCTTCGGCACACCGGCGGCCATCGCCGCGCCGCTGCTGGTCGCCCTGGGCTTCCCGGCGCTGGCCGCGGTGATGCTCGGCATGCTGGTGCAGAGCACCCCGGTGTCCTTCGGCGCGGTCGGCACGCCGATCATCGTCGGTGTCAGCACCGGCCTGGACAGCGCCGGCATCGGCGCCCAACTGGCGACCCAAGGCTCCAGCTGGGCGGCCTTCCTGCAGCTGATCACCGGCCAGGTGGCGATCATCCACGCCACCGTCGGCACCCTGATACCGCTGATCATGGTGTTGATGCTGACGCGCTTCTTCGGCCGCGAGAAAAGCTGGAAGGCCGGCTTCGAGGTGCTGCCCTTCGCCCTGTTCGCCGGCCTGGCCTTCACCCTGCCTTACGCCGCCACCGGCGTGCTGCTCGGCCCGGAGTTCCCCTCGCTGCTCGGCGGCCTGGTCGGCCTGGGCATCGTCACCAGCGCCGCGCGCCTCGGCTTCCTGGTGCCGCAGAAGACCTGGGACTTCGCTCCCGCCCGCGAATGGCCGAGCGAGTGGCTGGGCAGCGTGGAGATGAAGCTGGACGGCCTCGGCGCCAAACCCATGAGCACCCTGCGCGCCTGGCTACCCTATGTGTTGGTCGGCGCGCTGCTGGTAATCAGCCGGGTGTTCCCGGACATCGGCGGTGCGCTGAAGTCGGTGGCGCTGGTGTTCCCCGACATTCTCGGCGAGGCCGGGGTCAAGGCCGACTTCATGCCGCTGTACCTGCCCGGCGGCATCCTGGTCGCCGTGGTGGCCGCCACCTACTTCCTGCACGGCATGAAGCTGCGCGAACTGGGCGCGGCGCTGCAGGAGTCCTCGCGGGTGCTGCTCGGCGCCGGCTTCGTCCTGCTGTTCACCGTGCCCATGGTGCGCATCCTGATCAACTCCGGGGTCAATGCCGCCGAGCTGGCCAGCATGCCGATCAGCATGGCGCGCTATGTGGCCGACAGCGTCGGCAGTGTCTACCCGCTGCTGGCGCCCAGCGTCGGCGCCCTGGGCGCCTTCATTGCCGGCTCAAACACGGTGAGCAACATGATGCTCAGCCAGTTCCAGTTCGGCGTGGCGCACAACCTCGGCATTTCCACCGCGCTGATCGTCGCGGTACAGGCCATCGGCGCCGCCGCCGGCAATATGGTGGCGATCCACAACGTGGTGGCCGCCTCCGCTACCGTCGGCCTGCTCGGGCGCGAGGGTACCACCCTGCGCAAGACCCTCTGGCCGACCCTGTACTACCTGCTGTTCACCGGGCTGATCGCGCTGCTGGCGATCTACGCTCTGGGGATCGGCGATCCGCTGCTCGCCCGCTGATCCCGCCGGGCCCCGTCACGCGACGGGCCCCGCCTGCCCGAATCACCATGGAAAACCGCCGATGATCATCTCCGCCTCCACCGACTACCGCGAAGCGGCCCGCCGCCGCCTGCCGCCCTTCCTGTTCCACTACATCGACGGCGGCGCCTATGCCGAGCACAGCCTGCAGCGCAACGTCGCCGACCTGGCCGATATCGCCCTGCGCCAGCGCGTGCTACGCAACATGGCCGAGCTGAGCCTGGAGACCGAGCTGTTCGGCGAGCAGCTGGCCATGCCGGTGGCCCTCTCGCCAGTCGGCCTGACCGGCATGTACGCGCGCCGCGGCGAGGTGCAGGCGGCCCGCGCGGCGGCCGCCAAGGGCGTGCCCTTCACCCTGTCCACCGTGTCGGTGTGCCCGATTGAGGAAGTGGCGCCGGCGATCGACCGGCCCATGTGGTTCCAGCTCTATGTGCTGAAGGATCGCGGCTTCATGCGCAACGCCCTGGAGCGGGCCAAGGCCGCCGGCGTCACCACCCTGGTGTTCACCGTCGACATGCCGGTGCCCGGCGCGCGCTACCGCGACGCCCACTCGGGCATGAGCGGCCCGCACGCGCCGCTGCGGCGCATGCTGCAGGCCATGACTCACCCGCGCTGGGCGCTGGATGTCGGCCTTCTGGGCAAGCCGCACGACCTCGGCAATATCTCCGCCTACCGCGGTAACCCCACCGGCCTGGCCGACTATATCGGCTGGCTGGGCACCAACTTCGATCCCTCGATCTCCTGGAAGGACCTGGAGTGGATCCGCGACTTCTGGGACGGCCCCATGGTGATCAAGGGCATCCTCGACCCCGAGGACGCCCGCGACGCGGTGAAGTTCGGCGCCGACGGCATCGTCGTGTCCAACCACGGCGGCCGCCAGCTCGACGGCGTGCTGTCCAGCGCCCGCGCCCTACCGGCCATCGCCGACGCGGTGAAGGGCGAGATCAAGATTCTGGTCGACTCGGGCATCCGCACCGGCCTCGACGTGGTGCGCATGCTCGCCCTCGGCGCCGACTGCGCCATGCTCGGCCGCGCCTTCGTTTATGCCCTGGCCGCCGACGGCGAGGCCGGCGTGGCCAACCTGCTGGAGCTGATCGACAAGGAAATGCGCGTGGCCATGGTGCTGACCGGCGCCCGCTCGGTCGGCGAGATCAATGCCGACCTGCTGGTACGCGAGCTGGCCGGCTGAGGCCCACTTTAACTCCCTCTCCCCTCGGGAGAGGGCCAGGGTGAGGGAGTTCGAGTCGCGCATCGCTCCCTCACCCCCACCCCCTCCCCCAGGGGGAGAGGGGGGACAAGAACACCGCAACAGATGGAGCCCGCATGAGCCTGCCCGCCGCCTTCCTCGCCGCCGTGCGCGACCTAATCCCGCGCGAGCGCCTGTTCGACGACCCGCTGTCGACCCTGGCCTTCGGCACCGACGCCAGCTTCTACCGGCTGATCCCGCAGCTGGTGGTGCGCGTGGAAAGCGAGCGCGAGGTGGTCGAGCTGCTCAGGCTGGCCAGCGCCGAGCGGGTGGCGGTGACCTTCCGCGCCGCCGGCACCAGCCTGTCCGGCCAGGCGATCTCCGACTCGGTGCTGATCGTGCTGGGCGACAACTGGAATGGCCGCGAAGTTAGAACCGATGGCGCGCAGATCCGCTTGCAGCCCGGCGTGATAGGCGCGGCGGCCAACGCCGCGCTGGCGCCGCTGGGGCGCAAGATCGGCCCCGACCCGGCCTCGATCGCCGCCGCCAAGATCGGCGGCATCCTCGCCAACAACTCCAGCGGCATGTGCTGCGGCACCGCGCAGAACAGCTACCACACCCTGGCCGGCCTGCGCCTGGTGCTGGCCGACGGCAGCGTGCTGGACACTGAAGATGGTGCCAGCGTGGCGGCCTTCCGTGCCAGCCACGCCGAGCTGCTGCAAGAACTTGCCGAACTGGGCCGGCAGACCCGCGCCAACGACAAACTGGCGGCGAAGATTCGCCATAAGTACCGGCTGAAGAACACCACCGGCTTCTCGCTCAACGCCCTGGTCGACTATGACGAGCCGCTGGAGATCCTCAGCCACCTGATGGTCGGCTCGGAAGGCACCCTGGGCTTTATCAGCGCGGTGACCTACCACACGGTGGTCGAGCATCCGCACAAGGCCAGCGCCCTGCTGGTGTTCCCCGACGTGCGCAGCTGCTGCCAGGCGGTGCCGCGGCTCAAGCAGCAGGCGGTCTCCGCCGTGGAGCTGCTCGACCGCCGCAGCCTGCGCTCGGTGCAGGCCATGGCGGGCATGCCGGACTGGATCGCCGGGCTGTCGGCTGGCGCCTGCGCCCTGCTAGTCGAGTCGCGCGCCGCCAGCCAGGCGCTGCTGCAGGAACAGGTCGAGCGGATCATGGCGGCCATAGCCGACTTCCCGCTGGAGAAACGGGTCGACTTCAGCAGCGACCCGGCCGTCTACGAGCAGCTGTGGAAGATGCGCAAGGAAACCTTTCCGGCCGTCGGCGCGGTGCGCGCCAGCGGCACCACGGTGATCATCGAGGACGTCACCTTCCCGATCGAGGCGCTGGCCGACGGCGTGCTGCGCCTGCTACAGCTGTTCGACCGGCACGGCTACTTTGATGCGATCATCTTCGGCCATGCCCTGGAGGGCAATCTGCACTTCGTCTTCACCCAGGGCTTCGACGATCCGGCCCAGGTCGCCCGCTACGAGGCCTTCATGCGGGACGTGGCGCAACTGGTGGCGGTCGAGTTCGGCGGCGCGCTCAAGGCCGAGCACGGCACCGGGCGCAATATGGCGCCCTTCGTCGAGCTGGAATGGGGCAGCGAGGCCTACCAGCTGATGTGGCGGATCAAGCGCCTGCTCGACCCGCTGGGCATCCTCAACCCGGACGTGGTGCTGTCGCAGGACCCGCAGATCCACCTCAAGCATCTCAAGCCGCTGCCGGCCGCCGACGCCATCGTCGACAAGTGCATCGAGTGCGGCTTCTGCGAGCCGGTCTGCCCGTCGCGCGGCCTGACCCTGACGCCGCGCCAGCGCATCGTCATCTGGCGCGATATCCAGGCCAGGAAACGTGCGGGCATCGACACCCGCGAGCTGGAGGCGGCCTACCGCTATCAGGGCGTGGACAGCTGCGCCGCCACCGGCCTGTGCGCGCAGCGCTGCCCGGTGGGCATCAACACCGGCGACCTGGTGCGCCAGCTGCGCGGCCGCGACGCGGGCCATCACGCCGGCGCGCAGTGGCTGGCCGGCCACTTCGCCAGCGCACTCCAGGGCGCCCGCCTGACCCTGCGCGCGGCGAGCGGCGCGCGCCGCCTGCTCGGCGCACCGCTGCTGGCCAGGGCCTCGCACGCCCTGCACGAGAAGGCCGGGCTGCCGCTGTGGACGCCGGCCATGCCACAGGCGGTGCGGCCGATTCGTTTCGCCCCGGCGCCGGACGACTCGCGGCCACGGGTGGTCTATCTGGCCGCCTGCGTCTCGCGCAGCATGGGCCCGGCGTTCGGCGACGCCGAGCAGACTCCACTGATCGACAAGACCCGCGCCCTGCTGGAGAAGGCCGGCTTTCAGGTGGTGTTCCCCGAGCATCAGGACAACCTGTGCTGCGGCCAGCCATTCGCCTCCAAGGGCTACCCCGAGCAGGCCGCCGCCAAGCAGCGGGAGCTGGTCGACGCCCTGCTCCAGGCCAGCCGCGGCGGGCTCGACCCGATCTACTGCGACACCAGCCCCTGCACCCTGCGCCTACTGCAGGCAGGCCTCGACCCGCGCCTGTCGCTGTACGAACCGGTGCGCTTCATCCGCGAGCATCTGCTGCAGCGCCTGGAGTTCACCCCGCAGGAGCAACCGGTGGCCGTGCATGTGACCTGTTCCACCCAGCACCTGGGCGAGGCCCAGGGCCTGATCGAAATCGCCCGCCGCTGCACCAGGGAAGTGGTGATTCCCGAGGGCATCCACTGTTGTGGCTTCGCCGGCGACAAGGGTTTCACTCACCCCGAGCTGAACGCCCATGCGCTGCGCTCGCTGAAGGAAGCGGTACGACACTGCACGGAGGGCATCTCCACCAGCCGCACCTGCGAGATAGGCCTGTCGAGCCACAGCGGCATCGACTACCACGGCCTGGTCTACCTGGTCGATCGCGTCACCCGTCCGCGCTGAGCCTTGTCCCGTCGCGTCGCTCAGGCGCCGCTTCGCGTGTCACTGGCGTTTTCGGGAAAACCAAGGCAGCTGCACCTAGGAGCGAGCTCTTTACAGAGTCGCGGCATTTCTCTGGCGTGTGTCTGCTTGAGGGCATACTGCGCCATGCCCTCGCTTGGATGTTCTCCCGGTAAAAGGTGCCCTAAGTGCCCCCTCTCCCGCCGGGAGAGGGGCTGGGGGGGAGGGCGTTTTGGCGAGTCCCTCACCCCGGGGGAGAGGGAGAACGACAGCCGCATACCAGAACCAAGAAAAGTCCGGCCGTGATGCCGCTAAGTGAACAGCATTACGCTCCTACCGGTCCCGTACCGGCAGAAACGCCGTGCCCCTATTAACTGCGGCGCGAACGGCGTCGACGGCCAGCGACGGCCGATTCGCCTGCCATACTGCCTGCAGTCCACCGCAGGAGAACCGCCATGCGCCACCTAGCCATCGCGCTCCTCGTCACCCTGCTGAGCGCCCCGGCACTGGCCATGCACTGCCCACGGGAAATGGCCAGGATCGATGCCATGCTGGCGAGCGAGCCACCGGCCGACCCCGAGGTGCTGGCCGAAGTGCAGCGCCTGCGCGCCGAAGGCGAGGAGTTGCACAAGGCCGGCAATCACAGCGAAGCGCTAAAGATACTGGATGAGGCGCTCAATCTGCTGCAGGCCAGCGAGTAACCGCTCAGCCCTCCTCGCCGAGCAGCGCCAACGCCGCCTGCCGCAACTTCTGCAGGTCCACCGGCTTGAGCAGGCTGGCGCTCGCGCCCTTGGCCCGCACCTCGGCCAGCAGCTGCTCGTCGGCCACGGCACTGACTACCAGCACTGGCACCGAGGCCAGGCGCGGCTGCTCGCGCATATGCTCCAATACCTCCAGGCCGCTGCCGTCCGGCAGGTCGAGGTCGAGCAGCACCAGCGCCGGCGTCTGCTCGGCCAGATGCAGCTGGGCCCGGCGCACCGAGGCCACCCCTTCGACCCGCGCCAGGTCGCGCAGCCCCTCCTGCAGCACCTTCATGCAGGCCGGGTGGTCCTCCACGCACAGCACCTGGGCCAGCGCCCGCTGCGGCGCGGTCGCGCCGACCTCGTCCGCCACACCCTGCCCAGTCGGCTCCGCCGCACTGGGCAGGTCGATCCAGAAACGGCTGCCCAGGCCGGCATTACTGGAGAAGCCCATCTCGCCGCCCATCAGCTCGGCCAGCTCGCGGCTCAGCACCAGGCCGATGCCGGTACCGGGGATATTGGAGTTCTCCCGCCCCAGGCGCTGGAAGGGCTGGAACAGCTGCGCCTGCTGCTCGGCGCTGAGCCCCGTACCGGTGTCGTCCACCCACAGGCGCACGCTGCCCGGGCGCACCTCGTAGCCCAGGCGGATCATGCCCTGCGAGCTGTTGTACTTGATCGCGTTGGACAGCAGGTTGAGCAGCACCTGACGCAGCCGACGCGGGTCGGCCATGACGAACAGTGGCGGATTCGCCTCGGCCTGCACCTGCAACTGCAGGCGGCGCTGCTGCACCTCGGGCTGCACCAGCTCGGCGCAACCGCGCAGCAGCGGCCCTATCTCAACCGGCCGCAGCTGCAGCTGCTGGCGACGGCTCTCGATGCTGGACAGGTCGAGGATGTCGTCGACCAGCGAGGTCAGATGGCGGCTGGCCTGGACGATCTCCCGCGCATACTCGGCCTCCTGGCGCCGCTCCTCCTGGTCCTGCGTCTCCAGCTCGATCAGCTGGGCGAAGCCGTGGATGGCATTGAGCGGCGTGCGCAGCTCGTGGCTCATGCTCGACAGGAAGCGGCTCTTGGCCTGGCTCGCCGCCTGCGCCTCCAGGCTGGCGCGACGCAGATCCTCCTGCACCTGCTTCAGGCCGCTGATGTCGACATGGGTGCCGGCGGCGCGCAGCGCTCGGCCCTCGGCATCGCGCTCGAGCACCTTGCCGCGGCTGAGCAGCCAGACATAACGGCCCTGGAGATCGGCATAGCGATACTCGGCCTCGAAGAAATCCTCATGGCCGTCGTCGGCCAAGGTCAGACGCAGGTGGCGCACCCGCGGCAGGTCGTCCGGGTGCACACGCTGGTTGAACTCGGCGAACGGCATGCTATCGGCATGCAGGCCGAAACGCCGCACGAAGCGCTCGCTGACACGAATGCTGAGGTTCTGGGCATCCACCTCCCAGAGACTCTCGGTGGTGCTCTCCAGGACCAGCTCCAGGGTACGCTGCACCTGGCGCCGGCTCTCCTCGCTGGCATGCAGCTGCTCGCCGGCATGCTGCACCTCCACCGCCATCTCGGCCAGCTCGCGAATCGCCGTCGCCGGCGCCTCCGGCCGCCGCTCGCCGGCCCCCAGGCTGCGCATCATGCCGACAATACCGGTGATGGGGTCGCCCAGCTCGTTGCTCAGGCGCCGCGAGCGCGTCCACATCCAGCTGCCGAACAGCAGGTAGAAGAACACCAGGCCGGCGATCAGCAGGTAGCCGATATTCAGGTACTGCTCGGCCAGGCGATTGGTCTCGCGGAAGATATCGGCCTCGTCCACCACCAGCAGCAGGCGCCAGCCGGTCTGCGGAATCTCGCTCCAGGCCATCAACTGGCCACGCCCCCCGAGCTGCACCTCCTGCACCCCGTGCGGCCGCTCGCTCATGGCCGTCAGCAGCGGGTGCAGGCCCTGCTGGCGATCCAGCTTGAAGTCGGCCGGTTTGAGCACCTCGCGGCTCACCGCTTCGGCATAGGAATAGTCGGTCAGCTCACGCAGGTCGAAGTCCTGCTCGCCGGCCTCCGGTAGCGCCATGATACCGTTGTCGCGCCCCACTAGCAGGGCATAGCCCTGCCAGGGCACCTGCAAATTGCCGATCTCGGCGAGCATCTGGCCGACCGTGACATCCAGCCCCACCACGCCTTCGAGCACATCGTCGCGGTACACCGGCGCTATCGCGGACATCATCCAGCCCAACCCGGCCGGGTCCAGGTAGACCTCGGTCCACACCGGCTTGCGCTGCGGGTTGTGCTCGGCATCGGCCAGGTAATAGAAGTTGTACTCCGGGATGACCATGTCGTGCGGGTACTGCTGCAACACGTCGAAGTAGGGATAGATGCGGTTGTAGCTGTCGAAGCTGTTGAAGTAGACCGCCGCCACCAGCGGGTCGGCCTGCTTGATCGAACGCATCAGCGGGTCGACCCGCGACAGGCGCAGCGCCTTGTCGCGATCCTGGCGTTCGGGCGGGGTGCTGGCGGAATAGAAGGAGGCGGCGCGACCATCGTCGCTGCGGCTGTAGAACACACCCTGCGGGCTGCTGGCGTGGCGCATGCGCTCCAGCTCGTCCGGCTCGAAACGCCGGTCGGCCAGGGCCTCGCCCAGCGCATCGCGGAAGATGCCGACCTGCGCCTCGATGGCCCGCAGCCGGCTGTCTATCACCTGCCCCTCGCGGCGCACGGCGCTGTCCAGATCCTGCACCGCGCTGTTCTGCAGGTAACCGACCTGGGCCTCGCGAATCGATTCGTTGGTATACAGGTAGACGCCGATCAGCACCGACTCCACCAGCACCAGGGGAATCAGTGCACTCTGCAGAAAGGCCCGCCAGATCCAGCGGCGCAGGGGCTTGAGCAATGCGGGCGGCATCCAGCGCTCCTCGTTATCTAACTTCAAGAGAATGGCACATGGCCGGTGAACGGCCAGTATTCTACGGGCAGATCGGTGGTCGACGCTGAGGAACCTTTGCCGTACACTGCGCGTCCAACCTCGCAAGACCGTTCTGGGGCCGATTAGGATTCGACGCCGGTAGCAAAACTTGAGGGGCATGCCGAGTAGGTGACAGTTCTCGTAAATCCGCTGCCACAACTTCATAGTTGCCAACGACGACAACTACGCTCTGGCCGCCTAAGGGCGCCAGCAGACCCTAGGGGATGCCTGTAAACCCGAAGATTTGGTCTGTCAGATAGAACAGGATCGCCGCCAAGCACGCTGCAGGTGTAACGGCTAAAACTTATGCAGCTCGCTCCAAGCACCCTGCCACTCGGGCGGCGCGGAGTTAACTCAGTAGAGATGGCTAAGCATGTAGAACCGATAGCGGAGAGCTGGCGGACGGGGGTTCAAATCCCCCCGGCTCCACCAAATAAAGCCTGAAACCCCTCTAAAACGCGGGTTTCAGGCACGATTTGATGGCACTGGATTTCACACAGTCCAACTGTGAATCCAAATAGGTATGCCATCATGTCCAAGCGTCAAAGCAAAACCGGTGTTCAGCACCTGGTCTATCAAGCCAAAACCGGCTTCCAGTACTACTTCACCTTCCCGAGCTATATCGGCAATCACCCGCAGCTGCCAGCACAAATCCGCTGGTCACTCGGCCATGATGAAGCGCTCGCACGCGATCTCGCCCAATATCTCAACCCGCGCTTCGAAGATCTGCTTAGGCGCAGCAGCGCCGACATGATTGAGCTGGATCCTGAGGGCTTTCTGCTAAACCTGGCCACTGTTCACGCCGAAATCAGCCGTTTTACCGAAAGCCACCTGAAAATCTGGGCGCTCCGCCCTGCACCTGCCGTACTGGCTAACTCTGATCTGAGCGTCGGGCATGAGCGCCTGCTGAAAGAGTGCCAAGAGCACACCGTGCTCTATTGCAATGAGCCGGGCGGGGAAATTCACTTCGCCTTGTATCCGAGCGAAGCCCTGCGCCAAGCACTGAAGTTCGGTTTCACCCGCTTCGACTGGCCGCTCGGCACCAACGACCACGTCACTGCCAACGCGGCCGCAGCTTACATCTACAGCGCCATCACGGTGCTGGAAACCACCCCGATGGCCAAGAGTCGCTTCAAGGCCGGGCACCCGCTTATCACGATGTTGTCGTTCTACGAGTACCTGTGTTTTGCCCGTCCCGATCAGGGCCGCCACCTGCTGCATA
Source organism: Pseudomonas sp. CAU 1711 (assembly GCF_039888625.1). Taxonomy (NCBI): domain Bacteria; kingdom Pseudomonadati; phylum Pseudomonadota; class Gammaproteobacteria; order Pseudomonadales; family Pseudomonadaceae; genus Pseudomonas; species Pseudomonas sp. CAU 1711. The sequence goes on from NZ_JBDQQT010000002.1 coordinate 362,157, forward strand.
TTCCGCCAGGCCTGCCACGTTCCGCACATAGCGTCATGTTTCACTTCAGCCGGATCTCGGGACAGCTCGACCGCCTGACACTCTGCCAAAACTTTCAGATTCTTCAGGAAGAAAGCGGGCTCTATACGCTCCTTATTCCGCTGACCGGCGCGCGACTCAACGGCGCGCCCCGTCATCCCGATGAACTGCGTGTCGAACTACTGACCAGCTCACCGATCCTCGCGTCGATCCTGCTGCATTTCAGCCTCGGCCAGATCGACAAGATTCTGGTTAAAAGCTTCATCGAAGCCCCTTCAGCGGATGCCTATGAGCGCGCTCTGCAAGAAATTCAGGCCCTGATCCGGCGCATGCTTGGCCCAGTCCCACCTGCAGAGCCCATGTACACCCTACCCGACATGAGCGCGGCAAACGACGCCGTCAAAGCGCCCCAGGACGCTGGCACGCTCGCACTGCTGAATGCTCTCGGCAGTGTTTTGTCACCTGCCCAGAACGCAAAGCTACAAGCCTTGTTTGATGCACCTGCCTCCAACGACCCGCTGGTCCAGCCACCACTCTCTCATGAGAACTGCCGGCACTTCGGCGCCCTCACCCGGGAGTTCGAAGAGCGCCAGGTACGCGAAGGGGCGTGGAAGAATCCGCGTACGCGCATCACTATGCATGCTCGCCTGGAGGGGTTGGCAGAGCTAATCGGAGGACATCGCCCACTCAGCACGCTGACCCGCGCGGACTTCAACGCTTTGCGCGATCAGCTGCGCAGCTACCCCAAAAATCGGCATCGCTTGCGCGCCACTCGCTATCAGCCCCTGAGTCAGATTATTCAGAGCGGCAAGTACGAGCCCCTGAATGCCAGGACAGCCAAAAAGTTTTTCGAGCTGGCACGCGCACTCATCAGCTATGCGCACGACCAGGGGTATTTGAAAGAGAATCTGGCTGCCGGACTTTCATTCAGCACGAAGGGCGCAGCCGCGCCACGGAAGCGCACCTATACTCCCAGACAGATTGAGCAACTGCTCAATGGCCCAGTCTATACGCTCAAGGCGCCGCCGCGCTGGCGCCTGGATGACTACCGTTTTTGGCTGCCACTGCTCGGCCTCTATAGCGGCGCTCGCTTGAGCGAACTCTGCCAGCTTCAGCTGGGGGATATTCGCGAAGAGCTGGGCGTCTGGGTAATCAGCATCAGCAGCTCTGGAGCCCGACAGCTGAAAACCGCCGACTCGGAGCGACTCGTGCCGCTACATAAGGTCATTCTTGAAGCCGGCTTCTTGGCGTTTCATCAGCTGCGCCTGGAGGCAAATGGCGGTGATCTGTCAGCGCCGCTTTTTGAAAATCTCCGCGCTTATGGCGACCTCTCACCCGGGCACACGGCCAGCCGCTGGTATCGAGGCTCAGACAAAGATGACAAAGGCTTCTTGGGTCAATGCGGACTCGGTGATGATGAACTGACTTTTCATGGCCTGCGGCATACGCTCATCAATCAGTTTCGCCGACAGAAGCTGGACATGCTGATCGGCAAGGCCCTGGTCGGCCATGCCGACCGCAGCACCACTGGCGGCTATGGCGATTGCTACCCGAGCTATGTGCTGAAAGAAGAGCTCGACAAGATCAACTTTGAGGCCTCGACTGCGCACATCCACTTCAGCCACTACAGGGAGCTGCAAACCAAGCAAGGCGTCTTTCGCATCGGCCGCCCAGTTGGAGTCGACAAGGCTAAGGCCAACAGCTGGGCTGAAAAACGGCACTGGCAATCCCGCATCGTCGGGCCTGGTGCACAGCGTGGTGGGGACGGCTGCCAACGTTGCAGACGTTACCCAGGTCGACAAACTGCTGCATGGCGAGGAAAACATGGTCGGTGCCGACGCGGGTTACACCGGTGTCGA